>JAIPIO010000027.1 GCA_021734595.1 Kiritimatiellales bacterium | reverse complement strand
GAACCGCCTGTGGCCGTTGTCGCGGGGCATGAATTATCTGCCGATTCCGCGGAATGGTCTTCCTGAGATGGATTGTTCGTATGGTTTCAGGGTGGATTATGTCGAGTTCGTCGGCGGCCCGCAGAAAGCCAGCGGGGGCGGGGGCGTGTACTCCAGCGCGCTCCGGCTGGAGCACTTCGGAGACAAGGTTTTGTTTTCGGATATCTTCCGCGGCAGTGACGACAAGACATTGACCGTGTCTCATTGGAAAGGCCAGACACCGTGGTTTCAGCTGGGCTGGGGCGACGGTCACGTCGGGCGGTACACGGTGAACGACGCCACCGTTTACAATTACATCCGTGCGACTCCCGGCACGGGCGGGGCCACCACCATATTCCGCGCCTTTGACGCAGATGGCAACTAGTTGGAATAATCCATGCCCCATGACGACGTGACGTTTAAGCAACCTGTTCGGCAGGTCGGTCACGGCACTGCACGTCTGGCTTGAACCTAAGGAACCCCAACGGAAAGAGGCCACTAACAATGACTGAACTGTTCCTCCGCAATTCCCTGAAGCCTCGAAGCATGTTGATCAACAAACGCCACGCGCTCTCCATGATTGCGGCCAGCCTGATACTGCTGATCCCCCTGAGCGCATCGGCCCTGGATCTGGACGACATCGGCTTCATCCACACGTTCGAGCGGGGACTTGCAGCCACGTCCGCGGGCGGCAACACGGAGCCGGTCGATGTCATCGGCGAACCGAAGATCGTCGCGGGCCGCAATGGAGGCAAGGCGCTCCGACTGCGCAACGGCATCGACGCCGTGGGCTTTGAGGTGGACGGCAACCTGACCCCACGCCAAGGCGCGTTGTCGCTGTGGATGGCGCCGGGGGCGAACTGGGGCTACCTGGATGCCGAAGGTAATCCCATCTTCGGTGGGTCACAGGTGCTGTTCCACACCGGTGACATCGATACGCCGCCACATCGATTAGTGCTGCAAACCTACTGGCGAAGCCAGATGATTGGCACGCTCGCCTATGCCGACGGCAAGCTGACCGGCGGCTGGTCGGACGGTGTGTTCCAGACCGTGTTCCCTTATCCTAACCTGGAGAACTGGCCCGCCGAGGATGCACCACGCCAGTGGAACCATTTTCTCTTTACCTGGCGCGACGGCCGCCTGGAGAGCTATGTCAATGGAGAACGGGTGAAGCAATTCCAGCGCCCGGATCTGGTGTTTCGCCAGTTTGGCGAGCGGTTCTACATCGGCTGGAAACGAGATCCGGATCCTCAGGTGGACACTGAAGACGAGATGCTCATGACCAAGGATATCGTGGCGTTCGATCCGGGATTTGTGGAGGCCGCCTCCAAACAGATGGACACGCCGTGGGAAACGCATATCGCCGATGTGGTGGTGTTCAATCAATTCCTCAGCGAAGCCCAGGTCAAAGGCATCTACGAAAAGGGTGCAGTCGCCTACACGGAACAAGCCGCCGCAGGCACCGTCGGGATTCCGGAAAACGCTCTCCTCTTCCACGCATCGTTCGACGAAGGATTCGCCCCCGACATCTCCAGGTCCCTCGACCCCGACAAAATCAAGACAGCGGGAGAACCAACCCGGGTCGATGGGAAATCGGGAAAAGCGCTGCGCGTGGTTTCACGCAAACGGCAGGAACGTAAAGACCCGTCGGCTGCCGTGACATATCCATTGAGCAGGAATCTAAACGCCGACGCGGGAACCATCGCTTTTTGGGTTTCCTCGGAAAACTGGGATACGGCCGACGGTGTGCTGCAGATTCTGTTCACCACAAGCGGCGTCCGGCGGTTCCAGGTGCAGACCAACCCTGAAAACCGGTCGTCCATGGATTTTCTCTGGTTCACGGGGCGCTATATCAATGAGAAAGTTGGCGGGTACGGCAACGTTTCCACGCCGCTGATCCTTCACGACACGTTGATTGAGGGAATCGAGCGGATGAAACCGGGGGCCTGGTATCACATTGCCTATACCTGGGAAGAGGGTCAGGTGGTGGCCTACCGCAATGGACAACAGGTTGCCAAAGCCGCATTCCCAAGGTTTGAAGACCAACAGACCCAGGAGCTTGGCAACCGATTCTCGATCGGCGATTACCCATTCTGGAGCCGCCGGTTCGTCACCGGCCCGGACGATTTGCAGGGCAAGCAGTACGCACCCGGCTACGAAGGCGAATGGCTGCCGCTGATGGACGACACATTCGCCACCCTGATTGACGAGTTCGTGATTTTCGACCGCCCGCTGGACGCTTTTCGTATCGAACGCCTCGCTAAACTCGGCGTGTCACGCTTCATGGAAGCGGAAAGATCGGGCACCGCAGTGGCTAATCTGACCGTCAAAGCGCTGCCGACACTCGGACGCGTGGTGTTCGACGCCTATCACCCGACCGCACCCGACGGCGCCAAAGCCCTGATCCGAGTTGCACATGTCGACAATCCGGAACAGACTCGACTCGTCGAACTTGATCTGGAAGATGAGACGTCCATGGGCGAAATGTCAACGGCGGGACTGCCGCCGGGAACCTACGAGGTGGAATTTACGATCCACGGCGCGGAGGGCAACGCCTTCGCCCGCAACGACCCCGGCCAGACTTTTGCTCTGGCCGAACCCGAAGCATGGTGGCACAACACTCTCGGTCTGCACGACCGGGTGCACGACATCGTGCCGCCACCCTGGACCCCGATGGAGGTCGAGGACGACAACGTCAAATGCTGGGGACGTACCATACGTTTTGCTGCAAACCCATTGCCCGAACAGATCATCAGCGCCGGTGACAACTTGCTTGCCGCACCAATGACGCTTGACTTTGAAATCGGCGACGAACCGCTGGAGTTTGACGTAGACCGGATCGACTATCCAGTGGTCTCTAAAGCAGCGGTGGAACGCACCTGGACCGGCACTGCTGATGGTGTGTCGCTGACCGTGCACACGCGCATCGAGTTCGACGGTTTCATGTGGATCCGAACGTCGGTGACCAACGACAACGACAAAGCCATATCCGGCCTGACCTACCGCATGCCGTGCGTCAAGCGCAACGCCCGTTTCATCCACACCCCGAGCCGCGGCTGGCGAGGGGAGATGCCACCTGACCTGACCACAAAGGAACCGTGGCACGGGCAATTCGGCGGCTTCAGCCAGCCAGTGTGGCTCGGCGGTTACGAACGCGGTCTGCAATGGCTCGCCGAGGGAAGAGAGGGCTGGTTCAACAAAGACAAGTCCGACGAGATTCGAGTCTGGCCGGAAAACGACCGAGTGACGCTGGCGGTGAAAATGATCGATTCACCCACCAGCCGGGATTCGTTTGACATCGAATTCGGTCTCCACCCCACCCCGATCAAACCACCCATTGCCCGCTCCAAACGCCGCGGCCCCACCGGGTGCTGGTCTGTAGTCCCGACCCTGCCCCGCCCCAGCCCCAATTCGGGAATGACCGAAAAGGAATTCTGGGCGGCCGACCGAAAGCGGCGCGAGACAAACCCGGAGTATTTCCGGTACAGCTTCATCAACTCGGTTGCATCCTACTACGGTGACGGCACCGAGATCCGGGAGCGCAAATGGTACAAAGATGAATGGGAAAACATCCCCGGGTACGAACGCCTCGAACCTCTCTCCTGGAGCTGGTTCAGCGCCTGTGCGGAGACCTCCTACGCCGACTGGTGGGTCTGGTTCATCAAGAACCGCTGGCTGCATCCGGACTACGGCATCATGGCCGGCATCTACATCGATCACGGCAGCCCGGTCCGTTGCAGCAATCCGCTGCACAACGGGAAATGCGGATACCTGGACGAAAACGGAGTGCGTCAGGCCGATTACCAGATCGTCGCCATGCGCAACCTGCTGAAGCGAATCTATATGGTGGCCAAAGGCATCGACGAAGAGCATCCGACGGGGGCTACGCCCGACTACCCGATAGTCCTCCACACCTCGACCCAAATCATCGCCCCCCATGTCTCGTTCGCCTTTGTATTTGACGGCGAAACCTGGAAAGTGCCCGACGGCCATTTCATGGATCGGCTGACACTGGATTTCATGGCCACCGAATGGTCGCACACCACGTGGGGCTACTACGAACGCAGCACCTGCTTCAAACATAGCTACTTTTACATCGGCTTCGATCCCGAACTGATGAAAGAAATCTCCGAATTGTTCCAAGCCTGGCGGCGGACTGGATTGAACCCCAAACGGCTGGAGGAACTGCGCGCCCACCCAGGCTACGACAAGATCGTGGACTGGGGACTGGCACGTACTCGCGAACTCAACGCCTTGTTCTTCCTTTTTGACAGGACGGCCACCGACGTCGCGCTGTCCTATTTCCTCGGCTATGAAAAGTACGGGGAGGGGCTCGACCGCATGTATCAAACATTCGGATTCTACGAGGACGATGTCGAATTCATGGGCTTCTGGAAGACCGGCGATATCGTCGGCAATCAGGACGACAAACTGAAGGCGTCGATCTATCTGCGCGACAATGCAGGCAAAGCACTGCTTGCGATCAGCAATCTTCGAGATAACGCCGTTGCGCGGGCCATGCCCCTTGACACCGAGAAACTCGGACTCGAGGGAGAGTTCAGCGTGACCAATGCGGCAACGGGCGAATCGATTCCCGTTGAGAAGGATGGTCGAGGCAGGCTCCAATTGCCGATCCAAATCCCCGGACGCGATTATATCCTGGTGCTGGCTCGCACGAACTGACCGATGCTCGGACCAAGTGGCGTTACAGAAGTGTCTTTACCAAAAGAAAATAAGAGGAAAGTATCATGATGAACAAACGCCGTTTCGCAGCTGTGTCTACCGCATGCACAATCTTTGCGCTTGTGGGCAATCTGAGTGCTCTGACGCTCGAGGACGTGGCCTTCCACCACACATTCGAGGAGGGCTTCACGGCCGACATGGCCCGGGGACGGGGCGAACCGGTGGACGTTCAGGGGAACCCCGAGCGTGTGGAGGCAGCGGGGCGCCAGGGCAAGGTTTTGCGGGTGCGCAACGGCAGGGATGCCCTGGTGTTTGAACTGGAGAATAATCTGAATCCCCGGCAGGGCACCATCTCATTCTGGCTGTCAGCAGGTGACTGGGACGGTTCCAGCGGTGACGCGTTGCAGGTGTTGATGCATACCAACGGCAGCGATCAGCAGCAACAGCTGGTGGTGCAGACGTTGTGGCCGTGGGGATCCCTGTTTATGCCGCTTTACGATCACGGCGAATTGGTCGGGGGCTTTCCCGCCGGTCGTACGTGTACGGCACCGCTGCGTCAGGGTGAAGACCTTGAGAACGTACTCAAAACCGGCTATTTCTACCATTATATCATCACGTGGCGTGATGGTTACGAGGCCGTCTATCTCAATGGTAAGCTTATGAATGAAGCGCGCCTGCCCGCTATCCGGTTGCGTGACGTGGGCGATAAGCTGATCCTGGGGTGGGACCGGGACATTGGGAAGATATTCTGGGACCCGGGATGTGAGGATAAGGCGGGGCCGTTGGCGGCAAAGGAATGGACCAGTTTACTCGATGATGTGACTATTTTGCGATCTTTCATCTTTCCGAACGAAGCGGCTAAAATGCACGAGTTCGGCGCGCTTGAGTACGCGCGTCGTGCAGAACCTTCCGCGCTGGCCATCGAAGCCGAGTTCTATCAAACGCTTTCCGAACTTGACGTCCAGATTGTGGCGCCGGGCCGGCGCGAGAAGACAATTTCGGTGGCTGTGCAGACACGGGATGGTGAGGATGTGACGGAGGAAACGGTCACGCTTCCGGCGGATGAGTCTCTCCGCTTGGTCGAAATGTCCATGCCCGACCTGCCGGTTGGCGATTATCGTGTTCAGGGCCGGCTAGGCAGCGGTTTCAAGACGGAATGGAAGAGCTTCGGAAAGGTGCGTCCCGACTGGCTCGGCAATGACCTGGGCAAGGCCGATGTCGTTCTCGATCCGTGGTCGCCCGTCAAGCTTGAGCAGATAGAAGGCAAGCGTGTGGCGGATGTATGGGGCCGGACGTATACGTACGAGAGTCCACTGCCGGCACAGATCAACAGTCAGGGCGCCGATTTGCTGGCCGCCCCGGTCCAGTGGTTCCTGGGTCAAAACGCCCTGACCTGGAGTGCTCCCGCAGTGGCTTCGGAGTCCCCCACCAGCGTTACACTGGCGGCCAAAGCAAACGCTGGCGCATACACCGTCAGTGGAGAAACCCGTCTGGAGTACGATGGTTTCACCTGGAGCAGGTTCACGTTCCGTGCCGATGCGCCGCAGACGGTCGACTCCCTGCGCGTAGACATTCCTTTTAGAAAACCTGAGTGCGTGTTCCTTCAGTATCCAACCCGGCGTGACTGTAATTTTCCTGAAAAAGGCGATTGGTCCACCTCCTGGCGGCCCTATATCTTCGTTGGCGGCGACACCCGCGGTTTGCAGTGGTACGCTGAGTCTGACCAGTGGTGGCATGGTCAGGAGCGCGACAAGGCAATCGAGGTCGTCAGGACCGCTGACAGCTATGTGCTGCGTTTAAGTATTGTGCGCGATAAAGTAGAGATGCCCAAAACTTTCACCATCCAGTTCGGGTTAATGGGGGCGCCTGTCCGGCCGCGGCCGGCAACCTGGCGCGGCTGGGGGACGGGGACGAAATACCGGATTGGCACCGGTCATCCGTTCAAACCCATGGGGCTGGATTACTCGTGGTGGTCGGTTTCTCCCGGCTGGCTGGTGCCTAATCACAGACCCAAGGATTCTATAGGGCGCTGGCGAGGGGTGCTTTGGCTGCCCTTCACGTCAACCACGTTTCGCGGAATGCGCGCATTCGGCGAAAAGAGCGTCACCGATTTTTTGCCGCTTTGGCAGCAATTCGGTGCGGAGTGGCGGGCGCTCCCGGAGCAGACACGGCTGGGTGAGCCCGGAGGCTGGAATCAGACCGTGATCAACCCGTCACAAAGCTTCATCGACCGGTACGCCTGGGAGGCCGACAGGCTGTTCTCGGAATGGACCCATGTTCAGGGACTTTATTTTGACGGCTATGCCGGCAAGATGGGCTCGGCCAATCTTAAAGCGGGGTTCGGTTATGTCGATCGTGACGGCAGTGTCAAGCCCACCTATCCGATCCGGGCGGGCCGCGAACTTATGCGCCGTGTCTATGCGCTGCGCCTTAAACATAAACCGGACGGTGTGCTGATGATCCACCCGGCGACCGGCCTGTTTCTGCCTATTCTGTCGTACACAAGCGTAATCTACGACGGCGAATTCATGGGATGGCGCGATATCACGCATACAATCAACACAAAAGGCCTTCGTGCGGGGTTGACCTCCGATAAAACACGTTTCCTCCTGAACTATAAAGCGTTCGGACTGGTCCCTTACATCGACACCCGCTGGATCACGCGACGGGCCCTGGAGCGTGGCGGCACCATGCAGGATTTCGTTTCGTGGCATCGGCTGGCCTATGCATATTTCATGCTCGATGACATACATTCGGTACCGCTTGGCGCCTACAGTACGAACATCATGCATGCCGCCGATTGGTGGGGCCTCGCTGAGCCCGATGTCGAATACCTGCCGCACTACGCCGACAAGCCCGCTGCCACCACTGGATGGGCCGATCGGTCCAGTTGCTGGGTCAAGCGGAAAGAGGGAAAAGTACTGATTGCAACACTGAACGACAGCGGCTATGGCCGCGACCCGCGACGTCTCGCTCGGGAAGGAAAATATGGTTACGTACTGAAGCTGGATCTCCAACAACTGGGTTTGCAGGCCGGCCGGTTCCGTGCCTACGACGTCGAAAGCCTGGGAACCCTCGAGATACCTGTCATTAACGGTCGTTCACTATCGTTGCGCATGAGTCCACACCAGTTTCGCTTAATAGGGTTGGAGCGGACGGAGTAAAGAGGAAGTGTCAAAAGTTTTACGAAAACAGGAGTTGGACAGGAAGACGTGCTGTCAACTTTGACAAAACCAGTAAAGAACAAAGGAAAGTGGCCATGGTGCGATTGTTGGCAGATGTCACCCTGCTTGTGGCTGCCGTCATCGGGACTGGTTTGAGTAGTGCCGAGCAGGACGCCGTCGTTCTGCACCAGACCTTCGAGGATCGTGCTGTCGGTGAACGCTGTGGCTGGAATGACCATTCCACGATTCGCGGTGACAGCTTTGCCGGGGTCACGGGGGTGACTGCATCGCCGTTCAACGGCGGCTGGCACGCCTATACGTTCTATCGAGCCCACGACCAGCACAATGGCTGGGCACTACTTAACATCCCGCCCCTGCGAGGTGCAGCCGTTCGTTTTACGGTTGACCTAATGGTCCCCGCGGATGGTGGCGGAAGTATTGCACTGCACAACCAACAGCATGGTACATGGACCGCCCTGACCTTCGACGGTGTAAATCGGGAGCTTGCTGTTGTTACCGGCAGACGCGAGCAGCGTGCGCTGGTGGTACTCGAACCGCACGTGTGGTACAGGATAATACTCACTGCCAGTGCAGTGGATGCATCCACCTTTGAGGTGCGCATTCTCAAGCATCGGGGAAGCGCCGCCCCTCAAGAGTCAGACTTCAAAGACTTACCGATCCTGAGGCCGGGGCGCGCAATCAGTCGCTTGAAGCTGTCCGCCGAAAGCGGTAAACGTTTTTATTATGACAATCTGAAACTGGAGGCAATAGACCGTACATGACGAATGACCTTGTGGTTAGATTTCTGACACTGAGTGTGACTGCGATTGTTGCCGTAGTCCCGACCTGGGCTGCCGCGGATGCCTAGCGCGTGCATCCCGATGTTCTCACGGACCCGGTGGCAGGTCACCGCGGGCTGCCGCACGCGGAGATTCGTCCTGTGAACGGGGCCGCGGCACTACTGTTTGTGGACGGACGTATGTATCCCAGGATTGCCATATCGAGCACAAGTAATCACAGTGCCTCTATTGCCGATAAGCTGGATTGCGGCATGCGGTTGGTTGAGAAACTTCCCTTAGATCCAGACCGGATGTATATCTTTCTCGGCACCCCTGAGCTTACTTCGGAGGAACGTATCTGGATCGACCGCCATATCAGGAGGAACGGCAACTGGGTGGTCTCGCTGCTTCCCCAAGGCGCCTATCATCCCGATACGGAAAGTTTTTACAACCTCAAAAACAGCGTCACCTTCCACGGCATTCAAGTTGTACAAAGAGAGCCGAACGGAAAAAATCTTGATATTCTCTACGCCGCCGACAATCCCATGCTGTGATTTAACCCATGTCTTTATCTGCGGCAATCCCACGCAGCAGTTCTTCGTAGGAAGACGCTTTCAGCACCTGTTCGATAAAATTCGGCAGTTTGATCAGTTTGGCTATGTTGTTGAGGGCTGCCAAATGTTCCGTCGGTTTCTGTTCCGCGGGATCGAGCAAAACCAATACGATACGCACCGAACCCTCGACTTGAGGAAAGTCCAGAGGCTGCGCGGACGTTGCCATAAATATTTCAGAGGTGTCTAAGTCGGGACAGTGATCATGCAGAAGGACCAGCCCCGACACCAATTCCACAGGTTCGCTTCTGGCGATATCCGTCAGCGCATCTATGGCTGGCCGTACCGAAAGATAGCGCCCCTTGAATACGGGTGTCAGGAGTTTCTCGAGAATGGTGTTGATTTTTGTATCGTCAACTTGGAAAAGGCAATGATCCGGTTCGAGGATTTGACCGGCTATATCCTCGTCGATCTGACCTTCCATAAGACTCTGCTGCTCAGGGACTTCGGACGGTGGATAAATGAACGACAGATTATGCTCCGCAAGCTGGGTGACCAAGATGCGAGGGAAACGGTCCAGGCGCGGCTGCCAGGCAATTTTTCCCATACGAGAGGCTAAGACAATGACCCAATCATCTGCTTTTACGGTTGCGGCAATGCTTTCCTCAATTGTTTTGCCGTTCGCGTATGACTGATACTCCAAAGTCACACGTGGCTTGCACTTGTCGCCCAGTTCTTTGAAACTCTCGAGCGAATCATCCGGGACCATCAGGATTATTTTGCTGCCGCTTTGGCGAGCGACGGTTTTCACAATAGACACGGCCTCGGCCGCGCCAGTCAGAAGATTACTCAAGGGGGGGCAGACAAGCAGTATTCTTTGGGTCGTTGCCAGCGGCTGCCCGATGCGGCTGACCAATACGAGCTGACTGCTGCCCTCGATCAGACGGTCAATAGTGCGCCCAAATATTCGCGGTCTGCCATGGATTTCTCCATCCCACGGTACGCTGATAATGGAAATTCGCTTTTCGCGTGCCGCGCGCAGGATGCCGCTGGCTATGTTTGTATCAACCACAACCATAGGCGTTATGGGAACGTCTACGGCAAGTGAGCGCATGACCAGGTGATCGAGAAGTTTTTCGCTTTCGGCAATCTCGCTCTCGGCGCGCGGTCCTTCAAAGACGACATTGACCGGGTACAGCGGTTCTTGTGACGTTTCCAGACGCAGGAAGAAAGCAAGATCTAGAACCTCCTTGTCCTTGGCCATGGAATGCACCGGGATCATGACACGATGCGGCACGGTTGACACCTCGATTACATGTTGTCGCGACTTAGTGGCCAGTGCACGGCCGAATTTTTCGGTTATGATTGGTCCCGCAAAACAGGTTACGCCAATCATTGCGATAGTACCGGTAATCACGCCGTCATCAAAAAGCCCTATCTCGTAGCCCACCATAGCTGCGGCGAGGGTCGCGGCCGCATGGTTAACGCTCAGTCCGTAAATAAATCCCGTTTCCTCGTCCGAGTATCGCATGACTTTCCCGAACACCTGTGCCGCAATCCATTTCGCCGCCAAAGCCACCGGCACCATGATGCCGATAATTTTCCAGGCCGCGACACCTTGCCAAAGCAATTCTATATTGACCAGCATGCCGACGGAAAGGAGGAAAAAAGGGATAAACAAAGCATTTCCGACAAAATGAAGCTTGCCCATCAACGCGCCTCTTTCCGGAATCAGCGAATTGAGTGTCAGGCCAGCCATAAAGGCGCCGATTATGGGTTCGAGTCCCGCCACATGCGCCAAGTAACTGACCGTGAAGGCAATGGCCAGAACCGCGATGAAATCAAGGTTTTCATCGGCGGAAAATCTGCGCAGGAACCATTTGCCAACCAGCGGCGCCAGAAAGATCACCCCCCCCATATATACCGCTATTTTTGCCGCCAGTACAATCCAGAAATACGTCGTAAGATTTCCCTTTGTGCCGGCAACTATGACTGCCAGAGTCAACAACGCCAGGGTATCGGTGATTATGGTGCCGCCGATGGTCGTGGTTGCCGACCGTGACTTGGTCAGACCAAGCCTGCCCGCCACCGGAAAGGTTAGAAGCGTGTGTGATGAAAACATTGTTGACATCAGGAGCGCCGTCGGAAATGCCATGCCCAGAATCCACTGCCCAAGCAACGTTCCCATTGCCAGGGGGACGGCAAACGTGAGGATTCCAAAGATTATGCTGTGTGAGCGCTGCCGCCTTACCTGGTGCAGATCTATTTCGAGCCCCGCCAGGAACATAATGAACAGCAATCCCACCTGCCCCAACAGTTTCATCGTGTCGTCGCGTGCAAGCATTCCCAGGCCATGGTCGCCGAAAACCATTCCCGCTACAATTAAGCCCACAATGTCCGGCAAACGCAGTCGACGGGCAACGATAGGCGACAACAGAATCAACACCATCACGGTGGCAAAAACCAGAACTGGATCTGTAAACGGCATTGGCTTAATCTACGATGCAAGCTGGTTGATTGTATCTTGTCGCGCCCCATCCTCTTGCCGGAAGCATCTATATAAGATGCACCCGACAACCCTCATTCCGGCAGCACCAATGAAATGAATGAACGATAGAAAAGTAAATGCTGAATACAAGAAAACAAAGCGAACGTCCATGGCGGGAAGACCCGAGCAAACGAGTCCGAAAGCACTTCCCCGTCTTGGCAACCTGGTCATGTTAACTTAATCACCACTCAGCCAGCCACTTGTATACTGTACCTTTGCTCGGACATGCACGCATCTACTCGTTTCCAGGCTTTTTTTGCATCCTGCCGTTCTCAGCATAAAGTTAAGGCGTGTGACCACAATTGGGATTAATCCCGGACAGGAGAGCTTTTCGGTATGCGGCGAGGTCGACTGGGATACCTTAGAGACTGTTTGTTGTTACCATGTGACTCACCGATGTCAAGAGAGACGCTTTCGTATCCGGTTCTCACCTGTCGCGATGCCTTTCTCGCTGGCCGGGGTTAAGGGGTTCCGGATATCCCGCCGTGCCACTTTTGTAGTCAAAAGCAACCTTATGCGTGCTTATTGGGTGGATACTGTTACGCCTATCCCGTTCGGAACAGGATACTTAACATAACATGACCAGCAATTCTGCATCCGCTCGATCCGCAGAGTCTCGCAAACATAGGCAAAGGCCCCGGCCTTGATGACCGGATGGGACTGCCCCGCCAGTTTCTCCGCCAACAACAAGAGGTTCTTCTTGAGTCCGGTCGAAAAACATACAGCTTTTAGAGCGGATTCAATGGTGTTCAGCGCAAGCTAATAACGACGGCTTCGGCCTGGGCGTCCCAGTCGGCGGGGTAGGCCTTGGTCTTGGCGTGGGCGATGTCGTAGTGCTTGAGAAAGGCGCTCCCGGAAATCTGCCCGCCCGCCTTGCCCTGGCGAAAGGTGTAGGCGTGCTCGGCACCCTTGGCGACGGGCTTGATGCCGATCCGGCCGGTGTCCGGATCAAACAGCAGGTGCACGGCCTCGGCGTCCTTGAGAAAGCGTTGCCGACACAACGTGTTCACCGACAGCAGTCCCGTCTTGCTGATCGTCACACGCGGCTCCGCCGCCGCTTTGTTCCCCTGTTTGGTGAATAGTTCAAACGCCATGCTGACGCGCATCTTTCTTTGACATGTGCCTTCTTCTACCAGTAATAGCACCTGCAGCAAGTCCAGCAAGTCCTGCTAAACCAAGTGTTGAAGGTTCTGGGATAGAATCTGGAATATCAAATCTTAATTCTCCAACTTTCCTCATGCTTCCTGCAGCATAATCAGCTTTAAGACCTGCAAGATCAATTCTTCCTGATCCGCCAATCACATCTCTTACATTATAAAAATCTCCTGTTGGATTTGCTTCTCCATCAAAAACATGAAAGTACATTGGTTTATTGTCGAAAGTACCATCTGAAGGTTGATTATCCCCAAAAGCAATTTGAAGGTATTCGTCCCAAGCTCCACTTGAAGGAACAAGATCTGAAAACATATAAATATCCACATCAGAAGTACTATTTTCTGGACGAGCATCACAAATAAAATTAAAAGTATTCCCATCAACAACCCTTGAGAACAAAGCAGAATCATCGGTAACAGTAAAATTAATAACCTCTATATCATTTGAATCTTTACCCTCACTATAAGAAGAATCATTAAAATGATCTAGCTTAAAATTATGCCCCTCCCCCTCATCCCCAGTTTGAATATTAGCTTGTGTTCCATTTAAATAATAATCTGCATCAAAAATACCTGCTCCATGAGCAGTAGACCCTGCTATCGCAATAGATCCTGCTACTAAAGCAGCCCCTAATGTCTTTCTTGTGTTTTTTTGTCCTTCTCTCATGTTACTACTTATAAATTAGTCTTTATAAATCTTTTGTATCACTTTAATTTACAAAGCCAATTCATGTTCCTTATATTTGGGGTTTACGGTTGTTTCCCGGCGTGCTATAAAATACTTCCACCCAGCTTGACTATTGGCTTTTCTCGGTGTTTCCAATCATGTCATCAAAATTGTTTCCCGGCGTGGATTCCTCTACGAAAAGACTGTCGCGAACCCCTGCAAAGCAACCTCAGGACAAGCTACCAGACAATACTGCGGCAAATTGCTGATTTCAAATATTTTGTTGCTAAATCTTCAGTTTTGAGATATGATAACCTCCAGGGCTTCATGGAGAAGGCGGCGAGAGCCAAGTGGGAGCTAGGTGGGGAATGGTTCGTTCACTCACAGGTATAAGCTGCGGCGTTGTGATCGGTGCGGTATTGCCGCACGCATTGTGCGTGGTGGCATTCCCGGTTACGGCACTCGTATTCTGTGGCCTGCTTGTCGGTGTTTTGTTTCTTCGTGTTCGCGACAACCGTGGTTCCAATTTTTCCGTGATGTTTCCTTCAGTGCTGGTCGGTGCGGCATTGGCACTGGCTTCGAACACGGTTGGAAGCTTGGCCTACGACTCGAACCTTCTACGCGTCCACCTTCGGCAGGCAGGCAGTTGCCGGGTACGGGTTCGTGGACGGATTGTTCAGGAGCCATCGGTAACCGGCAGGGGAGTCTCGCTTGAAGTGGCATTGCAGGACACCTTGGTTTCCTCTGAATCGGAAGAGAAGCTGGTGTTGCCCGATGTTCGGGGCTGGGTTCGGGTCCGCATAACGCGTCCCCGGCATCGTTCCGAAGAGGTGCATTGCAGGTATGGTGAACTGACTGGCGTTTACGCCTACGGCGACGTCGTCGACATCAACGGTATCGCCTCGTTGCCCGAGCCGCCGCGCAATCCGAACGCATTCAGCCTTCCAACCTATTTTCGTGAACAGCGGCTGCACGCGGAACTGACCGCGGACATTAAGGATGTGCGCATTGTCGCGCGGCGCGTGGGCAATCCCGTTGTCGCCGCCGCACTGTGGCTTAAACGACGATTGTCAGCAGTGTACGCCGATGCCGTTTCCGTGCCGTCCGCACAGCTCGCCATGGGCGCGACCCTCGGCGACCGCGCCGCGCTTGCGGGGAAGACGTTCCGGAACCGGGGCATCCTTGCCCTGTTCGAGCGAGCGGGCATCAGCCATGTGCTTGCCGTTTCCGGATTGCACGTCGGGATCGTCGCGCTGGCGTTGTACCGTTGCGGACGGTTTGCGCGTTTATCGCCCAAGGCGCTGACCCCCGTCGTGATCGTCGCGCTGTGTATGCTTACGGTCATGACTGGCGCACGTCCCGCCACGGTACGGGCCGCAATCATGACATCACTGGCATTCACTGCGCATGCGTGGTGCGGAATGAAGCCACGGTACGCGGGATTTACGGGGGTGGGGGTGGCCGGCTGTGTCATTGTTCTCTGGAACCCGCTGCTGCTGTTCTCGCCGGGGTTCCAACTGTCCTTCGCCGCTGTTTTGTCGCTGCTGCTATTGACGCCACCTCTACATCGGCATTTGCGATCGCTGACGGGAGCGGAAATCGCGTTCGTCTCTTTGTGGCTGTGCGCAGTGCTGACTGTGATGTATCGGGGAATCCACTGGCTATTTACGCCAGTCGGCGGCATTGTGTCCGTTCTGGGTTTTGCGCTGGCGAAAAAAACGGGGAGAAAGCTGAACGCTGAACACCCATCGCGTGCAGCCATGCTGCGAATGGACCGCCTGCCGAGAGGCGTCACCCTGTTCATCGCCGCGCAGGCGGCAATCCAGGTCGGCGCGATCCTGCCATTGAGTGCCTGGTACTTCGGGCGCTATTCGGTCGCGGGCATGTTTGTCAACTTTGCGGCGATTCCGCTGATCGCACTGTTTGTCCAGATGGCATTGCTTACCGGCATTGCGGGAATGCTGCCTTTCATCGGCGGATGGCTGGCGATACCGCTCGGGTTTGTCACCTCCGCGCTCGGCACCGGGTTTTTCTGGCTGGCCTGGATCGGTGCGGTGCTGTTTCCGTATCCCGCCGTGCCGAAGCCCACACTCGGCGGGGTGGCGGCCTATTATTGCGGCCTGGCCCTGCTGTGGCTGCTCTGCGAAACGTCACATGAGCCGGTCGAGACTACCATTGCCGCCGATACCGTCACAAGTGCCATGCCGCCCCGGCTTCGGACAGGCCTGGCTCTCGCCCTCGGATTGCTCGCCATCGGCTCGCTCGTTGCGGGACACTATTCCCACCGCCCGGGTCGCCCTTCGCTCACCGTGCTGCATATCCAGGCAGCACCGCGCCGACCGGCATATCCCGCCTGCTGCGGAGTCGCTGCCGATGGAACGGGCTTTCTGATCAACGGCGGCGACAGGTACGTGGCCGAACGCCTGGTTTTTCGTTTCTACACGTGGGCCGGGGTGATGCATGTCCCGGAAATTGTTCTCAACACCGAGCACACTCGCGCCGGGCTCGGCGCGGTCGCTGCTTTGCAGGATTCGTTGCGCATTGCCACCTGCCGCTGCCCCGCAGTCACCGTCGAAGCACTTTCGGCAAAACTGAAAAAGAAAGATGCGGCCGGCATACGCATCATCGAAAACGCCGCCGCACCGACCGGGGCCAATGTCGCTGTCGCCATAGTCGCGGAGGGCATAACCACCGTGCACCTCGGCCAGTGCCGGATCACGGTACTGACCGATACACCGCGCGTTCGCGACATAGACGCCCTGGAAACCTGCGACATCCTCGTGTTGCCTTGGCAAGTGGGGGCTTTCGAATACGGCGGCACGAGCAAATCGACAGCAACCTTCAGGGCCAGAGTCGAACATGTTCTTGAAAAATGCCGCCCCGGATGTATTATCCTTACAGACGGGAGAACCAGGAATGGTTTTGACGTTTACGACTGGTGCAGGAGGCTCCCATGGAACCCCAGACTGTTCCGAACCACCGATCATGGCGCTATTACCATTGAACCCGGACCGTCCGGGTACAGACTGATTGGGTACGCACCGAAACTAAACGTTGAAAGCAACAGGACTATCTCACGGCCCGAAACACTTTACACCCATCGATAGGAAACATTCACATGATGTCATTATTAGCTATTTTTGCAGTGGTCTACATCGCAGATGTTGCCTATTGTTGTCAAGGGTGTTCGGCGTGTGTGGATAGTCGCTCATATCCTCAAATGTGCGGTAGCGCGGCCGGCGATGTATTTGCATATGGGGTTGGCGGATGGTAAATTGCTTGGTTTCTGTTTGTGGACCCCGAGGTAAGGTGTGGCTGCTGAGAATCCTGCGGTCGCGTACTCGCGGGTGATTCGGAATTTATGGTGTTGCAGTGCGGGAATGCCATTTCTTCGATGCTTATCTTATGTAGAGGGTTTAAATATAAGGGTTTTGGCTGACAACGCGGGTGATACTTGTGCCTGCTGGCAAGGAGGAAAAAGATGACGGAGCAATTGAGGGATTTTGAATTGGCAACTCGGGAATACGAAGATATTGTCAGTGCCTGCGCGGAACTGGCGCTCCCCATCGAGCTGAGCAATCGCCACATAAAACACGCGTCCATTCTCTGTAATGCGATCATCAAGCATGCTGACAAGCGTGTTGACATCATGACGGGCCAATGCCCGAGCGAGTTTTTCGCAGGGTTGCAACAGGAGTTTGCCGATGCGCTTGACCGTGACGTTCACATACGTGTCATCGTCATCGACGGCCTCCCAGAAGACAGTCCGCTCCATGGATTGAAACGGAAGCACGGCGACAAACTGACCGTGCTGAAGGCTCGGGAGGAACAACGCGATGCCATGTGGGAGAAACTCCCGCACTTTACGGTTACAGACAACCGCATGTACCGTCTGGAGGCCAAGCATCCTCGAAAGGATTTTACGGGCGATCCGGAAATCCACGCCAGAGCCAGCTTCAACCAGCCCAGCACAGCCAAACGACTGCATCAAGCGTTTGACCAGATTCGCAACGCCACAGTCGCCGCGTAGATTTTCTGTGAGACTTCTGTTGAGACTGCGTGGGAGGGATATCCATGGATATTAGGCAGATTGCGAAGAATTTCTGGCTCCCCTTTACCGGGCTGGCGGCACTAATCCTTGCATTCACTCCTATTCACAGAGTCGTGTCGGAATGTCTGGTCTTCAAACACGCCAATTTTGGTTTGGCACAGCGGTACTTCTACTGGCCGGACGAGGCAAGCAATGAAAAGGCGAAGCCCGGCGAGCGAGGTGTGACCTGCCAAGATATTGGGCGTGGCATCCCTGCTCGATCGGTCTTCAACGAACTCAAGCAGTCGCATAAGCTTTCGGAGCAACAGGAGGAAACACTTGCCGCAGGCCTCAATGCGCAAAGACACCTATACGATTCTTTGCTTAACCTGCGTGATAAAATACCAGCCCACAACACAAAAGTGTCGAGAATCGGTTCCGGTCTTGTTCTTGCCATACTGCTTGTACTGGGAATCACCTGCATATTGATGACAACGCTGAGACAAGTCTTTACTAATGCTGCGGACAAAATTGTCGAGCAGGCTAGAGATGTGGGCCAGTACCTGGCTCGTGTCATAATTGTCACCGCCAAGCATCCTTCCCATGAAGCAGAGGAGATTCTACGTGATTTGGACGAGGGTGCCTCGGCCGTTGGCCAAGGGCAGGAGCAATGAGCGCGTGGCGGAAATTCTTCGGCGTCATTGTGGAGAAGCATGAGCTATGCCCACCTGCAAATACTGCAATTCGGAAAACCTGGTGCGTGCCGGGAAGCGGACGCGCAAGGACGGTACGGCGCGGCAGTTGTTTTTGTGCAAGGACTGTCTGCGGCGGTCGTCGAACAGCAACCCCACCGAGAAACGCACGCCGCCCGGCGCGGTGCTGCTGACACTCACCCACTACTGCCAGGGCTATTCGTACGCGGACATCGCCTACATCCTCAAACGCAAGTTCCGGATTCGGCGCACCCGCTCGGCACTGTGCAAGTGGGTGCGCGAGTTCGATCCGCCGTTCCTGGCAATTCGCGAACGAATGGCCGGCCACGCGCGTCCGGTCCGCTCGTTTCTGTTCACGCACCGCGAGCTGAACTACATGTACCAGTTTCATCGTCCGAAGCTGCGGTTCGCCAAACGCTTCCCCGGCCTGGTGGACTACCTGGAGAACATTGCCGACCGGCTTGACCACGGCATCTTCGCAAACGCTTCGCACTGCTCGAACATGCGGTTACTGGCCAATCCCGGCCTGACGCATCACACGAATACGCTGCTG
>JAIPIO010000026.1 GCA_021734595.1 Kiritimatiellales bacterium | reverse complement strand
CGTCCCGACCGATGAACAGGAGGTTTTGCCAGAGCCTCTTAACTCTTCGACTTTCAGCGGTTCACACCAGCATGTCGTCGGGTTCGATGCGGGTGAACGGGTAACGGATACAGCCGGTGGCGGGAGACCCGGCCAACAGCGTATCCACCAGGAGTCGGACGGTGAGGGACGCGACCTCCACCACGTCAATTTCATAGCGGATCACCGGCAGCAGAAACGGCAGGGGAATCTGGCGATTGCTGCACGTGGTGATCGGCACCCGGAAAGCCGGATGTCTGAGCAACGCGGCCGTGAGCCCCAGCGTCACATGGTCGTCCGTGCAGACAATGCCGTCCGGGCGTTCGGCAGAAGGCAGATTCAGCAACCAATCGGCAAGCAGAATGCCCTGCCGGGCTTCCGGGCGTTTGTAGATCCGCAGCCAGCGGCCTTCGGGACCGTCCTCCTCCATGACAAAAGGAAGCTGCGGGATTTCGCGGCCCCGCGGTTTTTCGCCGGTGGCGATGATCAGCGGGCGGTTGCTGCCGCGCCGACGCAGCACCCCGAGCGCATCGGCGATCATGGCGTCATTGTCCAGCAAGACGCCGAAATCATTGTCGTGGTGCGTGATCCGGCAGACAGGCACGTGCCGGCAAATGACCCGGTCCATGGCCACGATGGCATCTATTTCCCCCGAGGCCGCCGCCTGGTCGAGGCCGATGTAGTCCGCGGCCGGGTGGCTGTCCTGGATGACCCAGCGCCGTTCCGGCGGCCGCATGAACGTCAGGTCGGCGCAATTATGCTGGTTCAGACTCTGCCGCAGACAGGAGTGCAGCAGCGATGTGAACGCGCTGATTTCCGGCGGCAGGGCCAGCGCCACCGTCCACAGCCGAATCGAGGCCCGCGCCGGATCGGCAACGACGGTCCGAATCCGCCGCGCCGTCTTCACCACACCGTCTGCGGCCAGCAGCTGCATGGCTTGACTCAACGTGTCGTTGCCCACCCGCAGCCGCTCGCGCAGAACCTCGTGCGACGGCAACGCCGCCCCGGCCCCCAGATGCTCCGATACAATATACTTCATGACGCGACAATACACATCGCGCACACTCGGCCGATTTCGAATCTTGGCATTGGCAGGCATGGTCTCTCCCGGCTCTGGGCAGTCAACGGCTGTGGCCGCACATACAACCTGGAAGCCTATGCCGAGGGCCCCGGCTTTTCAAGCCTCTGCAGTCCGTCAAAAAATGAACCCCAAAAGAGCTTGACACCGTCGGGGGTCCGAGTAAGCTGCCGATACTGCTCCTGTTACCGGGAGTAGCCGGAGCGAGGGATGGACTGTAAGGTGAATATATGGGGAGACGCGCGCAAGTCCCCGTGCATGCGGATACGGCCCGGGCTTCCAGCCCGTACTTCATTGACAAGACTGGCCTGTGCGCTGCGCGCCAGCAGACGCCCACGCCACGAGGGGTGTAGCCAGAGCCTCATGGGTCATACACGCTCCGCCTTCACCTTGATCGAACTGCTGGTGGTGATTGCAATCCTGGCGGTCTTGTTATCGCTGCTTTTTCCCGCGGTGGGCAAGGTGCGGGAAATGGCCAAGATCATCGCCTGCGGTTCCAATCTCCGCCAGATCGGGATTACCCAGGCGCTCTATGCAAGTGACAACAATGGGTGGCTGAGAACGAATCGGCTGATCCATCAAGACACCAGTCCATCGGCGCCAGAGCATAGTTCGGCGCTGCACGCGCTGGTCATCGGGCCCGCCTACAATCCTCAGCAACCCGGCTATATCGAACGTACGCCGCCCAAGTGGATTCTGGCTTGTCCGTCGGATATGGGGACTCGAATGCTTGCCAGAGGCAGAGTGAGCTATGGCGGCCGGCGACTGAATGACGGAGTCATCAGCGGGGTCGGTGACGGAGTTGATGCGGTCAATGTCGGTGGTGGTCGGTTACGCCCGGAGAGGTTTCCGGGCAAAGCGATCTATTCTGATGCGCTGGATTGGCTTTCCCTGCACCGCGCCAGCGGGGCCAACGCGCTATATCTGGACGGCGGGGTTAAATGGTATGCGGATCCGGGGGGCGTGATGGCCTCGATTGGCGGTAGGAAATGCCCTTATCCCTTGTACGACTGGTTGTTCGTCCAGTTTGATGATAATCGATGAGATCTGCCCGGTCGGGATGTCTGCGTATTTCCCGGCCCTACTTCTTCAGAATCACCATGCGGCCGCTGCGGGCCGGGATGGTCAGTGTGATCAGATTGGCGGCAGGCAGGGTTGTCTCCGCGCCGCCGACCGGATTGACTAACTGCACGCTGCCGATCTTAAAGCCGAGTCTCGTCTCATCAATCGTGAGCGTCACCGTTTGCTGTTCGTGCGAATAGTTGGAGGCCCCGATCATCGCTTGGGCACCGTCATGTTTGCGATAGGTGGAAGCCACCACCTCGCTGCTATCCAGGCTCAGCGGACTTTCAGCGCGCCAGTAGCCGATAAAGTCCATCTGCGTCCACCACGGGTTGGTCAACTGCCAGAAATCCGCGATCTCGGACGGGAACATGCCGAGGATGCAGGGACGGGTGTAGAACGGCAGGCCGAGCATGAACGCCTCGTCCGCAGGGATCGGATCTCTCTTAAGCGATACAATCGCGCGCCAGGAGAAGAACGGCATGTAGGACTCAAACGGCACACCGGTCATGTTGCGCATGACAATGGCGCGATAGATATCCGGGGTCAAGCGCCCGTACATCTTATCGCGTTCATGTAGCCAGGACTCGCCCTGCGAAATCACGTCGCAAAAGCCAAGTGAGGCCGGATTGACACCGTGCAGAAACACAACCCGGTCTTTTCCGCTGAATTTGAGGTAGGTGTAGAGACGCTTATACATCTCGCGGGTATCTTTGATATTGATCGTGGGAATGCGCCGTCCCTGCTTCGGATCAAACCAGCCGCACCCGTGAACCGGATTGAGGCAGCCCTGCGCACGGGATACATCAAGGTACACCCCGTCGATGCCATATTCCTCGACCATTTTTTTAACACCGTGCATTTCGAAATCGATCCAGGCTCGGCTGCGGGTACAAGCGCACTTCCAGCCGCCGCGGCTGCCGGCGGCGCCGGCGGACACCGGCAATACTTCCCACTCGGGATCATAGCGGTCAAACTCTTCCGTGCCCAGCGGACCGGCGCCGATTGACCAGTACGGAACAATGTTGCGGGCGGAGTCACGCTCCCTTTCCAGCAGCGCCTGTTCTTTTTTCGGAATGATGTTATAAAGATTCGGAAGCGTCAGATGCAGCATACGCACATAAAGCTGCTCTTGGGTTGTCTCAGAAAATTCATGCGTTTTCCCGCCAAAGCACATATTCCATTTCTTCGGATCATCGGGCAGCGATTTGACCGGGGTCGCCAGCCAGAAGAGCTGGTACGGGAGCGGTTTGTCGAGTCGGTACGGCTCACTGACGAGATTGTATGTGACCGTGATCAGGTCCGGCGACTTTTCGACTTCCACCCGCTGCGGACCAATCAGGAACTCGGAACTTTCGTTCATCACGTAAAAGCCGCGCTCATCATCGCAAATGAACAGCTCGTGCATGAATTCATTGCTCCATGGAAAGTCTCCCGTGGCATAGTAGAAGCCGCCAATGCTCTCCGGCGCCAAGGTTTCCTCGGCATCGAGCAGCATGCGGAAACGCTTTTCGTTCTCGCCGTTGGCGCCGCGCAGATAGAGCGCACGCTCGGGACTGTAGAAAAAGTCGAGCGCGAGCGAATCGATGGTAACACCATCGGTCGGCGGCAGCGTCAGCGTCCACTCGGCAAAACCGTCGTACTCGACTGTCAGCTCGCCGGCCACCGGCACGGAACCGATCATACCTTTGAGCGCGTACACCACGCGCCCGTCGTCCTGTTCGGTCACCGTCAGCGCAGCGAAGGTGCTTTCCACCGGTGCGCCGTTCATCACGCAGCGCAGCCCCGGCGGTTTCGCGAACAGGTTCTGGCCAGCGGCAGTGATCTGCTGCGGAATGCCGCTGTCCGCGAACAGGTAGCTGCGCATCAGGACCTCCACCCGGTTTCCGCTGGCCTGCACGGGGATAAACGGCGGCGGCAGGCGCTCGTCGATACCGATTCCACTTCCCAACCATTCCGGCCACTCAACCACCGCGAATTCGGCCACCGCCATGGACAGGCGGCTGCCGGAAGCGTCCAGCAACTCGCACTCGGCCACATACTCGCCGGGCGGCGCGTCTTGAAGCGCAACCGACAGATCAACCACTACGCGGTCAATCCCGTCGAGGCTGCCGGTTGCAACCGTTGCGCCCGCCCCGTTTTTCACCGCTACGCGCACGGATAGATTGTCCGGGTTGTCCGTCACCGTGCGCAGATCAAGCGATGACACGACGCTCCGGTCGGACATGTTATAGACGGCACGGTATTCAAATGAGCTGGTGCTCTCGAAGCGGACCGGCAACTGGTAAAACAGCGCGCCACTGTTCCTGTCCTTGGCGGCAATAATCATCACCGCCTGAATTACCCGATCAGACGAAATCTTGTCGTTCACGGTCAGCTCAGCGAAGCCGTCCAGTTGGAACGTCTCCGAGCGGTTCATCAGCGTATTCCCTGTGCCATCCAGCAGGCAGATGGCCTGCACGTCCACTGCAACGGGAGCAGAAGAGTACAGATCCCCTTTAATGGAAACCGCGCCATTGCCAATCGCGCCGAACTGCTCAATGCGCAGTGCAGGGATCTCGTCATAAAACACCAGCGTGGCCAGATTATCAGGGGAAGAGAGACTGCGGTTGTGAACCAGCGTGGTCCAGTCCTCCGAAGTGCGCTTGCCGCTGTTGAAGAAATCGCGTGCCACATTGAACAACCACTTGTCGCCCTCCTGCGGCGGCTGCAGCCCGAGCTCGCTGAACGGAATGGCCACCTCGGAAATCCAAAGGCCTTTGGAAAAGGTCAGCACCCCGCCGCGGGTTTCGCCGGAATCAATCACCGTAGCCGCATGCTGGATGTCGGCGGTCCAGGTCACGTCACGGTTCCTTGAATCGAGGATGCCACCGGCCGGATTGATCAATATATGATGCACATCTACGCCGGTATTCAGATAAATCTCAGCCACATCACATTCGCGGATGTTGAAATCGCGCGCGTTCGTTCCTGTGACCAGCCCCGAATCATAGGGCGCCTCCACCAGCACATACAAGTTCTCGCTATCCCACGTAAAGCGAAACTTCGTCTGGCGGGCTGACAACTTGCCGCCAAGCGTGTATAGGCCGGTCACCCCTGAAGCGCGATCCCACTCGCCGTCTTCCATGACGCCGTCGATCGTTACTTTCCCGGGTGGCGTCGCGGCGATTCCAATCATTGGGAAAACGATCTCTCCGTCATAGACCGCGATCTCGGCAGCGGGCGCCCGGCCGGCCTCCACAATGTGAAAATCATCCACCGTCACATCGCCCTGAAAGCGGAAACGAATACTGCAGGTACGGATCGTCTGTGTGACCCCATCCGCCTCGCCGGACTGCACCAGTTCCAACGGCACTTCAACCCGGGTCCACTCGGCAGCATTGATCTCCACGTCTTCGCTGGTGAAGACGCCGATCACTCGACGCTGCGCCGACTTGGAAACGGTCTGAAAGCTGACCTCGCCCTGCCCCTTGGCCCAAAACGATACAGTCATTTTCGGCGGCAGCCGATCAGCATTGCGTTCAACTAGGTTGAAATACACGGCGCCCTGCGCATTCGGGCTTGTCATGCGTACGGCGTTAATGCCGTTCTTGCTCCGCGTAACATCACGAATTACCTCAATCTCTGCCCCGATGTGTACGGTGTTCGGCGGAATGCCGAGCGCCATCGGCAGGCCGTTCTGGTCCAGTGTCTCGAAACTGGGATTGAGCATCAGCTCTCTTGCAAGCCCCGACACCGCCAGAAAGGTGAGCCCCACGCGCAACAAATACGACTTATTCATCGAGTTGACCTCCGTGATTTGCAATGTATGGTTTCCATCATCTCTAATATCCATCACCGGTACGCATCGGACCGCGCAATGCGGCCGGGCTGGTGATCCGACATGCGCTTTCATCAACCGGTTTGTCGCGCACGACCAGTTTTCCGTTCTCGACAATATCACTGTTGTTCTTCTCTAAATGGGTAATCAATTGGGCTTTCAACCGCTCGACAACGGGCTCCTGATCCGGATCGTCGATCCGATTGAGCATATCATTCGAATCCGTCTGAATATTGAAGAGTTGCTCACAGCCGCCTTCAGCGTAATAGATGTACTTCCATTCGGCATCAAGCGCCATGGCGCAGCCGTAACGGACCTCGCCAACAATCACGCGGTTATCAAAAGCCTCCGGGTCGTCCATCAGGGTGAGCAACGATTGTCCTTCGGCCTTTGGATCGGGTTCAAGCCCGGCCAGCTCAAGCAGTGTCGGGCAGATGTCGGCGGTCAGCACCGGCGCGGAGAAGCGCTCCGCCTTGAAAGGGTGAAGGCCGGGAATGCTCATAAGGAGCGGAACCCGGGCGGCTGATTGCAGAAAGTTCAACTTGGCGAACAGGCCATGATCGCCCAGGCTTTCGCCATGATCCGAGGTGAAGACCACAACCGTATTCCGGTGCAGGCCTCTTTGACGCAACGCGCCGAACAGGTGGCCCAGATGATAGTCAATCTGCGTCATCATCCCGTAATAGCGACGGCGGGATTCTCGGATGGTCGCGGGATTCAAGTAGTCCCACTTATTGGAGAGCCGATTGATCCGGAATTGAGGTGGATCATTCTTCCCGCCGACCCAATCGCCCTGCAGCGGGTCGGACACGGGTATGTTGTCGTACATTCGGTCGTACGGCTCCGGTGGATCAAATGGCGGGTGAGGCGCCTCAAATGCCAGATAGAGAAAGAACGGTTTTGAAGAATCACGCTGCTCGATGAAAGCCACGCTTTCCTGCACGGCCCACGTGGTGTGGTAAGCCCAGTCCGGCACGGAGGCCGTGGCGGGAACCACGTCGTTCCCGCCCAGGCCGTGGCCGCGGTATCCACCGTCGAACCCCTGCGCGGCAAGCCATTTAAGATAGTCATTTGGATGCAGGCTGATCTCATCAAAGCCGTACATGGCCCGCTCAGGACAGAAGTGCATCTTGCCGATGCCTTTGGTTTGATAGCCGGCTTCATCGCGCAGGCGGGCGGGCAATGTTATATTTTCGTCGAAGACGGGTTTGCATTCCACCTGAGGGAAATTGGCCAAACAGCGCATCTGGCTTCCGGTCTTGCCGGTCAGCAGGGTCACGCGCTGCGGCATGCAGATCGGACAGTCGGCATAAGCCTGCGTAAACATCACCCCTTCAGCGGCGAGCTGATTGAGGTGCGGAGTGATCACCGGATGCGCATTCTGGTAGAGTCCCAGGCAATCGCCGCGCCACTGATCCGGCATAATCAAAATAATATTGGGGCGTGCTGGAAGTTCCTGCGCACGCCGCGCGGAGGCGCCAGTCAGAGCCGGATGCATGCATCGTTTCATCGGTTCCACCTTTCTTAATCAATAATAGCCCCGTTGGCTTTCAATAGCCGCCGCAATTGGTCGCGGCCGAGATCCCGGGCCGCGCACCCTTTCGCGGCACAAAGAGCCGCCGCTGTGCCGGCGGCTTCACCCACGGGCATGGCGCAGCCGAAAACGCGGACAGCCGCCAAAGCCTCGTGGGTAGCAGATATACAGCGCCCGGCCGCCAGCAGGTTGCTGATATTCCTGGCAACCAGGGCGCGATAGGGAATCGTGTAATACTGACCCGGCTTCATTATGTCGGCATGGTAATCGGACGATCCCCCGTCCGGGCTGTGGATATCGATCGGATAGGCATTGCAGGCAATGGAATCGTCGAATTTCGTGCAAGAGAGGAGGTCTTGCGCCTGCAGTTCGTATTCACCTTGAATGCGTCGGGTTTCGCGCACGCCGACGCGATGGGCGATCCGGGCGAGCCAGGCGCCTTCAAAACCCGGGATGTGCGGCTTGAGGAAACGGAACAGGAACTCTGCGACCTGATAGCGCCCCTCGCGCTCGGCGGCGGTCAGTTGGCGGGAATCCGTTCCCTTGTGAACGAGGATGCGGGTGACGTTAAACGATGCGTAACCGGGACGACCGGGAATAAAGTTCGGGAAGGACAGATGCGGCCCCTGCCGGGGATTGCGCCACTTCATTTCCTGGCGCAGTTCCTCAAACCGCCTGCACATGAGCGCGCCGCCTCCGGCCGTCTGAAAGCGTTCCTGATCAATGCCGCCCACATCAAATGTCAGTGTCATGGGCTGGGTATTTCCGTCGCGCGCGCGGCCCATGACCGGATGGAGACCGGCTTTCTCCGCCAGCGCTGCATCGCCGGATGCATCCACGAAATAGCGCGCGCTGTATGCGGCACACTGACCCGGTCCGCAGAATGCCGCATGGGTGATCCGCTGTTCGTTACGGATCGCATGGATCAGCGGCGAATGACACAACAGGGTCACCCCGGCGTCATCCAGTAGCTGAGTCAGGGCCAGCTGCAACAAGTCGCCGTTGATGCGAGTCCAGTTGGTTTGCGCGGGATCCGAGGACACCCCGCCAAGCGCGCGAACCGCCTCGACGATCTCACGCGGGATTCCTCCCACGACGACCGGTGGACTATTGCGGGTACGAAAGGTGGAGAGCGGCAGACCAGTGGTGGCGTTGCCCCCGATGTACGGCAAGCTTTCCGCCAACAGGGTTTTGGCCCCGCCGCGCGCGGCGGCCAGCGCCGCGCAAATGCCGGCCAGCCCGCCGCCAATCACCATCACGTCATAGTGTTCGAGAACGCCAATCGAAGCGGACGGTATCTGGACAATCTTGCTCATGTGTCAATTATTCCTTTCTGGGCACCGGCCATGGCGACGCATCCGGAGGAACACCGCCGGTCAGAACCGGGTCCGCAGTCTCTTCCATCCAGCGGTCCACCTTGCGGCGCAGTTCATCCACAACGGTTTTATATTCCGGCAATGTCGCCAGATTCTTTTTTTCCATGGGATCGTTAATGACATCAAACAGCTCTTCGCGGGGACGCGGTCCGCTGAACGGCGGGAACAGATGGTTGATGTGTGTGGCATTCGTTTTGAGCGTACCAGATATTTCCTCCGGATACCAGATGTGGTTCGGGTATTCGGCAAAACTGCGCAAGTAGTGGAACCGTTCCGTGCGGACAGACCGAACCGGGTCATAATTCAACTGATACGTGGAGGCGACTGCCGAACCGTGATAGTTGCGTTCGATGAAAATGTGGCGGTGCGGTTCATAGACACCGCCTGTTAACAGCGGCCAGAAGGACCGGCCCTGAACATCCGGTGGAACCGACAGTCCGGTCGCTTCACAGAGGGTCGGCAGCACATCTATGTTTTGCATAAGATGATCGACTTTGAGCCCGGTGTGGGCCAGCTGTGGGGTGCGGATCATGAAAGAGATTTCCGTACCGGCATCATACAGTGTGCCTTTAGCGCGCAGGCCGTCGCGTCCGTGGTCGGTAGTAAATATCACAACCGTATCTTTCAGATAGCCACATGCCTCAATTGCCCGGAACAGCGGGCCGATGTGTCGGTCCAGATATCGGACCGCCGCATTGAAGCCCGCGATTTCATTGCGGACTTCCGGAAAGTCGGGGAGTTGAGGCGGCAGAATGGCTTCTGCCGGCGGACCGGGCTGATAGGTGTCGCAGCGGCTCCATCGGCCGCCACGCATCCACTGCGAGGCGTGGGTTTCTCCGGTATAGAGGTTCAGATAGAACGGACGGTCTCGGCCCACCCGCTCCTGGAGCATTTCGGCGGCACGGGCATAGACTTTTTCACAGTGGTGGGATTCGTCTTCCACGACCTGATAGCCCATCCCCTCCGTCGTCATTCGCTCATGCTGGCCGCCGATATTGATGGTTTCGTAGCCGGCCTGGTTGAAGACATCCACGAGCGTGGTGTTGGTTTCCGGAAGATGCCAACCTGCGGGGCCGGAGCCCACAAGCCCCATCAGTCCGTTGTTGTGAGAGTATTTACCGGTCATGGCGCATCCGCGCGACGGACTGCAAGCCGGAGCGTTGCAGAACATCTGATTCATCACCACGCCGCCGGCGGCAAACGCCTCCAGGTTCGGCGTTTCGACCGGCACGCCGTAAACACTGTTGAATCGCCCCAGGTCATGGCAGATGATGTAGATCACATTCATTCTATTTCTCATCGGTTCAGCCCCTTTCAGCGCACCCGCACAAACGGTGCCGGCCATGACGGCCGCTGCGGCCGTTAACAAAGACCGCATCAACAGCCGCCAATCCGATCAGGTGAAGCCTGGTGGCCTCCTTCTGTCTGTAGTCAGGACCAGGTGCTTTCATTTTCTTCCTCTATCCGGCTTATTCATGCTTGCTTCAGCGCCGACAGGTCAGGGCGTAGTCCAGCAGTTCCTTCAGCTGTACGGTGGCCAAACAACAACGCTGATCCATTGCGCCATAATAAATGAACACTTCATCGCCGACCAGCGGGTTGGCGCACGGGAAAATGCAGCCGGGACCCTGTTTATAGGTGCCGACCATATCGTGCCCGTTATCCTCCGGCTCCATAATCGGTACCGGCGAGCGGGCGACCACTTTTTTCGGATCATCGCGATCGAGCAGCAACAAGCCAACGCGGTACATGCCTTCCATGTCCACTGCGTGGTAGATGACCAGCCAGCCGTCGTCGGTCGGAATCGGCACGCCGGAGCCGCCGATTTTCAGCCGCTCCCAGTCGAATTCGGGGCGGATCAGAACATGATCGTCCGGCATGAACTGCTTTCGCACCGGCCAGTGCTCATGCGCTTTGTCTGCGCCCCACTTCCAATCGAGGATGTCATCGGAAAAGGCGATGAAGATGGCGCCGGGATAGTAGTAGCCCTGGAACTGACCGGCCGGAAACGGAGTCGGCCGGTGCAGCATGCAGTATTTGCCGCCGAACTTTTCCGGGAAGAGCACCACGTTGGCATCGCTCATCTGTTCGCTGGTGATCGGGCCGAGCCGTTTGGCGGCCGTCCAGTCCTTATCGGATGGCACGGCCAGTCCGACGCGGCGGAAATTCTGGGTCCAGACCGGGTTGCCCTTGGGATCATGGGCGGTCTGAATGGTGTTCCAGAAATTATGGTTGTGCATTGCGCGACCGGCGTAGGCCAGATAAACCTGCCCGTCGAGCTCGGTAATGCGCACATCTTCAAGCGAGCCGCGGTCGAACGGCAGCGTATCGTGTTCCAGGTCCATCCACGGTCTTTCGCGGATGGTAAAGTTATACCCGTCAACACTCTCGGCATAACCGAGACTCAAGTACATGGGCGTATGTTCGGTCGGCCGCGAGCCGGCCGTGAAAATCATGCGCAATTTCCCGCCATCCCAAATCACACCCGGATTACGCGCCTGGTGCCCCATCCATGGGAATTCACTGCTGACCTCGATAACCGGGTTTTGCCGCCAGCGCTTAATTTGCATTCCAACTCCTGAAACCCTAAAAATGTAAAAAGAAACAAACCGCTACTCCTAAACAAAGGAGTAACCAGAAAACTCTTCTTCCGTCAACCCTTTTTTGAATTTTAATGAATGCGGATTCGATTGCCGGATCATCGCGGCGCCATGTTACTCGTTCCACCCCGTGAAACCCTTGCGGCGGGTGATCACGTCGAGCCGCGCCCCTTGCTCGGGGGCGCGTTCAAACCGCACCGTGAAGCCGTCCGGCTCGACTTCATCGACCCACACTCCGCCGGCATTCCACTGCGGGGTCGCCAGCACCTGATAGTTGCCATCCTGCTGGCGCTCCATGCTCTCGAGGCCGACCCGGACCGAGTGTTCTCCGGGACGCACGGACACCGACTTTTCGGTGCCCTGTTTCAGCTCATGGATTTGCGCTCCGGCAGTGCCCGGCAACTGGACAAAACCGATCGAATCATGCTTGCGGCTTTGCCAGATATCGCCCTCCCAGCGGCGAAACGGCACGACGCGGGTTTGACCCGTGCGGCTCCAGAACCCGCTGGCCGGCAACTCCGCGCCCGCTTTGACAAACCCTCTCATCGTGCGTTGCCTATGGAGAAAACGGGCTCCCATGGAATAGACCACCGTGTCGTCGCCAAGCGCGATCGGCCCTTCGAATGTTCCGCCGATGATGTAGAGCGGCCCCTTGCCTTCGTACTCAATGGTATTGCCAGTCGGACCACCCTCGGTGGTGGCATTGATATCGATCAAAATATCATTGAAGCGGACGCTTTGCCGCCGGAAATCGGCTTGCACACGCAACAAACCACCGCTGCCCTCCTTGCGCACGTTTTCAATGCGAAAATTCGACCCATTGGAATCGAACAACCACCCGCGTGGATCTCCCATGGCCGCCACCAATTGCCGGACCGTGATGGAGGGGCCGCCGCCACCCACCCACATAGCGTCCTCACCCACATTGACGTCCGGATGGGGCCGTGTGTGGACCTTGTCATTGACCAACCGTTCCGGCATCTGCTCGTGGAAAAGTTCCCGGCCGGCATAGTCCACCGTCGGACGCTCCGGCATCGGATCGTCCTTTTGTTCCAGACTGCGCAATTCGCGGCCGCCGTGGCCGACAAGCTTGAACCCCGCCTCTTCGAGATGCACGAGGAAACATTCGTTGAAATGCATTTCCGCGACATTGGCGCCTTCCAGCAGGAAACCGATGCGCGAGGACTGGACAAGTATCTGCCGGAAGGTCGAGCCCACCAAGTCCGGCCCGAAAGGCCCGCCGACATGGATGCCAACATCCACCCGGGTGATTTCCAATTGGTCAAAATCATTCCGCTTGCCCCCGTTCACACCAAATTCCCAACCGGCGCGGTAACGAATCCCGATCAGTCCCTCGGTGTTGTTGCCGTCAATGGCCAGATTGCTCACCCGGACCCCGTAGGGCGCGGGAATATCGATCACCACCTGATCGGGATCACCCGCCCAGACCAAGCGCGTGGTCGCGGTGGATTGGCCCCGTAAATGCAGGCCGCGGGCAAGATCCTGCACCGCGCCCCCCTGCATCGCCGCCCACACGTTGCGGATATCGGCAAAGGCCACGCCGTCGGCATGGGTGTCGATACCCTCGGCACGGTTGCGCCGCAGCCGCCAGAAACGAATCGGCCGAGTGATCTCGATCGTCTCCGGGGGCAATATCACCTCCGCCGCGCCACCTTGCGCTAGGGCCCGCCGCATGGCTTCCTCGATTTTTTCGTCCCATGTCTCGCCCGGCATGCTCTCGACATAAACCACATAGGCCCGCCCGGAAGCGCCGGTGATTTCAGCGGGAAGCTCCGTTGGTCCCGCTGGTAACAGCGTCCCCGACAATACCATCCCCGTTGAGAGGAAGAACAACTGTGCGGTTTTCATGAAAGGGCAATGTGTCATCGTTATTATCTTCTTATTGTTGGTGTATCCGTATCCGAGCTGTCCGGTCTCAACGGCAATGAAATGAATACAGTTCGGCTTCCCTGAGAATAAAACGGATGCGGACGACCTCTTCAGGCAGGGGCTTCCCGGATTGCCAAACGATCGGATGCTTTACCTGATCCGCCATCACCAGTCCCTCGCAGTCATCCACACTGAACCCCGGCAACACGTTGCCGTCCAGATCGAGCAGTTCAAGCCTCAGCAGGCCCTCTTTCGCATTCGCGTTCACATAAATCGCTTCCCCCCGGAGGCGCAGTGGAACTGTGGTCCAGGTCGCAGGCACATGATGGTCGTCCGGCAGGATGGCGACAAACCGGTCGATCGGCAGTCGGGCCAGACCGATGCCCCCGGTTCCCGGGAACTGGGGATCTCGCGCGTAGCGATGATCGAACGTGGAGGCATCGTAATAGATATATAGATCCTCCCCGACCTCCACCGGCGCGGTCCCCGGCATATGAAACAGTCCGCCGGTTTCCCAGTCGCTGTTCCCTCCGCTTTGATCCAGAAACGGCTCGGGGGCCGACATGCGGTTCCAGTGCACCAGATCGCGGCTGCTCATCAACTGAATATGCATGCGCATCGTATTGGCATTAAGGATTTCGAGATACCCCAGATAAAGCGATCCATGGTTCCAGATTAGATGTCCGTAAAAATGGGTTCCGGGCGGATCCACCCTGCTGTCCGGATTGTCCGGATTGGCCAGCCATTGCGGAATGAGCAAATAGCGCTTCGGCCCCCATTGGATCAAATCGGGTGATTCGGCATATTCCCTCGACCGCACGCCTTTGTAGCTCCCCTTGCCCATCTGCATGTAGAGGTTTCGCTTCGAATCATAGCTCATATTCCCGCGATCCGCCGTCGAAGGCGCCGGATCTTTACTGAGAAGTTCCCAGCGGATGCCGTCCTTGGACTGGTAGGCGTAGTGCCCGTGTTGATCCACCGAAAAATTGAACCCTCTGGCCTTGATCAGATCCTTGTCATAAGGCCAGGTTCCTTCATACGTCAGTAGTTTATAAGGATACTCATCTCCCGGTTGATAGTGGACGGACCCCTCGCCGATATGACTGCCGCGCGGCCGAAGCACAATGTTGTTCTCCTTCGATCCCTGGAACTCCACAATCCCCAAATTCGGTTTGATCCAGTGGATCCCGTCCTGGCTGGTCGCATAACAGATCAGTCTGCTGTCTGAAATGGGAGCCAGCCCGGCCTGCCGAAAGGCGATGACATTCCCTGCGATGTACCACATCTTAAACTCGCCATCTATTTTCAAGACGCTGGGTGCCGCCTCCGGGTTCCCTTTGTATTCCCAGGGCTGATCCGCGACCAGCACCGGATTGTTTTCATACTTCACAGGCCGGTTCAGCCGCCGGATCAGATTGTGCGCTTCCTGAAAGAGATGATTATCGACGAAAAGCTGCGATTGCGCCCCCACCTCGACCACGGCCTCCGCCGGCCCGCCGGGACCCTGGTACGCCGCCGGGACATTCCAACCTGCATTTTCCGGATATAGAGGAACCGGAAAGCTCTCCAGCCCCGGTCTGACATCCGGCAAAGAGGCCAGATCATGGCCCTCGGGCCAAACCTCAATTTGGTGGATGCGGTTGATGTTCCCCCGCAGTGAATTGCGGGTGAAGCGGACGCGCAGTTTGTCCGTTGTCACCGGAGAAAAGATGGCCAAACTGCGAACCTCCTGATTGTCTTTTACCTCGGCGAGCACCGGATCGCCTGCGTCGTCACCCGCCAGCTCCACCTGCCAGGAACAGTTCAACCCCCGCGCCGTTTCCAGACCGTCAAAGACGAGCGCCACGGCCGTGACCGCCTGCGGTTTACCAAAGTCGATCACGATCCACGGCTGGTCATCCTTCGGGTCATTCAGCCAGCGGCTCGCAGTGGATTGATACACTCCATCCACAGCAAATTCCGGGCGGAACGCCTGATAGAAGGAACTCGCTTCGACTTTGGCGCTCAGGGCCATGTTTTCGGCCCAGGCGCACCAGGGAGAAGCCAGCAATACCGCAACAAGAAAGGCTGCGGTTAGGCAACACCACCTTGCCGGAATCCTAATAAGACGAATTTTCCTGAGACGGCTGCTTTTGCTCTTCATGGTGGTCTCCCTCTCGTTGCTCCACGTTTGTTTCTGCCACATAGACTTGGTTTCCTCCTACATCGTAAACGCATTCCAATCGGCGCTTATCTTTCCTCTATGACGATCTCCCCGAGCAGGATGCGTTTCGACCCCGGCTTCCGCTTGATATCCAGGCGCATGAACTGCGCCTCCGTTTTCGGTTTGTTCACCGGGAACATGAATTCGAGCGGCATCTGGTCGCTACCCCCCTCTTGAGGCGGATGTTCGTTCTTAACCTCGCCGACCAGCTCCAGCGCATCCGCCCGGCGCCCGGCAAAAAGCGCGGCCGTGTCGAACTGATAATCCCGCGCGCTCCAGATATATATTTTCACATTGCCGATTTCGCCCGTCAGGACATTGCCGACCGCGTCCACGGCATCGGGGTTCAGATACACGGACACATCCCCGTCATACTGCACGGACTCCGTACCCGCCTTGGAGAACCTCCCGTCCTTCAGATTCTTCAGCATCGGATCCTTGTGTATTCTCGTGGAGGCTGCCGGCTCCGTCTTGTAGGTGTAGCCGACCGGAAGCTTTTCGGGCGGAAGGTCCCATTGCTTTTCCAGCGCGTCGGTCTCCGCGAGTTTGAAACGAGTGGCAACGACTGATCGCTTCTCCTGGCCGAACCGGTATTGGATGTAGGTCAGGGCCACGATCGCGCCGTCCGGCAAGAGGGAAAGGCCCGGATAGCCCCCGTCCGGCCCTGCGTGGCTGTGCAGCAGTTTGATGCGGTATGCCCCGGGTCGGCCCTGCTTGAGGTCGTCGTACGTGCCGACCCAGGCAACGAAGTGCCATCTCGTCGGACTTTCCGGCGCCTGGTCGCGGAAGGCGATAACCAAGCGCCCATCCTTCGTGAGCACCCCCACATGCCGATCCCCCGTGAGGCCCCAGCCGGTTTCTACGGGCTTGGTCCATGTCTGTCCCTCGTCGCGGCTGAACATCATCAGGCTGTGCCCCCGGCGCGAATTTTCGCGCATCAGGCAGCACAGCTCCTCGCCGTCAGGCGAGCGGAAGACATAGGGCTCGCAGGGAAGCTCGCCGTCGCCCTTGACGACGACACGCGGCGCAGACCACGTCAGCCCGCCGTCTTCCGTGAGCGACTGCATTATCTCGAACGGCGGTTTTTCTCCCTTTTCAGTACCGCGGTGATAGAGACCGAGCGTCGCCCCGTTCTTGAGCCGCACGAGACTGGTGAACGCCATTATGCCACGGAACTCCGGACCCAGCGGAGGCATTTCTTTCCAGTTCCTGCCGCCGTCGTCGCTCATGAGACGAGGCATCGCCGCATCGCTATTGAATCGCTCTCCGCGCCATGCTGAAAGCACCCACAATCGTTCCCGGCCATCCGGGTCAACGATTCGGTAGATGCTGGGACAGTTGAGGTGAGTCTGGAAGCCCGGCGGCAACCGGTCATCGAGACGTTTCCAGGTCAGGCCGCCATCGTCGCTGCGCGCCATCGGACCGGCGGCTCCGCCGTGCCCGATGTTCCAGACGCAGAAGATCGTCTGGCCGTCGGGCATAAGCAGCGAGGTCGGATGGCCCTGGTAGATTTCCTCCGTCCCCTGCGCGATGATCACGTGGCGGCTCGTCTCGCCCGAGAGGTCAACCAGGGGCATATCGGGCTGACTTCTGGCCAGGGCAACATTCGCCGCATCGGACAGTACCGGAACTGCGGCCAGGGCCGCCGCAAGCAACCCGGCAATCGCTTCACGCTTTATCATTCCCATTCTCTTCGATTCAGCTAAAAAAAACCCGCGCCTGCAAAGGGCGCGGGCTTCCGATCCCATTCGACCTAGCGCATGCGCCGGCGAAGCGCCAAGGCAAGCAAAACGCCCAGTCCGAGCATCCCGATCGTGGCTGGCTCGGGAATACCGGTTACATCCTTAAACGCATCGACGGAGTCATTACTCATCCGGAAGTTGTCCAACGTGGCCCCGTCGCTAACCGTTGCCCCGCTAGTATAACTGAACACGCCCACAGAGCTCACACTGTCAAACAGATCGGTCGCATTATGGGTCAGTGTCGGGGTGACATTGGCGAGGAAATCAGTCTCGCTCGAATACGCCGAGACATTCGGATTTAACCAAAAATCCAGCGTTTCATTTCCGCCGACAGACACCTGAATCCGCAGTAAAAACAATCCGGTCGAACCCATGCTCCAACTGAGCGCATTATCTGAAGCGAGTGTTGTGCTTCCGGCCCTCAAACGGACATCTGCGGTGGATGCATTGCTGTTGAAAAACAGGACATTAAAGGCATTTGCCGTCGTATTCCCGGTGGTGGGGTTGAGCGAAAATCCGCCCCGACCCTGAACAATCTCATTTTCCCCAAGCATACTGATCCAGATGGTTCCGCCCATCGCCGAATCCAGATCACGCTGGATCTGTCCCCCCGCAGCCCCGACAAACGTAGTCGATTTGATGCTCTGAGCCGTGCCACTCTGAGACACGTCATAAAGTGACGAGGTGAGGTTCCCGGCGATCACCTGCGTATTCGTGGCCCCGGTGTAATTCCCCGAGAACCCCGATCCGCCTCCCTGTCCGTTCAGATCTCCCGTACTCAGATCATTGAAATCGGCCACCACCAGCGCGGCCGAAGCCACCCCGCACAATCCAAACGCCACCATCATGACCCATATTTTCTTCATCCTGCTCTCCTTCGGTTTTGCTGACTTTATTGTTCTCTGTCGCCTGCTTCTCTACTCCTAATTCTCGGAGTATCCAATGCAGCCTTAGCTCTGTCAACCTTTTTTTTGAAAAAATCACGGCGATCCCACAGCGGCCAAACAGCCCGCCCCCGCCCGTGTGACCGCATTGACGCCACCGAGGCCTGGCGCGGTCTCCAAATCCTGACGGGTATCTACCAGTCCGCCAAACAACAGCAAATGCTGAGTTATGCGTGAGCGACAGCAAGGAAGTTTTCACCACGGAGACACGGAGGACACGGAGATACAGAGGGAAAAGAGAGCCGATTGAATTGTGTCCGTCAATCCTTGTCGCGCACCTTGTCGCGCACCTTGTCGGGAATGGGATGATTCTCTCACGAAGAAGTTTACGGCAAAGATGACGATGGAGTTGTTCCGTCGGAGTTTACGAGGCAGTTTACGAAGTAGTTTGCGCCGCCCATTCTGATTACCTAAGAGGCTCCTGCAAAACCTCCAGCGGACGACACGGAGGTCGTCCCTCCATTTGAAACGCGCGTGTCTTGAACTGATTTCTGGAGGGTCGGGCTCCGTCCCGACCGATGAACAGGAGGTTTTGCCAGAGCCTCTTAACTCTTCGACTTTCAGCGGTTCACACCAGCATGTCGTCGGGTTCGATGCGGGTGAACGGGTAACGGATACAG
>JAIPIO010000025.1 GCA_021734595.1 Kiritimatiellales bacterium | reverse complement strand
CTTTCCAGGAGGGATGCGCAAGGCAAACCGTTTGTGATGGGAATCTATCCACTGAAAAAGGATGAAACCTGTTCTTTCCTTGCGGTCGATATCGACAAGGCGGCAGGGCAGGAAGATGCCCTGGCCTTATTGGACGCTTACCATGAACTGGAGGTGGCGGCGTATTTGGAGCGGTCGCGGTCGGGCAACGGCGGGCATATTTGGCTCTTTTTTGCGGAGCCGCTTTCAGCCGGCCTTGCCCGCAAACTCGGCTCGTTTATTCTGACGAAGGCCATGAATGCCCGCCCGGAACTGGGGTTTGATTCGTATGACCGCTTTTTTCCGAATCAGGATCGGATGCCATCGGGCGGGTTCGGGAACCTGATTGCGTTGCCGTTACAGAAGGAAGTGCGGGGAAACGGGAACAGCGTGTTTGTCGACAGGGCGTTGGTTCCGTTCGCGGATCAGTGGGCGCTGCTTTCCAGTGTTCGGAAAATCCAAAAAGGCCTGGTTGTGGAATGGGTTCAAGAGGCGGAGCGGGATGATTTGATTCTCGGGGTGAGAGCCGTACCGGACGAGGATGATGGGTTGCCGTGGCTGATGCCGCCATCACGAAAATGTCCCATGAATATTTCCGGGCAACATCCTGAATCAATCGAAATCGTTTTGGGCAATCAGGTGTATGTCCCGAAGAAGGGACTTTCGCCGTCGCTGAGGAATGCGATTATGCGGTTGGCGGCGTTCCGAAATCCCGAGTTCTACAAGGCGCAGGCGATGCGCATGCCCGTGTTCAACACGCCGCGCATTATCGCGTGCGCCGAGGAGTTTTCTGAACATATAGCCTTGCCGCGCGGGTGTGCGGATGAACTGATTGCATTGCTGGATTCGCTGTCCATTGATGTGCAGGTATCCGATCAGCGGACGGCGGGCGAAAGGCTGACCGTTTCGTTTTGCGGCAGGTTGAGAGACGAGCAATTACTGGCGGGCAAGGCTCTGCTGAAACACGATATCGGCGTCCTGTCCGCCCCGACGGCTTTCGGTAAAACGGTGCTGGCGGCGTGGCTGGTTGCACAGCGCAAAACCAATGTCCTGATCGTGGTTCATCGGCGGCAGTTGATGGAGCAGTGGGTGGAGCGATTGTCGGCCTTCCTTGGTTTGGATCGGAACGAAATCGGGCAGATCGGCGGCGGAAAGCGGAAGGTTTCCAGGCTCGTCGATGTGGCCGTCATCCAGAGCCTGAACAAAAAGGGCGTGGTCGATGACCTCGTTGCGGATTATGGATATGTGGTCGTCGATGAGTGCCACCATATTTCCGCGAAGAGCTTCGAGGATGTATTGCGGCAGTGCCCGGCAAAATATGTGACGGGGCTTTCCGCAACACCGACGCGTCGCGACGGACACCATCCGATTGTCTTCATGCAGTGCGGGGCGGTTCGCTACAAGGCGCACGACAAGAAGCATGCGTTGCAACGGCCTTTTGATCACAAGGTTGTTGTTCGTGCCTGCAGCGAGGTTGTGTTTCCGGAGCGGGAGGATCTTTCGATCACGGAAATCTACCGGTTGCTGGTGGATTCCAATGCCCGGAACCATCGCATTGCAACAGATGTTGTTGCAGCGGTCGAAGAGGGGCGATGCCCGCTGGTTCTCACCGAGCGAACCCGTCATCTGGAAATACTTCACGGATTGCTCGCGCCGGAGGTTGAGCGGATGGTACTGCTCAAGGGCGGACTCGGGAAGAAAAAGCTGGCGGACATCAACGGAAAGCTGAACGACTGGAAAGACCTCCCGCACGTTATATTGGCGACGGGGCGCTATCTGGGCGAAGGCTTTGACGATCCGCGTCTCGACACCCTCTTTCTGGCCATGCCCGTTTCATGGCGGGGGATCCTTTCGCAGTATGCCGGGCGGCTGCACCGCCTGCATGATTCAAAAAGCGAAGTGCGCATCTACGATTATGTCGACCAGGATTGCCCGATGCTGGTACGCATGTTTGAGCGGCGGGTAAAGGGATACGAAGCCCTCGGCTATTCGTTTCCATCGACGGAGCCGGCATTGCTGTGACTTTCCGTCGTGGAAAAAGGTAAATCCAGATTGACGATCATGCATCTGGATTTAACATGGGGCGTGTTGCATGGAGTTGATACTGGGATTAAACATAGGAAGCCAAGGCGATGGGCAAGAAAAAGAAGGGAACGAAGAAGCTGACTCCGACCCAGAAGCTGGAAAAGAAGCGACGCAAGGAGATGTACGAAACCATATTCAATAATGGCAAGCAAAAGCGCGTCCGCCGCAGTCCGCCGGAGGTTGACTATAGCCAGATTAATGACCCGATTTTCCTTATGCAGAAAGAAATGTGGGAGGAGTTGCATGCGTGGGAGCACCGGCAGGATGCGTTTGAAGCACAAGGTAGTGCCGAAAAGAAGAGCAGGGATGATGTTCCATTTTGGGTGAGGCCGCATGTTTGATCGGGGAACTACATTTATAGTGAAGGTGGAGGAGCGCAAGCTGTTCTTCAATGGTCGCGATTTCCTGCCGTTGGAACGGGTATTGCTCCGTCGGCCGAATAACCAGACGCTTCCGGTAGAATGTTTTGCCCCCCAGGAATTCCCGTGGATAAAAGTGTGGGTGGATCATTTTTCGGATGGGGTGCTGGATTGCGATGTGGTCGATTTCAAACCGAATCCGGTTGGGTTTGAGGATCAGCGGATCGAACTTTCCAATGTTCGGAAATTGCTGCTGTTCGAGGACAATGATCGGATCTTAGAACTCGTAAAGTTCAAGAAGATAGAACCTCTGGCATCCGTGCGGAAGCCCATTGTCCGGCAAGTGGCACCGCCTCGTCCTTTGCCGTCCGCACCCCCCAAGCCCCCGCCGGAACCGGTGGTCTTCGAGGAGCACATCCGCTTCAGGGTTCCGCTGGCGGAGCTGCGGTTTACGGAGGGGTGTGCCAACGTGGCGTGGCAGGTCTATCTTCCAATGTCCGGAATCCAGGCCAAGCTTGGATTTTCAGTGGAGAACCGCTTCTTAAGCGCCAAGCTCAACTGCCTCAAGCCCTATCTGGCGAAATGCCTAGGCGGCGGAAAGATCAATATCCGTGCCGCAGTCAGGGTTCGTGACGGAACGGTGGAGGAGGTGTTGGCGGAGTCGCCTGCGCTGGCCGGCATCTCGCCTAAATTGATCGGCGAAGTGCGCTACCATTTCGTCAAGGCCGAGCTGTCAAAACGCGACGACCGGGGGGGACGGATCATCACGCTCAACCGCTTCTTCGTGAAGGTGAAGGATGCTGGATTCGGCGATTCCGACGGGGATTTCCTGCGCGACATCCTACGGATAAAGCAGCCGAAGCACTCGGCGCATATTGAATACCTTGCCGGACAGCACCGCGCCGATTTGATCCGTTTGCGGATCGTCAGGAAACCTTTTGCCTTTCTCTGTTTTCTGTCGGGCACATCGGGCGGCTATTTTGTTTGGGAAACGCTGGACGGCACCGATGCCACCTATGTTTGGAGGCTTTCAAAACCGGTGGACCATCTGGCCGCCCACCGGAACGAATTCAGGCGCAGCCTCGGCTGGATCGAGGAGCAGCTCGGCTTCATCCATGCCGCGGGGCGCAATGCCTACCTGCGGGAGCCCCCCGACGCATTCCGCCGGATCATCCACGACTACCAAGGCGAGGATGGGTTCGGGAAATGGAAAGGCGGGATCGAACAGTTGCTGGAACACGGGCTTGATTGATCGGAATGTGCAATCCAGATTGACGATCTTCAATCTGGATTGTCTTTTTAGGTAGGAGTGGGAGGATGTGCAGGAAAGGAGAAGGCGATGGAGAATGTTGAACTCACCGAGGAAATCAAGTCAGTGCTGGAGGAGTATACCCGGCTTCAGCAGCAGGAGCAGGAGCTGAAGGAGCGCAAACATGCGCTACAGGAAAAGCTCAAGGCGCATTTGCGCGGCGACGCGAAAAAAGTGTGGTATCCCGAGATCGGCGGCAAGCGACTGAAGATCAACTACCGCAGCGTGTCGCACGTTGAATACGACGAAGAGCTGCTGCGCACCCGTCTCGGTGATCGGTACAAAACCATCCTCGAACTAAATATGCGCAAGCTCAAGGCCGAGCTACCCAACCTTGGAAGCGAGCTCGAACCATTGCTCGACCGTATCGGAAGCCCCTCGGCCGAAAAGGTCAAGGCCGCCATCGAAAGCGGGGTGGCATCGCCCGGTGACTTCAGAGGAGCATTTACGAAAACCGCGAAGGAATACATTGCCGTTGCGACCCTCCACGAATCTGAGGGAGAAAGCGTCGACTGAAAATTGGTTCCAATGGCTGGAAGGGTTTTTCCAGCCATTGGAAAAAGGACGACGAAATCTTCCAGACCTTGGAAGCACGTTTCCAACCATTGGAAACGGACCGGGAGCAGGATGCTTGCCAAATCCCACGTGGTGAAACTTAGAATAGCTTCTTGAGCATGCCTTTGGCTTTCTCGGTTGCTTCCTTGGCCCCGTTGCTCTCCAGCGCCTTATTGATTTCCTCGCCGGCCTGGCCTTTGAGTTTGTCCACCTCTTTGTTGGCGCGGTTGGTGAGTTCCTTTTTACCGGCGGCGACGACGGCGGATTTCATGTTGGCGGTGAGCTTTTCGTAGTCGAGCTTGACGCGGGGCGAGAGCAGGCTGCCGCCGAGGGAGCCGTCGAGTTCGATCTGCTCCATGGAGCTGAAGACTTCGGTGGCGGTTTTGCTGTCCATACCCATGACGGTTTTTCCTTCTTCAACATCGGCCTTAAGGTCGTGGACCATGATGGTGAAGGGGAGCTTGAGTTCGTCGGCGGAGAAGGTGCCGCTGGCTTTTACATCGGCTTTGCCGTCGTTGACGTTAACGGGGAAGGAGTCGCTGGTTTTAATAGCTCCGCCGATGGATATGCCGTCGAGGTTGGCGGCCAGCTCGTGCCGGGCGGCGGGATCGTCGAAGTGCAGGACGATCTTGGCGGTGGGTTCGGTTCCGCCGACGGGCGTCATGACGATGGTGGTGGGCTTGCCGTTGAGTTCGGGATGGCTGGAGAGCTCCGAACCTTGGAACGTTTGCGCGGGTTGGTCGCCACCCAGCAGGACGTTGTCGATTTTTATCTCGCGGATGAGCCAGGCTGGGCGGGAGGAGGCCAGATCGGCGGCAGCCTTGAGATAGCCGAGTTTTTTGGCGTCGGCTACGGCGGCTTTCTTGGTGGCCTTGGGCTTTTCACCCTTGGCGACGGACTCGGCGTTGTCCTTGCGCTTCTTGAGATATTCGTAGGCTTTTTCGCCGTATTTTTTCCAATCCTTGGCCTTGGATAAATAGTCTTCGAGCGATTTACCCTCCTTGGATTCCTCGGTTGCCTCTTCGGCCGCGTCCTTTTTCTTGTCTTCTTTGACAAGAAGCGCGCCGGGTTTGGCGCGCAACACGTCGCGCTTGAGGGTGCTACCGGCGAGCAGGTCGATGGCGTAGGATTTGCGGAGCAAGTCGCTGACGCTGATGTCGGCGGCGAGGGTGTCGATCTGCACGAGATTGTGGGTCAGTTTGTCGGGGTCGGTGACTTGCAGGTTTTCCAGTTCAAGCTTGCCGCCCGCGAGCGAGAGGAGTGCTTTACCGATGTCAACCTCGGCGCCGGTCTCGGCACCGATGGCGGCCTGAAGGCCGGACTTGACAGCGACGTCGAGCAGGAAAAATTCAAGCACGATACCGATCACAAGCACGATGCCGACGAGGATGATCCCGGACTTGCGCAGGAGCTTGGACTGCTTGGCGAGCACATCGGCGGTGGAAATCTTCTGCTTGCCGAAAACGAGCCACATGAGGAATTTGGAAAACTTGTTGCCGACCGCCTTGCCAACCTTTTCGTGTTGACCAGCCTTGACCATCTGTTCGCGGATCTTGTTGACGGTGGCGCTGATAAATTTACCAAACAGAATCCCGGTGATTATGGCGAAGGGGAGACTGCCGACCATCGAGTAGACGTTCAGATCCATCAGCGCGGTGACGGGCGCGTTGGCGAGCGTGGTGAAAAAGCCCTCGAGCCCCACGCTGTGAATGATGAAGTAGCCGGTGTGGAAAGTGACCACGGCGAGCGCGAGGCCGAGTCCCTTGCCGACCAATACGCCGAGCAGAGTGAAGCCGACGTTGGCGTTGAGCAACAGCGTAATCAGGATGGCGAGTGCCAGCGTCAGGCCGGCCACGGGGTTGAAACCGATCAGCACGCCGCAGAACGCGCCGAGAAAGATTTCCTTTTTACCCGCACCGCCGCGCAGCATTTTCCCAATTTTTCGGACAATTTTGAACGCAATCATTTTTAATCCTCCAGTAAAAATCTACTGGGGCATGATAGGGCTTTCACCACTTTGCGGTCAATGGAAGAGCGAAGGAATCCACGGGCTGTTCGGTTGCTTGCCGCAGTTCCTGGGCGCAGGTGAGATAGTAGTTGCGCCCACTGCCCGTAAATCGGCGCTTCCCGCTTTTGAGTCGGGAAACGCCTAGTGGTGCCATTTATACAGTAACGATGGCTTTTCCGACGGTTCGGCCGGACTCTATCTGCAGGTGGGCATCCGCCAGTTTTTCAAATGGGAACGTCACAGAAACATGCGGTTTCAGCGCGCCTGCTTCGAGCATGCCTTTCAGCGTATTCATATCATCGCCGTTTGAGGTGACCATAACAAACTCAAGAGCGACATTGAGCGCATCCGCCGCCGCTTGCAGATCGTCCGGGAAGGTATGGGTCGGTAGCGAAACAATCTTGCCGCCGGCCTTCACAACTTTCAGGGAATTTTCGAGTACCTCACCGCCCATGCCGTCCAGAACAAAGTCGATGTCCGACAAAACCTCTTCGAACTTTTGCTCGCGGTAGTCGATATGTTCATCGGCACCCAGCGACAGGCAGAAATCGCGGTTTTTGGCGGACGAAGTGGTCACAACCGTTGCGCCGAGGTTTTTGGCAATCTGGATAGCAAAATGGCCTACACCACCTGAGCCTGCATGGATCAGAATCCGGTCGTCTTTTTTGACGCGACCGGTCAGCACCTGCAGAGCGGTCAGAGCAGCCAGCGTGGTGGCGGCAGCTTCCTCAAACGTTGTGTCTTCCGGCATCTTCGCGAGATGGCTGGCCGGGGAAGCCAAATATTCAGCGTAGGCTTTTCCATGACCCGGGAAGTTGACCATGCCGAACACCTTGTCACCAACTTCAAAGCTGGAAAGGTCTTCACCGACCGCTGCCACGATGCCGGAAATATCCCAACCGAGGATAACCGGACGTTTTTCCGTGCCGAGGATCATAGTGAGTACTTCTTCAACCGGACGTACCTTTACATCTACCGGATTGATGCTGATCGCTTTCGTTTCAACCAGTACTTCATCGGCTTTGATTTCAGGTTTTTCGATTTCACTTAATATCAGGTTTTCAATGCCGCCGGCTTCATTCAATATATATGCTTTCATATCGTCTCCGTTGGTTTCTAACGTTCGTGTCTGTCCTTACTTGGTCTAATTTTCCAGGAGTTCGTTCAGTTCAGAACGTGAAATTATCCGACCGGGGCGGCAGAACGGATAAATCGAAGATCCGCGCTTCGCCGTGCTCGAGATAGAACGCGACCAAGTCGTCGGGATTGTTTTTGTAGAGTTCGTGCAACTGCACTATTTCCTCATTAACATTTACGCCCATGTTATTTGATTACTACTGTTTCAACACCGCGCTGATGGCTGATGGCTCGGCGCGGTTGCGGTAGTCGGCATCGAGGAACGCGTAGATAATTTTTCCGTCCGGATGGATCACATAGGTGGCCGCCAGCGGCAGCTCGCCGGAGGCATCCCCGTTGTACGATGACAGCCCGAATTTTTCTTCGTAGATTTTTGCGACGCCGTCGGTCAGTTTGAAAACAATACCGTACTCACGGGCAACCTGACTGCCGATGTCGCTGAGCACCTCGAACTCCAGCTCATGTTTTTCCGCGGTGGACATGGATTGATCCGGCAGTTCGGGCGTTAGGGCAAACAGGGTTGCACCCGCCGCTTTAAAGTTGGGCAGCTCCTGCTGGAGCGCGTGCAGGGTTAGATTGCAATACGGACACCAGCCGCCCCGGTACCACGCCAGCACAACCGGCCCCTTTTTCAGATAGTCGCTTAACCGGACCGTTTCGCCTTTGGCATTGGTGAGCGCAAAATCGGGAGCCGTGTCGCCAACCTGTTTGGCCTGTTGCACAATTCCACTATCTATGATCGCCTGAATTCCTTCGGCATAGGTTTTTTTTACATCGTCCGGGGCTTTTGCACTAAATGCAATCTTCCGGCCATCCAATTGCGCCTTGAGACTTGTGTCTGCATGTTCGGTTGTCATTTCTGATTCTCCTGTTTGCTTCGTGCAGGAAACCACCAGTATGGTTACGGCGAGTATGGCTCCGGCAATTTGTAATGTTTTCATGTCGTCTCCGTTGGTTTCTAACGTTCGTGTCTGCCCTTACTTGGTCTAATTTTCCAGAAGTTCGTTCAGTTCAAAACGTGAAATTATCTGATCGGGGCGGCAGAACGGATAAATCGAAGATCCGCGCTTCGCCGTGTTCGAGATAGAACGCGGTTAGGTCTTTGGGGTTGTCCTTGTAGAGGTCGTGCAACGGAGGGTACGCTTCGAAGATCTTTTTCATGTGAGCCGGGTTGTCGGAAAAACCGATCTTCCCGTGGATGCTGACGGAAACACCGGAGTCGGTGCTGCCGTTCAGCGCCACGTGCGGATTGTTTTCCAACTGCCGGAAGACCTTTTTTTTCCGCGAGGTGGTGAAGAAGAGTTTCCCGTTCTCGATAAACATCACCATGATGGTGCGGATACGCGGGTTGCCCTGCCCGTCCGCCGTGGCGAACGAGAGATCGCCGATCTCCTTCAACAGCTCATGAACTTTTCCCATCAAAAAACCTTTCTGCACGATCCGTTCAACGCCCGCCGCGGTCGCCGCGCCGGTGGATCATTCCGATCAGGGAAACCAGAAGGATGTAGATTCCCAATAGAACGAGCGTGATCGGTTGCTGCATAAACCCCCGCGGTTAAAAGACGAGCGACTCTTGGATGGCATCCACCGGACAGACCTTCAGGCAGCTGCCGCAGTCATCGCAGTATTCCGGGATGCAGCGATAAGGTGTCCCCTCCTCAATCGCTTGAAAAGAACAGACCTCCTTGCACGCTCCGCAACCGATGCACGCGTCCGTAATCCGCACGCCGGCCGGGTTGAAGGTTGCCCCGCCGAAGGAAAAACGCGTGCGAATGACTTTGTGATCCCGCGCCTCCTTCTCGAAATCGACATCGAAGAGTTCGCCCTTGGCGCGATGCATCACAAAATTGCCATCCGCCATGGCCGGATAGTTTTCAATATCCTGCGCGGCGGTTTCGAGCATGGCGTTGGTCTTCGCCTTTTCAATGATCACCTCCGGCGGCACGCGGCGGACCTCGCCGATTAAGCGCAGAGTGATACTGGGTGGGAACACCGGCACCGCGCCCTTGTGCTCAATCCGCGCATCCGAAATTCCGCAGACCGTCAGCCTGCCGGTCTCCAGTAGCTGACGGGCATAGGGCTTATTGGCCATCGTCCGGAAATAGAGCCCGTCCTGATCAAATCCGTTAAAGTGCGCGCTGCGCGAATGCACCTCGCCCTCATGGATTGTCGAGAACGTCAGGACCCCGATCTTTTCTATCGTTTCATACAGTTCGTTCAGCTCCATCTCCTATCCTTTCCGATTCAGCGGTTCACATCCACCACCACCCGACCGCGGACGTTGCCGTTCAGCAGTTCCGGTGCGATGGACAGTACGTTCGCCAGGCCGATCTCCCGGCTGATGGCGGCGAGCTTTGCGACATCAAGGTTCTTGCCCAAACGTTGCCAGGCTTCGAGACGCTCCGGCCGCGGACACATGACGCTGTCGATGCCGACCAGCGTGACGCCCCGCAGAATAAACGGCGCGACCGTGGACGGAAAGTCCATTCCGCCTGCCAGACCGCAGGCGGTGACCACCCCGCGGTAGCGGGTTGTCGCGCAGATATTGGCCAGCATCTGGCCGCCGACCACATCCACCGCGCCGGCCCACCGCGCTTTACCCAGCGGCTTGCCGGGCGCCGCGAACGCGGCACGATCGAGAATCTCCACCGCGCCGAGGCTTTTCAGGTATTCAGATTCCTCCGGCCTGCCGCTCACTGCGACGACCGTATAGCCCAGCTGGGTCAATACGGCTATCGCGACGCTGCCTACGCCGCCCGCGGCACCGGTCACCAGAATCTCGCCATCACCGGGCGAAACACCCTGCCTCTCCAGCGCCAGTACGCACAGCATCGCGGTGTAGCCGGCGGTTCCAAGGGCCATCGCCTGCTGCGGTGTGAATGCGTCGGGCAGCGGCACCAGCCAGTCCCCGTTGAGACGGGCCTTCTGTGCCAGCCCGCCCCAATGCGATTCCCCGACGCCCCAGCCGTTAAGAAGGACGGCATCACCTGCCTGAACATCCGGATGGATTGAATGCTCCACCGTACCGGCCAGATCAACCCCCGGCACCATAGGGAAGCTGCGGACCACCGATCCCTTGCCGGTGATCGCCAGCGCGTCTTTGTAGTTCAGCGTCGAGTGGCTCACCGCCACCGTGACGTCTCCCTCCGGCAGCTGCGCTTCGTCCAGCTCCGTCAGCTCACTGCGATAACCTGCGTCATCTTTCTGAATCAAAATGCCTTTAAACATGCCGCATTGTCTCCATGTTGGTGTGATGATATTGCGTGGCTAGAACCACACTTGGCGGGCCCGCTGCTGGTCGTGGCCCCTGAGCATCTTTAATAGCTTCTTCATGCCTGCGGCACGAAAAATTTAAAGCGATCCCTTTTAAGGATTCAGTATGGCTTCAACCTCAGCCGGAGAGTATTTGAAGGATTTAAAACTGGGTGCAGGACCTTTGTAGCGAACGACGACATCCCCATCCGGCGCAACTTCCCAGACCCTTTTTCCTACCGTATCGGTCAGTAGTGTATTCCCATTGGCCAAGCGGCGAGTTCCGCCTTGAAAGGGAGCGAAAAAGTCTTTGTGTTCCCAGAACCAGATCTGCTTCGCTTCAAACGTTCCCTTTTTCCCTGTGACGTAACGTCCATTATCAACAGAGGGGCTAATTTCATAGACGTTGCTGATTCCCTTTAACTGTTCCTGGACCGCCGCGGCCCCTCTTCCGCTCAGGCTGACGCGGCTTACGGCATCCATGCTGGTATTGTTGTTGAACACCAGGAGATTTCCGGCTCCGGGAAGACCTTCGTCAACCCAGTTGGTGTCGTGCTGTTTCTGAAAGATCCGGTCCGCTTCCGTGCTTTTTCCGTAGGGGGCGGGATCCCCGTATCGGAACAGCAGATCGCCTCCCTTGCCCCTTCGGCCGCCTGTGAAGCCCGCGGCCTGTTCGATGGTCGTGCTGTGGTCGATCACCCAGATTTCGTTATAGATGAAGGAGCTGACGACGATCTGATCCAGGCCCGGGTGATAGTCGAGCGAATTCAAATGCTGCCGCACCGCATTCATGGGCGCATAGCTTTCAGGGAAGTGGCCGTCGATCTTTTCCGGATGATCGGCGATGACACCGTAGTTGGCCGCGTTGGCATCCTGATCCTGAATCATGTGGTCTATGAACCGCCAACTCCAAACGATTTCGAATGATCCGGTATTAAGATCCGGTTCGATTTCCAAAACACCATCTGACCAAATCGTTTTCCCGTTGCCGGCAGTCCAACCAGCCGCCGCCGCTTCTTTCGGGCTGATTTCTTCGTAGATCAGGACCAGAACATTGCCGTTGGGCATGGGCTGCATATCGTGATGAAAGGTGATTTTGTTCCCGTTAAAATGAACATTTCTGGCACTCAACTCCCAGACGGCCTGTCCCGTTGTGTCTGTGATCTGAAGCGTGTCGGTGGCGGCCACCGGCTGCCCCTTAACATATCTTCTATCTCGGATGCCCATGCGCAGCAGGCCCCCGGATTCCAGCAGGTACGAGGTATGTCCCCCTCCCGTTAAATCGGTATCCCAGCGATGAACTATCTTTCCCTCAGCATCGAGAAGCATGGCGTAATTAACGACATCGGTGGCGAGTTCATCGGCCTGGTGCCAAAACAGGTAACCGTGATACAACTCGTCAGGCAAAGCCAGATCGATCTTTTTCATAACCGCATCACCGATTGATGCGATTGTTGTAGATTGTTGTCGCTGTCGAGGACGTGCTTCTGCTTCTGACACCTGTTCACGAAGCTCCTGAGCGCAGGTCAGGTAGTAATTGCGACCGGTGGCGGTGAGCAGGTGGGGCGCGAGACCTTCGAGGGCTTCGGCTTTCATCAACTTCGGCTGGGCGGCGGAGGGGTCGAGCGCGATGAGGTGATCGCACAGCTGTGCGGTCCACTGGTAATCCTGTTTTTCCAATGCCTGGAAAGCGGCTTGCTCCAGCTTCTCCTGCCCGCCGGCGAGCGCGGCCATGCGTTTGGCTTCTTCTTTGACCGGCAGGGAAAAGAGGGTGGTGGGGTTGCCGTCGAACCACCCGAGCGTGCCGGCAAAGATGGAACGCACCGCCCACTCGACGTTGCCGTAGTATTCCTTCAGGTAATCCTTTTCGGCATACTTCGCCGGGAGTTTTACATAGTCGACCAGCTCGTCGGGCGTGAGGCCTTTGTTCATGCCTTCGATGGTTTTATCGAAGACAAAGCGGATGGCATCGCGGTAGTTGGTGAGCATCTCCATCACGAGCGCTTTTCCAATCACAGGGCGGGTATGGCCCGGAACGACGGCATCGGGATTTTCCTGCAGCATTTTATCGACGCTGTCCGCCCAGGCCTGCACGTCGCGATAGGCCGAGCCGCGAATCGGATACAGATTGGGCCACGATTTGTAGAAATTGTCACCGGCAAACAGAACGCGCTGCTCAGCATACCAGACATAGAGCGCGTCTTTGGTTTCGCCGTTGAGAGAAACCAGGTCCAGTTTGATCCCCGCCACCTCGATGGTTTTGGGCTCTTCTGTCAGATCATGAGTCGGTTTGATGGACTTGTCCGCGCCAAACACAGCGCCGCCGCGCTTGGGATAATAGGCGCGCGCCACGCCATTGTTGATCCGCTTTTCCGGCGGAAGCAGGAACCCGCCCTGCCGCGCACCGCGCTTTTTCGTGATGGTCAGACCGGCGTGTTCAAAAGCGTGCGCTTCGTCTCCGAAGTTGCCGCGCGCCCAAATGACGGGCGTGCCCTCCGCCGCGAAAACCGGCAGTCCGCCGGTATGGTCGCCGTGCCCGTGCGTCAGGATGATGGCCTTGACCGGAAGGTCGGTAATCTTGCGCATTTCGGACAACACACTCGTCGCGGATTGTGTATCCATGCCGGTATCGACAATAACCAAGCCATCCGTCCCGACGATCATCGAAACCGGCTGCACCGAGTAACCGGTGAAGGTGTAGACGTTGTCGGCGACCCGCACGACATCCTTCCGGAATTCGGCAGAGCGTTTTTTCAGCAGGGCGGTTTCCGGGCTGTCGGTGCCCAAAACCGAAGCGGCGAGGAACAGTGCGAATGCAGTCAGGATCTTCTTCATGATGATCTCCTTTTTTATGCGTTTAATTTTACGGAAGGAATGTTGATTGATCAACTCATATATTTACCGCGGGATGGCCTGTGGCCATTCCTGCGGTCTACAACAACTGCGAAGCTGCAATAATTATTAGAACAGCGGATGCTTGCTGACGCTGTCTTTCAGTTTCACGGACTGGGCATAGGTCCAGTGCTCGTCGATTTTTCCCGCATCATTGAAGCGGAACAGATGAGTAACCACCATCCGGGCGGGAGATCCGTCGTCTTTCGCTTTCATCTCCCGATGGGTTTGCAAATAAACCAGATCTCCATCAGCCGCCACATTCTTGAACTCGACTTTGCGCTTTGGCGCGTCTCGGTGCTTGAGGGCCGTAACCAGCGCGTCGTAACCATCGCCGATTTTTGGGTCGTGCTGAACGTATTCGCCGGCATACGCGCGGGCGGCCTCGTAATTATGATCTCCCACAAGCAGCTGGAAAAACTCCATCGCCGCTTTTTTGTTGGCTTCGCTTTTTTTATCTGCCACAGCTGAAAAAACCGGTGCAAACAAAAGGGCAAAAAGAACGGCTAGTTGAATTGTACGCTTCATCCTATTTCCTTTTTTGACTGGCGGGGACGCTTTTAAGCGTCCCCGCCTTCTACTTCACGATTGATGACTACTTGGCTTCCTGCCCTGCGAGCCACTGATCATAGCCGATTTCCTGAATGGTTTTGCAGTTGGTTGCCGCAGCTTTGCCCATCGGTTTGCCCGAGTTGTGGAAGGCTTCGGTTTTTTCGCAAGGGAAGCCGGGGCATTCGGCGCACGACTTGATTCCCTTTGCCTGGGCGCACGGGCGCATCTTGCACGCTTTGCAATGGTCGGCGAGGGTTTCGGTCGGCCCCTTGCAACCGGTGCATTTGCCGCCGGTGTACAGCGGGCAGGTGCCGCAGTAGAGGCCACAATAGGCACCCATGTCCTTTTGGCACCCTGCGGTTTCGTTGGTTTTGCAACCGACCAGCGCCGTTGCGCATCCTGCGCAAAGGGCGGTGGCGGTGAATGTTCTTCGGTTTATTTTCTTTGTGCTCATTTTATTTCTCCATGTTGTTCCGAACCCGGGAAAGGAGTCCGGCCAGTGTTTCCCTGTCTTCCTGCGGCATCTCGCCGTAGACTTTGTCTATCAGCTTTTCCGAAATTTGATCAAAATGCGGTTTGAGGTCGCGGCCTTTGTCGGTGAGCTTCACGAGGATAACGCGGCCATCTTTCGCCGAAGGATCTTTGGTGACATATCCGTTGTGTTCGAGGTTGTTGACCATGCCGGTCACGGTCGACTTTACGCGTCCGACCTGTTCGACAATGCGTTTTACCGGCACCGGCTGATTCTGCTGGAACAGGAAGGCGAGGATGCTGCCGTGGGCGGGAAGGATACCTTCAATACCCAGATTCCGCAGTTTCTGCTCGATCAAAAGGTTGGACCGTTCGCGGATCCGGGCAATCTCCCCGATGATCCCGCGCGCCTCGATTTTATTTTCTTCCGTTGTCATGCACATACAAATAGTTCGGCGCCGAACCAATGTCAAGGGTTGTTTTTCCAGGGATCGGAAATTTTTTTCCAACCATTGGGAAACGGTTTCCAATCCTTGAAACTTTTCTTCCATAGACCGGAAGCGGGGGAGCGATGCGCCGCATTTACAATCGGGCACAGAGGGGCGGGGGTTTGGTCTTGACCAAACGCCGTTAATTATCACACAGTTTACCGATTTGATATAAATCATGATTTAATAAAGGAAGTTGCTATATGTTAAACCGTCTATGGGGAATGTTTTCCAGCGACATCGGAATTGACCTGGGCACGGCAAATACGCTCGTGTATGCCCGCGACCGCGGTATTGTGCTGCGTGAACCTTCCGTGGTTGCGGTGCAGGCAGGGACCAACCGTGTGCTGGCCGTTGGCGACGAAGCCAAACGGATGCTGGGACGCACCCCGGGTAGCATTGTGGCAATCAGACCTTTGAAGAGCGGGGTTATCGCGGATTTCGAGATTACCGAGGCGATGCTCCGCTATTTTATTCAGAAGGTTCACAATAGAAGGAGAATGGTACGGCCCCGAGTGGTGATTGCCGTACCAAGTGGGATCACAGAAGTAGAAAAGCGCGCGGTGAAGGATTCCGCGATGCATGCGGGCGCGCGCGATGTGTTTTTAATCGAAGAACCGATGGCCGCCGCGATCGGCGTAGGGCTTCCAGTACAGGAGCCGGCCGGCAATATGATCGTGGATATTGGAGGGGGGACGACGGAAGTCGCATTGATATCCCTCGCCGGTATTGTATACAGCCGCAGTGTACGGGTCGGTGGCGATGAAATGGATGAAGCAATCATCCAGCACATCAAGCGGGAATATAATTTATTGATCGGGGAACGGACAGCCGAAGATATTAAGATTACTATGGGTTCCGCCATCGCGACGAGCGAAGACACGACGATGGAGGTAAAAGGACGCGATCTGGTGGCGGGCTTGCCGAAAACGCTGACGATCAGCTCCGAAGAGATCCGCAATGCATTGCAGGAACCGGTGAACGCAATCGTTGAGGCCGTGCGTGTTACGCTCGAACGATGCCTGCCGGAACTGTCAGCCGACCTGGTGGACCGCGGAATGGTCCTGGCGGGCGGCGGCGCATTGTTGCGCGGGCTGGATCAGCTGCTCACAGAGAAAACCGGTCTGCCGGTGCATATTGCGGATGATCCGCTGAGCGCCGTGGCAGAAGGCACCGGGATTGTGCTGCACGAAATCAACTTCTTGCGCAGAATGGCAGGACCCCATACTTAAAACTTCCGCTGTTTCCGCGGTTTAATACTGTGCCGCCCATCCTTCCTTGAAAAATAGGGTTGGATTGTATTGAGAGACAGAAAACCAGTTTATGCCGCCGTTTTGGGCATTCTGCTCATCGTGGTGTTTACCCTGCCTGCAGGGATATCCCTTTGGGGCAAGGGCGTCCTGCGCGGCATTGTGTCTCCGCTTCAGCGCGGCATATCCGGCGTTGGCCAGCATGTCGGCGAGGCGGTGGCGGCGGTTCGCGGGCTGGGCGGCATGGTTGAAAAGAACCGCGAGCTCTCCGCCGAGCTCGTCCACATGCAGGCGGAACTCAACACCTTCAAGAATCTTGACGAAGAAAACCGGCGGTTGCGCCGGATGCTGGACTTCCATCGCCAGGAACCGCGGCAGATGATCCCTTGCGAAGTGATGAGCCGGAATATCAGTGGCTGGTGGAACACCGTCCGCATTGGAAAGGGCGCACGCCACGGAATCCAGTGGAACCGCGCCGTAATTTCCCCGGACGGACTCGTCGGGAAAACCCTGGAAGTTTCCCACAGGACCAGCGAAGTGATCCTGATTTCCGACCCCGCCTGCCGGGTTTCGGCGCGGATTTTGCGCGTAAATGCATTTGGTGTGGTGAGCGGCCACGGCGCAAATGCCAGCGGGCATCCCGTCGTCCGTATGGATTTTATCAACAAAGACGCGGAGGTTCGCGCCGGCGATGAAGTGGTGACGTCTGGGCTGGGCGGGGTATTTCCAACGGGCATTCACATCGGTTATGTACAGAAGGTCGAGCGGGATGAGTCCGGGCTCTACCAGTCGGCCCAGATCATTCCCCGCGCAACGGCGGGGTTGCTGGACTACGTATTTGTGATATCGGAGCCGGAAGACAATCCGACCGGGGGAGGGGCGCGATGAGCCGGGTTGCGATGTTTCCGCTGATGGTTATGGGGACGGTGGTGCAGTCGTTGCTGCCAGTCTGGCCGCTGCTCGGTTCCGTAAAGCCACCGGTGTTGCCGGCGCTGGTTCTGTTTTATTCGCTGAAAGGCAGCCCCCGGCTGATGTGGGCCGCAGCCATATGGGCGGCCTTGCTGCAGGACGGCATCGATGCGGGGCCGATCGGTCCGGCCCTGATCGCTTTTCCAATCATTGGAAACCTGGCGTACCGGGTCCGCAACGAGGTTTTCCCCGAGCAGCTCGTGACGCAGTTCATCTTCGGTGCCCTTGGGCATATGTTGGTGACGTTGGTTTTCCTTCTGGTGTTTACCGCTACGGGAGCCCGCCCGCTGGCGTTTTCTTTCGGAGCGTTGCGCATGCTGGGCGCCTTTCTGTCGGGGATGGTCACGCTGCCGGTTGTGTTTTTTATCATGCACCGGTTTGAAGAGTCGCTGCCGCAAAGAAGGGCGGTGGTGTGGCAATGAAAATTCGCCGTCATAGAAGCGGAAATCAACCCCGGCTGTGGATTATGGCCGGCCTGATGCTGACTGCCATGCTGTTGCTCGTTGGCGAGTTGTGGCGGCTGCAGATCCCGCGTCAAAGCGATTATGAGTCACGCTTCATCAGCCAGAGCATCCGCCGCGTGCGGCTGCCCGGCATCCGCGGGCGGGTGTTCGATTCCAACGGCGTCTGCCTGGCCGATAACCGGCCCAGCTACAGCATAGCCATCTTCATGGAAGAGATTGCCCGGCCCGGAGCGTGGAAAAACACGGCGGCACGCGGCATGGAGTTGATCGAAACCATTTCCGACCGGATCGGTCTCCCGGTGACGGTGACGACCGATGACCTGATGAAGCATATCCATCGGCGGCTTCCGCTGCCGTTCATCGCCTGGGAAGATATCGACGAGCGGACCATGGCGCGCTGGGCGGAAAAAACGTCCGACCTCAAGGGCGTCGACATCTACAACCGATCCTCGCGGATTTACCCGCGCGGCGACAAATTTTCGCACCTGCTCGGCTATGTGGGCCGGGCGGATGCGGTGCAGGACGCTGACGGGGAGCGGATCCACTATTATCTGCCGGATCTGACCGGGCGGTCCGGTCTGGAAGCGCTTTACAATGAATTTTTGCGGGGTGAGGCCGGCGGCAAGCTGATGCAGATAGATGTGTCCGGGTTTCGCCATGAGGATATGGCGGTACGTTCCCCGAAGGCGGGCGGGGATCTACAGCTGACCATTGATGCCGAAGTGCAGAAATACGCGGTTGATGCGCTCTCGACCAACCGCGGCGCGGTGGTGGTGCTCGATCCGAACAACGGCGATGTGCTTGCGCTCGCCAGCGGCCCGGCGTTTGACGCCAACCGCATCCGCTACGGCAGCTACTACAAGCGGTTGCTTAACGATCCTGACAACCCGCTGTTCTTTCGCACGGTGCGCGGACAATATCCGCCGGGCAGTACCTTCAAACCGATTGTTGCGTTGGCGGCGTTGCTGGAAAAAGAGGAAATGGCTGAAACAACGTATACCTGCCACGGGGTCTTCCAGATTGGAAGACGGACCATGCGCTGCTGGATTGGTCGGCCAGGGCACGGCGAGCTGAGCCTGCGGCAGGCACTCCAGCACTCCTGCAATGTCTATATGTACCACACCGGACTAGAGATCGGCTATGAGCCGATCCGGGTCATGGCCAGTCGGTTCGGCTTGGGGGAGAAAACCGGGATCGACGCCGGGGTCGGGGTGGAAAAACCCGGAATGCTCCCGGCGGGAAGCAAGAACGACACCGACCTGTGCAACATGACCATCGGGCAGGGCCGGATTCTGGC
>JAIPIO010000024.1 GCA_021734595.1 Kiritimatiellales bacterium | reverse complement strand
ACCCCCCTGCGCATTTGTGTTCAATTTGTGAATGGAGCCAAGGTGTTCATAAATTCGGCGCTTGATTACAAAGTCAGACCCTGCGGAGAATTGGAACACGGTTTTGAGCATATTCTGGGCGAGCAAGCCGTTTACTTTTCAGCAAAATCAGACGCACTTCTCCATCCGCCCAAAGAACGGAAATGGAACAACAAAAGAAAAGCCTCCTGATGAAACACCGCCCGAAACACATTGTTGAATATATCCTGTTGCGCTGTGCCGGCGGTCTCATACACATTCTACCCTACCGGGCGGCACTTTGTCTCGCATGGCTTGTCGCGGCGGCAATGCATTATATCGGTCGCTTCCGCGCCAGCGAAGCGCGCCGCCGGATCCGCGAAGTTTTCGGCGACCGTTTTTCCAATCGAGAGATCCGGCACATTGCTTGGATCTCCTGGCGCAATCTCTGCTTCAACGCCGTCGAATCGGCGCGGTTCCCGAAAATGAGGCTGCAAGATATGGAAAAGCAGCCCATGGCCGAACAGATGCGCCACCTCAAATCCGAACACGAGCGGCTTGGCACGAGCTATATCATCGCCACCGTCCATATGGGCAACTGGGAAATCGGTCACATTGCGTGCCATCACTTCGGCATTCCCGCCTTCTCCTTTGTCAGAAGCCAGAAAAACCCTCTGACCAATGACTATCTAAACCGCACACGCAACAACACCGGAACAGAGGTGGTGGAAAACGACTCCGGAGTATTGCGCAGCGTCATCCGCAAGATGAAGGCAGGGAAGGTACTCGCCATACTGCCCGATGTGCGCGCACGCACCGAAGCGCTCTCCATCGACTTTCTGGGCGGCAAGGCCAATCTTGCTGCAGGCACCGCGCTCTTTGCCCGGCAGGTCAACTGTCCCATCTACCCCGGCTTCGTCCGTCGCATCGGATGGACGCGCCACGAATGCCATTTTTTCGACCCGATCCATCCTGACCTATCGCTTGATAAACAGGAGGACTACCAGCGCATGATGCAGCTGATGATGACCCGGTTCGACGCCGAAATCCAAAAGACCCCCGAACAGTATTTCTGGTACAACAAGCGCTGGATCCTCGATCCTATCAGGTAATCCCCGTTTCCAATGTCTGGAACACCCGTTCTTAGCCTTCGAGTGTTTCGGCGGTTTCTTCCCACTTCGTTTCCAATGATTGGATACTTTTCTGGATCTGCGACAGGCGGATGTTGATGGCCGCGAAGTCGGCATCGCGCCGCGACATCATTTCGTCGGTTAACGCGGACTGCTCTGCCGTCAGCCCTTCGATCTTCTTCTCGATTTTACGCAGCGCCTTTTCCGCCTCGCGCTGCTGCGCGCGCGCAACGCGCGCCTCCTTGCCCGTGGGAACAGATGCTTCCGCCGAGCGGTCCAGGGGCACATTCTTTTTCTCCCCGTTCCCCGCGCTCCGCTCCTCCTGCTTTTGCAGGTAGTAGTCGTATCCGCCCGGCCAGCGCGTCACGCCCCGCCCATCAATCGCGATAATCTGTTCGGCAACGTTGCGCACAAAAGTCACATCATGGCTGACGAAGCAGACCGTTCCCTTGTATTTCTTCAGCGCCTGCTCCAGCGCTTCGCGCCCGTTCACATCCAGATGGGTGGTCGGTTCGTCGAGCAACAGGAAGTTGGGCGGATCAATAAACAACCGGGCGAAGGCCAACCGGATTTTTTCGCCCCCGCTTAGGATGCTGCACTGTTTTTCCACGGCATCGCCACTGAAGCCGAAACCGCCGAGCAGGCCGCGCACCTGCGCTTCCGAGGCTGCGGGATTTCGCGCTTTCACAATATGAAAAACACTTTTATCCGGCGGCATGGTTTCGGCGAACTCCTGACTCTGGTAGCCCACCACCACCTTGTGGCCCAGCACGCGCTTCCCGGCACTTGGCGGAAGCTGCCCGGCCAGCACGCGTAACAGAGTCGTTTTCCCCATGCCGTTGTAACCCACCAGTGCAATCTTATCACTGCGGTTGACATTCACATCCAGTTCCCGGAATACCCACTGCACACCGTCGTAGGTCAGCCCCGCCTGTTCCAGTCGAACAATCTCATGCCCGCTGTGCGGAGGGTCCCCGATGCGGATTTTGGAAAGGTTCGATTCCATCGCCGGCGCATCGATCTGCTCCATCTTTTCCAGCATCTTGATCCGGCTCTGCACCTGCGAGGCCTTCGAGCTCTTGGCCCGGAAGCGGCGCACAAAACTTTCGATCTGCTCGCGCTGGCGGTCCTGGTTCTTCTTTGCCGCCGCCTGATGCAGAATGCGCGCTTCGCGCTCCTGCAGGTAATAGTCGTAGCCGCCCTGGTAGCGCGTCACATTCCCGCCCGCCACCTCCAGCGTCACATCCGTCAGCGACCGCAGCAGGTAGCGGTCGTGCGAAACAAGCAGCATGGTACCCTGATAACTCCGCAGGAATTTCTGCAGCCATTCCACTGCGGGCAGGTCGAGATAGTTCGATGGCTCGTCCAGCATCAGAATATCCGGATTGGCAATCAGCGTCCGCGCCAGCTCCGCGCGCATCTGCCACCCGCCGCTAAACGAGGCAAACGGCTTTTCAAACTCCGGAACCCGGAACCCCAGCCCACACAGTGCCGCCTCCGCGCGGCTGCGCATGTCATAGCCGCCGAGATGCTCGAATTCATGCTGAAGAATGCCGATCTTTTTGAGTGCGCGCTCTTTTTCCACCCCCTGGAAATTCTCCATCTGATGTTCCAATGCATGGATCTTCTCCGGAATCGTCTTCAGCTCCGGGATGGAATCCTCGGCATAGTCCAGCAGGTTGCGGTCGACTGCGTGGGGATTCAACTGCTGGTGCAAATAGCCGAGCCGGGTGTTTTTCGGCAGAACCACATCGCCGCTGTCCGCCTCGATCTCGCCGCTGACCAGCTCGAAGATGGTACTCTTTCCCGCCCCGTTCGGGCCGACAATCCCGGCCCGCTCCCCGGCGTTGATCCGGAACGTGACCGCCTTGAGCACATCCTGTGTGCCGAACTGCTTGCTAACTTGTATAAAATCAATCATGGGTTTCCAATGCCTGGAAGCTTTATTTCCAAGGAACGGAAGAACCTACCGGAAAAGTTCCAATGATTGGAACTTTTTCAACGTAAAAGTTCCAGACCTTGGAAAAATGCCCAACCCGGATGTCACGTATAACACTCACGATCGTGAGTATTTTACGTGACACCCCCTGCTTCCAACAGCTATGGTTCCTTCATGGACTGGAAACCATTGCACCACCCCGACTTTTCCCTGCCCGTAATCCGCAGGAAAGCCAGCGACAATCTGCTGGACTTGCTTTATGGAACATCGGACATTCTCCTTTCAAGAGGTCGAAGTGTGATCTTCAATCATTGCTATCCAAACAATCGAGCCTATTCAAGCGCCGTCTACAGACTTGAGAAAGCCGGTCTGATTGCCAAACGGAAAACCGATGGCTCCCTGCCTTCCTTAACTTTGAGCAAGAAGGGGGAAACCCGCTTTTCCGGCATAAACCGCCCCGAGAAATACTGGAATGCGAACTGGATCGGCATTTGGTATGTTTTAATGTTTGATGTCCCGGAAACAAACCGTGCCTACCGGGATTCTCTTCGGGGATTCCTAAAGAGACACCGGATGGGATGCTTGCAGAAAAGCGTCTGGGTTACTCCTCGCGATATCCGCCCGGAATACCAGGATTTGAACGAAGCGGCTGCCGTTGACGACGTAGCATTTCTTTTTGAAGCAAAAACCGTACTGGGCAGAGGTTCTCTTGCCGTCGCCAAAGAAGCCTGGGATTTTGGCAAACTCAACAGCATTCAATCGCAGTACCTGAAAGTTACGAGAGAAAATCTAAAGCTGTTGAATAGCACGTCAGCAAGCCAGGAAGAGCTGATCGAGTTCTTTCGTCTGGAAAACACCGCCTATACGCAAGCAATGTTCCATGACCCGCTTTTGCCAAGCAAACTCCATCCGCCAGCCTATCTAGGACGGGATGTTTTCTCACTACATCAATGTATTAGAACCCGAATTGCGGGGCTTCTTTAGACAACGTGTCACGGAAACACATCACGTACGTGAGGTTTTTTACGTGAAATTACTATTCGTAGCGCAGCGCCTCGATCGGGTTCAGGGCGGCGGCCTTGCGAGCGGGCCAGATGCCGAAGATGATACCGATGAGGGCGGAGAAGCCAAAGGCCATAAAGATGGATTCCTCGGTGATGAGCACCGCCCACCCGGAGACTTTGCTCATGATGATACTGGCTCCCGCACCGATGGCCGCCCCGGCGCATCCGCCGAAGAAGCTGATGATCAGTGCCTCGATCAGGAACTGGAGCATGATGTCTTTGCGGCGCGCGCCGAGCGCTTTGCGCAAGCCGATCTCGCGGGTGCGTTCGGTTACGGATACGAGCATGATGTTCATGATCCCGATGCCACCGACCACCAGCGCGATGGTGGCGATGCTGGAGAGCAGCAGCGCCAGAATATTGCTGGTTTCGGAAATGGTTTCCTGAATTTCGGCCATATTGCGGATCTCAAACGGGTTCTCGCGCGTGCCGGTCCGATGCCGCTTGGCGAGCAGGGCCATAATATCCGCCTGGGCGCGCTCCATGTTTTCGGCTTCGTCGATCTGTATTTCGATGCGGTCGACATATTCCTTCCCGAACAACCGCCGCATGGCGGTGGTGACCGGAATAAGTACCGTATCATCGTTGTCCCGGAAGCCGCTGCTTCCCTTTTCGGGCAATACGCCGATTACGGTAAAGGTCTGGCGGTTGATTTTCATTTCCCGGCCGATGGGGTTTTCTCCGCCGAACAGTTCCCTCACGGGCGTCAGGCCCAGCACGGCCACACGGGCCCGGCGCGCCAGTTCCTCTTCGGTGAAGAATCGTCCAAACTCCGGCTGGTACGAACGCATTTCCTCGTATTCGATGCCCACTCCCTCCACCCGGCAGCTCCAGTTCAGGTTGCCGACCTTGAGCTGGCCACTGCCATCCGCCGTCGCACTGACCAGAAGAACGTGGGCAATCTCTTCGCGGACGGCCCGGGTATCGGCCTCGCTCAGGCGCGAGCTGGAACCCTGCGCCTGGCGCACGCCGCCGCGTTGCCGGCGCTCGGGGTAGACCATCAGCAGGTTGGAACCCAGCCGGCTCAGTTGCTTTTCCACCGCGGCCTTCGCCCCGTTGGCGAGCGCAACGGTTGCGATGACCGCCGCAACGCCGATCATGATACCGAGGGCGGAGAGCATGGTACGCACTTTGTTGGAGAGCAGTGAACGGATGGATTGCCTGACCAGCACCACACTCTCGCGCAAAGCATTAAACCCGAACATTTTGCGCTTTGGCGCAACCGGAATGGGGGCTTCAACCGAAGGGATCTCCGGGGCATCGGGATTCAGCTGATCGGACAACACCTTCCCATCGCGCAATTCGATAATGCGGTGCGCATGGTTGGCCACAGTGGGATCGTGCGTTACCAGCAGAACGGTCAGACCGCGCGCATGCAGGCCGCTGATCACCTCCATGATTTCGCAGGCACTTGTGGAATCAAGGTTCCCGGTCGGTTCATCGGCAAAAATAATGGAAGGGTTGTTCACCAGGGCGCGGGCAATGGCCACCCGCTGCTGCTGGCCGCCGGAAAGCTCGTTGGGGTGATGGTTGATCCGGTCGGACAAGCCGACGAGATCGAGCATCTTTTTTGCGGCACCCGGTTTCTTTCCGTTGCGGGCATAGATGAGCGGCAGTCCGACATTCTCCAGCGCACTGGTGCGGGAAAGCAGGTTGAACTGCTGAAAAACGAATCCCATCACGCGGTTGCGCAGCGCCGCCACTTCGACATCGTCCAGCCTCGTTACATCCTGCCCGTCAATTTCAAATTTTCCGGAGTCTGGCACATCCAGCAGACCGAGGATATGCATGAGCGTGGATTTTCCGGAACCGGATGCGCCGATGATTGCAACATATTCGCCTTGTTCAACAGTCAAGGACACCCCATCGAGGGCGCGCACCTCGACCTCCCCCATTAGATAGGTTTTACGGATGTCTTCGACCCGGATCATGGCTAGCGTCCTCCTCCGCCCTTGCCCGGACCACGGGTCGACATAAACGGGCTGCCGCTGGAGCTGGTTTTTCCCTTTATCTTGATCTTGGCAATCAGCACTTCTTCACCGTCCTCAAGCCCCTCGGTGATCTCGGTATACGAGCCATCGCTGATTCCTTTCTTAACCGGCCGTTCGGCTGGATTCACGGGATCGCCGGAATCGACCAGTACAAACGCGCCGCCCCCGCCCGCTTTTCCTTCGCCCCCGCTGCGCTTGCCGCCTTTAGCGCTTTTGTCACCCCCGGGCCGTCCGCCGCCCTGTGCAAATTGGGCCAGACGTTCCTGGATTTCCGCATCGGACATTCCTTTTTCCCGCATGCGGTCCATCATCATTTTCCGACGGTCGGAATCGGGGACGCTTGCGCCTTTCGCGCTGCCCTTTGACCCTCCGCCTTTTTCCTGAACCGCCGACGCGGGCACCGCCAAAACGCCTAGTTTTTCTTCAATGACGAATTCCAGGTTGGCCGTCATGCCGCTGCGCGCAAACGCCGGCAGCTTATCTGGATCTACATCCACTTCGTACATCGTTACATTGCTGACGGTGCGGGCGTCGTAGGCGATTTTTTCGACCACGCAGGCAAACTCGGTATCGGGATAGGACTCCAGCCGCACATTTACCTTCTGGCCGATTTTCACCTGCCCGATGTCGGTTTCATCCAGGCTCGCCACCACAATCAGGTCGTCGGCAATCACCACCACCGCATCGTTGGCATTGATCGACTGGCCCGGCTCGAAGTTGCGGGCAATGATCGTTCCTTTAAGCGGCGAGATGAGCGGCGTAGGCTTGTAGAGTTCCTGCCAGTAATTGAATTCCTCCTTGCTGGTGGCCAGCGCGGCGTCGAGCAGGGTTGCGCGCTCGGTCGAGCTGACCCACCCGATCAACTGCCCTTTATCCACAGCATCACCCTCATCCAGCAGCAGTTCTTCGAGCCGTCCGGCAATCGGCGGCTTCACATCCAGGCGGTTGCGCGGCTGGATTTCGCCGGTAGACTCTACGATTACCCGCAGGTCTCGCCGTTCGGCCGCCGCCCGGTCGTATGAAGGTTTGTCGTCCGCCTGCTGCTTCAGCCGTGAATGGTAATAGTAGTATCCGCCGCCACCCACGACGGCGAGAAACAAGATCCAGTTGATTGTTTTCTTCACTTTCATTATTGCTCCCCTGTCGTATGCCATTCGCTCCAGCCCAATGCGTTTTTCCAGCGCGCCTGCTCAATCTCGGAGGTTCTTCTGCGCTGTAGATGCGTCTTTCCCTGGGTGATCAAATTGCTTTCGATAATATCCCAGTCTTCGTACGAAAGCAGTCCCTGCCGGTATTTGGCGGTTGAGATCTCGGCACGCAGTGTTTCCGCATCGAACAGCTCCTTTTGTGTCGCCTCATTCTCGATGGCGTCCTGATAGTTGTTCCAGCGCTGCTGCAGCGAGGCCATCAGCGTATTGCCGGTATCCAGCAGATCCAATTCAGACTGTACAATTTTTTCCTTGGCCGCCGCGACCTCGCTACGCAGCCGGTTGCCGGTAAAGAGCGGCATGGAGGCCCGCAGTCCCACGCTCCAATCGCCATACTCCGGATAGTTGTCCCCGCTCAGTCCGGTCGAGGCATTAAAGCTGATCTGCGGGAAACGGTCGCTGCGGGTCACGCGCATCCCCTCTTCGGTCGCTTCAATCTGGGTTGTGGCAATTTCATAATCGGGCGTCTGCTTCATGAGGGAAAGCAGCTCGGTCAGTTCCTCCGGTGCGTCTGCTTTGAGGACTCCCACGGCACCCTGATCCGGCTCCATGCTGCCCATCGCCGCCGCCAGGTTGCGCAGCGCATAGGCCAGGGAGCGTTCCGCCTGCCGTACTTCAAAAGAAGCCTCCGAAAGCTGCGCTTTGCTCCGGGCCAGCGAACCGGCATTTTCACGGCCGCCGTCGAACCGGAGTTGGATCAGGCGCACATTGTTTCTGCGGCGCTCCTCAATCTTTTTGGTCAGGTCGATCAAGTCCTGCGCATAAAGCACCTCGATGAAAGCCAGGCGCAGCCGCAGTTCCACATCGGATCTGGCTTGGCGATACTGCTCGTTGCCGATCTGGAGCTGAGCCAGCGCCCGCTTACGCTTCGCCACATTGCCCATTCCCGAAAAAAGATCCTGGCTCAGGGTAAGGTCGGCCGAAGCGCTTTCCGTTTTATTCCAGCCAGCGGCATTTTCGCGCTCGCCACGGTTCACCCCGGCCGAGGCGCTGATCTGAGGAAGAAAACCGGAGGAGGCGGAAGCCACCCCGTATTCAAGCTCGCGGATGGCCGCGCGGGCCGCAGCCAGTTCGGGACTGTTGTTTTCCGCCCGCGCCAGGCATTCCTCCCACGTGAGCAGTTCATTGGTCGCGGCGATGGCGTTCAAGCCAATGGAACAGATAAGTACAGCAACTAAAGATTTCTTCATACAGCTTCCCCGGAAATGTTCATAGAACCCGCCAACGGCAAAAATATTGCCGTGTTTCAGACGAAAGTCCCAACAAAAAAACTTTTCATCTCAATCTTCACCAAAGTCAGGGAACGCAGCTTTCTTGCAGAATCTACAGGGAAACCCCGCCTTTCCGTTAAAACGGCCCGACTCATGATGCCCTTTCCCATCCGGAAGGAAAGTACGATTCCGGTTACGGATGGAATGCCGAAAACCTCTGGCCGTATGATTTTTTATGGACAGGGCCACTCCCGCCGGACACAATGTTTTAACTTAAAGAGTTGGAATTTTTATGGCACATATCTCATCTTTAGCACGAAAGATTCCCAGCCCTGCAACCGTGCTTATTCTGCTGGCAACGGCTCTTGCGTGGTATTTTCGGTTTATCCAGGACGATGCGTTTATCTCTTTCCGGTATGCCCGGAACCTTTGCGAGGGGCATGGTCTGGTATTCAATATCGGGGAACGGGTGGAAGGGTATACCAACTTTCTGTGGACACTGCTGATGGCAGGCGGGATGAAGATGGGATGCAATCCGGTCATCTTTTCGCAAACAATGGGAATACTTGCATACCCCGTCTCGCTATGGTTGCTTTTCAGAATCACCCTCCTCGTTTTTAACAACCGCCGCACCGCTTTCTATGCCCTGCTCCTGACAGGCACAAACTACACGTATGCAGCCTATGCAACCGGCGGACTGGAGACGCAGCTGCAATCCTGCCTGTTTCTGCTGATCCTTCATCAGTATTTTCAGGCCGCACGGAATGGAACAATCATCCGTCATGCCTCCCTATCGGTTGCGCTTGGTCTGGCATTCCTGCTTCGGATGGATTCGGCGTTGCTGATCATATGCATCCTGCCCACCACCCTTTACATGATCTGGATCCCGGAAAACCCCAAAGGCTCGCGTGTTTGGCAAACCATGGCGGCAACGGTGCCCGCCGCACTCATTGCCGGCGCGTGGCTTTTATGGAAATTTTCCTATTACGGCCATATTCTGCCCAATACCTACTCCGTAAAAAATCCGGGGCTCTCGGCCATCCTTCCGGGATTCTATTATATCGCGCTGTTCTTTTTTTCCTATGGCCTGCTTCTTCTCCTCGTTCCCGCATCCATGGTTTTAAGGAAAAAAATCAAACCGGAACCGGCACTGCTGGTACCGGCTCTATTCCTCCTCATGTGGCTTATGTATATTGTCAAGGTGGGGGGCGGATTTATGGAGTTCCGCTTCATGGTTCCTGCCATTCCCGTCATCGCATTGATGGCCGCATGGCTGTTGGAAAACGCGTTTGCCAGCAGGCGGGTGCAAGTCGGCTGGCTTATTGTTTTCATCGCCATCTCGTTTTTTCATTCCACCCGGACGCGGCTCTACGGTGTGGAGACCATCCGGGGGCTTGAAGCACATCTGACGGAAGGGGGATGGGCGGCGGCAGGACAGACACTGGGAGAACAGCTCAACCATGATCCCGGAATCCACATTGCCACCACCGCTGCGGGGGCCATCCCCTACTACTCTCGGTTGACCACCATCGATATGCTCGGATTGAACGATGCATGGATTGCTGAAAACGGTGCCTCCACCGCCGATCCAAAACGGAAATGGCTGGGTGCCAAACCCGGCCACCGGAAAAAAGCCACCATGGACTATCTGCTGCAACGCAAAGTGCATCTGTTGATCGGACATCCCGCCATCGTTAATCGTGACGCCCCGCTTTCCGCCGTGACGGCCGATTATTTTGTGAGCGGGAATTATCTCGCGCTCGATCCGGCGCCTTTCCCGGCGCAAGCCTCACTGGTGCGTATTCCCATCGACGACCAGAACGCGCTGGTTGCCGTTTATCTGAATCCGCATGAAGCCATTGATCACGCGATCAAGATTTATGGATGGAAGGTGCTTCCAATAAGCCAGTGAATCAGCGGACTTTCACTTCCACGCGGTAGAAGCGATTGCTTGTCGTACCTAGGGCAACCCGTTCTGTTTCCCCGCCGCCGCCGGAAAACCAGTCGCCCTCGGGTTGCCACGCATCGCTCACCAAATCTTCCCGGCACTCAACACGGTATTTACGGTTGGACGAGCTGCTAAAGGTGATATTGGTCGGGGCGACCCATTCCGTGATTTCAAAAAACGATGCGTCGTTGGTCGGATTGGTATCGGCCACCCACTCCTCGTAGTTTGTATATTTGTCCGAATCCGAGTGGGCGTTTGCAACCATCGAAGTTGCATCCCCTCCGTATTGAATCTCCCACCAGTCCGGCAACCCGTCCACATCCCGATCAAAGTCGGGAATGCTGTTGGTGATCCAAGCGTATCGTGAAGAGATGCGGGTCGGCAAGAAGGTGCCGGGTTTGTCACTGCTGCCCGGATAATAATCCCAATCATCATTCCCCTTGTCATAATAGACCTTTTCGCTCGATCCAGGCCGGAATGAATAGTCGAACAATGTTGCATGGAACTTATTTGATCCGTCCGAATAATAACTGAACCAAAAAGGATCAACGCCGTAGTTGATACCCGCCAGCTTCCAGCTATTCCCATCCTTGATGAAAAGTCCGCCCCCTGAATCCCCGCCCGAGAGCATGCATTCGTTGGTTCCCGCCCCGTAGTTGAATTCAGCTTCCAGTAGTTTTTCATCGCCCGAGATCAAATAGTCGTCAACCCCGGAAACTTGGTTTTCCCCCCAGCGAAGCACCTTGGTATTGCTTCCCCACTTCCAGCCATTGGTTTCGCCATTGGATACCACAGTTGCGCCGCGGTCCCAACCGCGGCCAAATACCACCAGATCCTTGCCGATCTCATCCGTCTTTGAATAGAGCGGTGCATAGCGGGGAAAGGTACCGTCCACCTCCCAGATGGTCAGGTCGCTGGCGGCATCAACGATATTTGAAATGGTTGTATAAGCAGTTCCATCGATTATGAATGTATCTCCGACAAAAACCGCCCAGCCATTCAGATGACTGGCTGAGATAAAATGATGCGGTGCTATAGGCGTTCCAAGATAATCCCCAAATGTTCCCTGAAACTGCCACCCGCTGTTGGTCAGCGTGCCGGCCGGCTCGGTGATATTGTAGGTGGTGTCGCCCGTGGAATAGAACACCACGGCACTTCCAACGGCTGGAAAAAACAGTCGGCAGACAACCAAGGCGGAGACAAACAGGCTTCTTTTTCTACTCATCGGCAACATTCCAACTAATGGCTGATAACGGTTAACGCACAGTTCAGTGTATGTTACATTCCGCCCATCATGAACAAAGACAAAATTTATACCGAATCGCTGGCTAGCATCGCGAACTTTTCGTTCGATTCGCAGGTGGCCGATGTTTTCACGGATATGATCGAGCGTTCCGTCCCCGGCTACCGCTCCATCATCACCATGATTGAAACGCTGACCGAACACTACGCGCAACCGGGCAGCAACCTCTACGACCTCGGCTGTTCGCTCGGTGCCGCCACCCTCTCCATGGGTCGCGGACTCAATGCCGAGGATTGCCGGATCATTGCCGTGGACAATTCGGCCACGATGGTCGAGCGCTGCCGCAAGGCCATCGGGCGTGTTCACACCTGCGCAGGTGTGAGTGTTGTTGCAGGAGATATACTTACAACAGAAATCGACAATGCATCGGTCGTGGTGCTCAACTTCACGCTCCAGTTCATCCCGCCGGAACAACGCTTTCAACTGCTGGAAAGAATCTGCGGCGGCATGCGCCCCGGCGGCGTATTGATCCTTTCGGAAAAAGTGGTGTTCGATGACATGCACCTGAACGGGCTGCTGACGGACATCCACCACGACTTCAAGCGCGCGCACGGCTACTCCGACTTGGAAATCAGCCAGAAACGCACCGCGCTCGAAAACGTGCTGGTGCCCGAAACCATCCCGGTCCACCGCGAACGGTTGCTCAATGCAGGTTTCAGTTCCTGCGATGTCTGGTTCCAATGCTTCAATTTCATGTCGATGATCGCCGTAAAATGAAAATCGACTACACAGGGTTTTTCCAATGCCTGGAAAACACGCCGCTGGAGGCGTGGCGGGAATCGTTGCCGGATAGAATCGCCAAAGGGCTGGACCACGGATTGCTCCAGGGTTGGGAGGAATCACTTTCGAAACTTCCAGACCTTGGAACTTCCACGGTGGAGCTGAAAAGCGAAGTGCGCGTCGAGGGCGAAGGTTTCCAACCATTGGAAAACCTGCTCCAGCAATTCCACCCGTGGCGCAAGGGTCCCTACTTCATCAACGGCATCCACATCGATACGGAATGGCGTTCGGACTGGAAGTGGGACCGCGTGCTACCGCATATCCAATCCTTGGAAGACCGCACCATTCTCGACGTCGGTTGCGGCAACGGCTACCACTGCTGGCGAATGGCTGGCGAGGGTGCCAGGTTGGCGGTCGGCATCGACCCCACGCCCGTATCGGTCTGCCAGTTTTTCGCGATGAAGCATTTCATCCGGGATACCCGCGCATGGGTGCTGCCGCTCGGCATCGAAGACGTGCCCGATACGACGGGCGCGTTCGACACTGTCTTTTCCATGGGCCTGCTCTACCACCGCAAGTCGCCGGTCGACCACATCCTCGATCTCAAGCGCTTCCTGCGCCCCAGCGGCGAACTGGTGCTCGAAACACTCGTGACCGACGGCCCGGAGGGGTATGCGCTCATGCCCGAAGGCCGCTACGCCAAGATGCGCAACGTCTGGTTCATCCCATCCGTCCAGACCTTGGAACTCTGGATGCGCCGCTGCGGACTGAAGGACGTCCGCACCGTCGACGTAACCACCACTTCGGTGGAGGAGCAACGCTCCACGGACTGGATGACCTACGAATCGCTCGCCGACTACCTCGACCCTGCCGATCCCGCCAAAACCATCGAGGGCCATCCCGCGCCCAAGCGAGCGGTTGTCATTGCCGCCAACCCGTGATACAAGGTGCCGCATGAAGCTTTCCAAATTCGGTGAAAAGTTTACGCGCAAGGCGGGGATCACCCAGCTGATGGATGATCTCGGCGAGGCGATGACCAACAGCAGCATGCTGATGCTCGGCGGCGGCAACCCGGCGCACATCCCGGCCATGCAGCAGCGGTTCCGCGAACGGATGGAACAGATTCTGGCCGAGGAGTCCGCTTTTGAGAAAATGATCGGCAACTACGACGGAGCAAGGGGCAACGCGCCGTTCATCGAGGCGCTGGCTGAAATGCTGCGGGGGAAATTCGGCTGGGATATCGGCCCGGAAAACATTGCGCTGACCAACGGCAGCCAAAACGCCTTCTTCTATCTCTTCAATCTCTTTGCCGGCGAGTTCTCCGACGGGACAGCGAAGAAAGTACTCCTGCCGCTGACGCCGGAATACATCGGCTATGCCGATGTGGGACTGATCGACAACTTCTTTGCGGCGAGCCGACCAGTTATCCAAACATTGGAAAACCGCCTGTTCAAATACCACGTGGATTTCCAATCATTGGAAACCGGCGACGACATCGGCGCGATCTGCGTTTCGCGCCCCACCAACCCGACCGGCAACGTTTTGACCGATGAAGAGATTGAGCATCTCGATACCATTGCGCGGGAGAACGATATTCCGTTCATCATCGACAACGCCTACGGCACCCCGTTCCCGAACATTATCTTTACCGAGGCGCAGCCGCTGTGGAATCCCAACACGGTGGTCTGCATGAGCCTCTCCAAGTTCGGCCTGCCGAACATGCGCACCGGCATCGTGATTGCGCGCGAGGAAATCGCCGCAGCTATCAGCGATATTAACGGCGTGATGAACCTGGCACCGGGCGGGCTCGGCGCGCAAATGGCCATCGAACTTGTACGTAGCGGCGAGATCATGCAGATGAGCCGTGAAATCGTGAAACCGTATTATGAACACAAGGCCCTCCAGGCACTGGAATGGCTGCACGAGGAGCTCGGCGACTCGGTGCCGTGGCGTGTCCACAAGCCGGAAGGCGCTATTTTCCTGTGGCTGTGGTTCGAGGGTCTCCCCTGCCCCGCCGCCGAGCTGTACGAGCGGCTGAAGGCGCGCAACACGCTGGTTATTCCCGGCCACCACTTTTTCCCGGGGCTGGAGAAAGACGACTGGGCGCACAAGCACGAATGCATCCGCGTGACCTACGCCCAAGACGAAGCTGTTGTCCGTGAAGGCATCCGCATTATCGCCGACGAGGTTAAGCGAATCTTCACATGAACCGTTTCCAATGGTTGGAAATGTTTTTCCAACGTCTGGAAACGATGGTTGTCACTTCATGGGAAGTTGGATAGGATCGATTTATATTATGCAGAATATGTTTAAAACCGGAACATGGATTTGCGCGGCGCTGCTGCTGGCCGCGCGGTGCGGTCTTGCCGAAGAAGTGGTGTTGCGCGACGGCGCGCGCGTCAATGCGCCGGTGCTGAAACAGTCCGATGGTTCCATCGTGCTGGATCTCGGATTCGATGTACTGCGCATCCCTGCCGATGAAGTGCTGAGCATCCTTGAAGAGCGGCAGACGGAGGGAACCGTTCCGGTGGATACGGACCGGCTTTATCACATCGAGGCGACGGACCGGCTCTCGACTTCGGACGCGGCCGAACGCTATGCGCCTGCGGTGGTGCTCGTTAAAACCGCCGCCGGTCTCGGCTCCGGATTTTTCCTCAACAAGAAGGGTTATCTGCTGACCAATTTCCACGTCATCAAGGGCGAAAAACACATCGCCGTTACCCAGTTTCTCAGAGCGGGCAAAATCATGCGGCGCATCGTGCACAAGGAGGTGGAGATTGTGGCCACCGCACCGTTCCATGATTTGGCGGTACTGCGCCTGAAGGAGTTCGACACGGAAATCACACCGGTTGTGTTTGCGCCAACAGAACAAATGACGGTCGGCGAAACGGTTTTTGCCATCGGCAACCCGATGGGACTGGAGCGGACGGTGACCGAAGGGGTGGTCAGCCAGACCCATCGCAACTTCGGCGGCATTCTCTACCTGCAGGTGGACGCCCCGGTGAATCCGGGCAACTCCGGCGGGCCGCTGTTCAACGGGCGCGGCCAGGTGGTGGGCATCATCAATATGGGTGCGGCCAGCATGGAAGGGCTGAACTTTGCCATTCCGGCCTTGCACGCGAAATACATCCTGGACCACCTCGACGCATTTGCCTACGACGCCACCAACCCCGAATCCGGTTTCGTCTACCCGGATCCGCCCCGCCGCCCCGGAAAATTTTCCACCGACCAGAAGGAGACTGAACATGTTCGTTAAGCTGATAAGGCTGGCACTCATCCTTGCACTCGTCACCCCTTTCGCGGCACAGGCGCTGGAGCGTGAAGCGTTGCTGCCGCCCGAGACCAGTGTTTCTGTCCGCATATCCAGCACCACCAATTTCTGGAGCCAGCTGAAGCTCTCCTCGATGGGCCGGTTATGGAATGATCCGCAATTCCAGGATTTTCTAGGGCATCCCAGCTTTGACGACTGGAAAACCCAAATGTTGGAAGAGGATAAAACCGGTTCGTCCGAGCTCTGGCTTGAAGAGCTGAAAATGCTCACGGGTGAAGTGGTTTTCGGGGCTACGGAGAAGCTGCAGGACCATTATATTGTTGCCCAAATGACTGCGGAGGATTTCGACCGCAGTCTGGGCATGGATGAACAGATGAAGGAACGATCCGAAACCCCGTTCGACATCAAGAAAAGCACCTTCCAGGGCGTGATGATGTTGCAGCACATTGAAAACGGCGGAACGGCGGCGGAATCTTCCACGTGGCAGGCCCACTACGGGAACACACTGGTCATCGGCCCAGAGCGCGAGTGGGTGGAGCGCTCCATTGTCCGCATGAAAAAAGATACCATTAAAGAACCAGTCGGCGATCCGCGGCTGGACGTCGAGCTGCCGGTGGCCGAACTGATTCGCAGCCGCGTGCTGGCCGGCATAAAGCCGAGGACCAACGGGCAGCCGGCACCGATGAATATGGAGGCGTTTTTTGACGCGCTGGGATTGCTCGGCATCGAAAAATACACGTTCACCCTTGTTCTCAAGGAAGCAGAGATGATGGCGGACAGCAACCTGAAGGTTTCCGATCTGACCAAAGGCATCTTTTCCCTGCTCGACACGACCCCCTCCCCGCTGCCAATGGTCTCCTTTATTCCTAAAGGCATCTCCTCGCTGGAGGTCGGTCGCTTCAACCTGCTGCGCTTCTGGCGGGAGCTTCCGGCAATTCTCGGTTCGGTTTCCCCCGTGATGAAACCGCAATTTGATATGATTCCGGCACTGATTCTTCAAAATACGGGCATCAATCTGGAACAGGACCTCTTTGCGAACATGGATTCAAAATACATCTCTTTCAGTACCTCGGGCCGGAATCAGGCGATTTCCGCCGTGGCCGTTGAACTGAAGGATGCCATTGCGTTCAAGAACGGGCTGGAAACCGCGCTGAACGCGCCCGCGCTTCAGCAACAGGTGAACCAGTTGCTGAATATCGATGAATTCCTGGAACAGACCCTGTATGAGATTAAAACCAGCGACCCGCAACAGCAGCGCATGGCATTTACCGTGAGCGGGGATTATCTTGTTTACGGCGAAACCGACGGCGTGCGTCTGGTGCTCCGGGCGCAAAACAACGAGGGTGCCGCGAATCCGGCCTTTGCCCGTTCCGAACTGGTCAAGGGAATCCGGCAGCATGTGCCGGGCGGAGCGTTCGCCTATAACGCCGTTGACTGGAAGAAGAATATGGATCGTATAGTGCGAACATTCAACAAGCCGGAATATATCCGGGCGTTCCGGCAGGGTTGGATCAACAGCAGTAACGGGATTCCACCCCCCGACTTTGGCAAGTTGCCGCCAGCCAGCCATATCGCCTCGTTCTTCAACACATCCTACACCTACACCGAGGCCGTCGAAGACGGCCTGCACCAGAAGACCGTCCTTAAATATTAACAGGAAGAATCATGCATTTAAGATCCATCATCCCGATTGGTTGCATACTGGTATTGACGGCCACTGCAGGAGCGGGTGCGGATAAAGCGGAACGCGATTTCGGTTTCCAGCCATTGGAAATCTATGAATTCACCCATGGCGCTTCGCATCTGCTGGTGAAGGACATCAATTCCGACGGTCTCGATGACATTGTTTTTGCCAACAACAATGTTTCTCGCCTGGAGATCCTGCTGCGTCTGCCGGCCACGGCAGACCAAGACCATTCCCTGCCCGAACTCGATGAGCGCTTCAAGAATATCGGCATTATCGTGGATCAAGGCCTTGGCGCAGTGCGGGTGACCGACCTGAACAACGACACGCGCCCGGATCTGCTTACCTTCGGCACTGCGCTGGGGTTGCGGCTCAGAAGCCAGCATGAGGACGGTTCGTTCGGCGAACCTATCCCGATCTTTGTGAAAGACCCTTCATCGGTTACCACCATACAGACCGGCGACCTCAACGGCGACGGCCTTGCAGACATTCTGGTGTGCAGACAGGATCAGGCCGACATTCTCTGGAACGGCGGCCAACAGCCCTTCCTTGCCCGTAAAACCCTCACCTTTTCCAATGATAAAAGTTATCATGGCGTCATCGCGGATGTGAACGGCGACGGAAACAACGACCTCGTATTCTATTTCAATACGCTCCGTTTCCCGATCAAGGTGCGCTACGGACGGGGCAACGGTTCGTTTGGAGCGGGACAGCCGGTGGATCTGCCGCCGAAGCAGTATATGGATATTCTTGAATTCGACGGCGCTCCCCCGCGCATTGCCATGATACTGCGCAACCGGATGGCTTTACGCCTGTATGGCTTCACCGAAAAAAACCAGCCCGTCCTGCTGCAAACACAGGAAACAGCGCCGAACCGGATTGGCTTGGAGGGAACGATTGCAAAAGCCGCACCCGCGTGGCTGGCGAACGATTTCAACGGCGACGGTTTCGACGACATGCTCGTCGCCGCGCCGGAACTCAGCCGGTTGCATATTTATCACGGAAACGAAGAGGGACTGGATCCTGAACCGGAGCGGATTGATTCGCTCTCGGATGTATCCCGCGTGAGCCGGCTCGCCAACGGCGATATTCTCGTCGTCAGCAAAAAAGAGAAGATTGCCGCGCTGCATTCCCGCAAGGATATCAACCGTTTTCCCGCCATTCTCGACACCCCCGGGAACGTACTGGCCGGGTGCGCGCTGGAGTCGGGCAACGAGTGCTGGCTGGTCTGCAAGGATGACGACAATAAACTCTCCCTGGTGCGGATCGAAGGAACGGGAGACAAGGTTTCCGCCTACCCGCTGGAAATGGAGAACGATCCCGCCGACCTGCTGGTGTTCAAGCTGCCGCAGGGGAAAACCGGAATGATCCTGGCCATGCCGTACGATACCCCGGTCATGTACCTGTTTGCCAACGACAGCCTGACCGAGCTGACCAGCGAATCGTTCCGCGCGCTGACCCAGCAACTGAAAATCGAGAACATCCTCCTCGGCGCGCCGGGCGACGGCGAGCGGGTGGTAGTTTCCCAAGGCCCCGTTGTGCGCGCCTTTGAATGGAAAGAAGACCGCTATGAAGTGACCCGCCAGTTCAACCCCGAGAATGCGCGGGCCGAGCTGGTCGCCTCCTGCCGCTACCGGCTGTTGGACGGCTCCGAAGGCACGTTGCTTTACGACCGCAATACGGGCGACCTGATCTGGTACGCGGATGGCTCCGAAACCTGGGGAAAGATTCACATCCCCGACGCCCCGCAGACCATTT
>JAIPIO010000023.1 GCA_021734595.1 Kiritimatiellales bacterium | reverse complement strand
CACCGCTGACACGGTGAAACCATGGATGCACCCTGTGATCCATACGGGGTAAAAGGGTGCGCTGCCAGGAACTATTCCAAGGTCAGGAAGTCGCCGGGTTGCACGGCGGGGACACCCAGTCGGGCGGCCGCGGTCTCCAGCACGGCCACCGCCTTGCGCGGCCCGAATGCCATGCGCCAGGGCCGGATGTTCTCCGATACCCTGAGCACCCGCATCTCGCGGTCCAGGAAGATGACATCGATGGCGAACCGCATGAACCAGGTGTGGATGCTGCGGCAGCGGTGGATCAGCATGGCGGTGTCTGCCGGCAGCGATGAGCGTCCCAGCAGGCCCCGCATCCGCTCGGAAGCGCTCTCCGCTACGATCACCTGTTCCGCCAATACGGTTTTGCCATTGATCAAAATGCGTGACATGGCATCGAAAATCCTAAATTCTGCCTCCGGATACAAGTTCTAAGGAGAAGTATGGGCTTTAAAAGCATGACCGGGTTTGGAGAGGGCCGTGCATCCGCGCACGGGGTGCGGGTTGCGGTGGAGTTGAGTTCTGTTAACCGCAAGCAGCTCGATGTCAATGTGACGCTCCCGCGCAATCTCATCACCCTCGACGCACAGGTGCAGGAACTGGTCCGCGCGGAATTTTCGCGCGGGCGTGTTTCGGGCATCGTCCGTATGGAAAGCGCCGCTTCAAGCGCCGGTTCCGTCAAGGTGAACCGGAAACTGGCTGCGGAATATGTGGATTCCATCCGCGCGGCGGCGAAAAAACTCGGGATGGAGGACAACCTCGGTGCGGATACCCTGCTGCGGATTCCGGGGTTGGTTGCGCTAGAACAGGATGACCTCGATGCAAACCATGTGGCCGATGTGCTGGGAAAGGCGGTAGCCAAGGCGCTCAGCGGACTTTCCCGGATGCGCGCGGCGGAAGGCAGGGCGCTGGAAAAAGACCTGCGGGTGCGGCTGGCGGCACTGGAGGAGATGATGAAGGCCATCCGCACGGTGGCGCCCGGCGTGGTTCGCAGCTACCGCGAAAAGCTGTTCCAACGATTGGAAAAAGCCGGTGTTGCCGATCTGGCGGGGGATGAGCGCATCGTACGCGAAATTGCCCTGTTCGCGGACCGTTGCGACATTGCCGAGGAGCTTACCCGCCTTAAAAGCCATATTGGCCAGATACGCAAACTGCTGCATTCAGCCGAGCCGGTTGGGCGCACGCTCGATTTTCTCTGTCAGGAAATGTTCCGCGAAATCAATACCATTGGCTCCAAGGCCAATGAGCTGGCGATCACCCGTCAGGTGGTCGCGTTCAAAACGGAACTTGAGCGGATCCGCGAGCAGGTTCAAAATGTCGAATAATCAACAGCAGGAGATGTCCGCCGTGCCAGACCCTAAACAGCAGCTTTCAGATGTTCCACCGTTCCGGCATCCCAATCCGCCTGTGCGGCCGTTGATGATCGTGGTGTCCGCGCCGTCCGGTGCGGGCAAGAGTACGCTCTGCAACCGGCTGGTTGCGGACCACCCCGATATTGTCTATTCCGTATCCTGCACCACGCGCCTGCCGCGCGAAGGCGAGCAGGACGGTGTCAGTTATTATTTCCTCTCAAAGCAGGAATTCAGGAAACGGGTCAAGAACGAGGAATTCCTGGAGCATGCCAAGGTGCATGGAAACTATTACGGCACACTGGAAGACACCATCCTGTTTGCGATGGAGGAGGGGAAACATGTGCTGTTGGATATCGACGTGCAGGGCGCGGCCCAGATCCGCAAGTCGCTGGAAAAACTTCCGATGAAACATCCTATCCGACGGGGCTTTCTGGACATATTCATTGCGCCTCCGTCACCGGAAGAACTGGAACGGCGGCTGCGCGGACGCGGCACGGATGCCGAAGAGGTGATCGCCCGCCGCCTGAAAAATGCCGAAACGGAAATGGCACAGCAGAACGAATACGAATATCTGATCGTCAACGACGACCTCGACGAAGCCTATCGGCGGCTGAAGATCATCATTGATTCGGAGAAAAACGACTTCACCGGCCTGATGGCTGAATACCGCTGAACGTTGGCGCTATAAAGAAGGCTGTCGCAAAGCCGTAAGGCAACAATCGAAAATCGGGAATCGGCAGTTACAATCCCTTCGTCATCCCAATCACCTGCCGGAACTCGATATTCTCCGCGGCCAGCACCAGTGCCAGCGATGGCATCCCGCCGGTGGCATCGATTAGGTTCCCGTAGTATTGGCTGTATTCATCAATGGTTTCATCCTGTTTTGGCGGGCGCATACCCATGAACACCAGGCTGGAATCGGAAGAGGACTGACGGATAAGGTCAAAGGTACTTTGCTCCTGCCGCACGATCACCTGCGCCGTGGCGGGCAGGCGTTGTTCTTCAATAAAGGTTTCGAGCCGTTCCTGGGCTGCCCCGCGCTCCTCTTCACCTGCGACAATGGTCTTCACAACCAGTTGGGATTCCCGCCAGACCGGACTCTGCTTAATCAGGTAGGCCAGCGTCAGCATCAGCCCGATGTTGTCCTGGTTTCCGCCCCACCAGACATCAATGGTCTCGGCATCCTCCGGCGCTTCCTGGGTGGCTTCGCGCAACAGGATCAAATTGCGTTGGGTGCGGTAGATCAGCTGGATCAGCCGCGCGAAATCGTTGAAACTGTCTTCATTTTTCGTTTCGCCCAGCAGAATAGTGTTCGGTACCAGTGGCCCGTACCCGTAGGCCCGCACCAGCGCTTCCGCGCCGGTAATCATATCCGGCGAAGGAAATATCTTCACCAGCGCCTCCACATCACGCTTTTGGAGATATTCCCGCATCATGCTTTCCGTACTCTGAACCTTTTCTGCCGACCAGTCCTCTACCGGCAGGATGCTAGCCACCGTCAACGCGCTGTTGTGCCGGGCAAGTGCGTGTGCCATTTCCACCAGATGCCAGCGCGTCCTCGGTGACCCGCTCAGCGCGAGAATATTCGGCCGCCAGGTGCGCTCGTCCGGCTTCAGCTTGCTCATACGGCGGATGGCAAACCGTACCAGCAAAGTCAGGATGCCGTAACTCATGTCTGCCCAATGTGCGTTCAACCGGCGGCGTTTCACCAGATAGAACACCACGCCGATGATCAGGTAGGCCACGATGGTGGATCCCGCATTGATCATCAGCATCACGGTAAAGCAGCTTAAGGCCCCAAACAGGGAAACCCAGCTGGGTACGCGGAACTTCGGCCGCCATGAGGGGCTTTCAATCAACCCTTCCAGTCCGGCGGAAAGATTCAGCAATCCGTAGGACATCAGGAAGAACATCGAGAGGATCGGCGCGATCAGGTTGAGATCACCCAGCAACACCGCCGCCAGCGCAACGGCGAACGAGATGGCGGTGGCGATGCGGGGGTCGGCCTTGTCTTTGCCGAAGCCACGCCCGATGAAGCGCGGGATAACCCGGTCGTTGGCGAGCGCCTGCAGCATGCGCGGTGCGCCCAGCAGCGAGCCGAGCGCGCTCGAGAGCGAGGCTGCGAATACACCGACGACAATCAGAAAGCCCCAGCGTGCGATTGAAGTCATGATATTGAGATCAACCAGCAGGATGTCGGGGTTCGCTACCTTCGCGGAGATAAAAATCGGCAGCACCATGTATACAAGATAGCCCGTGGCCACTGCGGCCATGGTGCCAAGCGGCAGTGATTTTGCCGGGTTCTTCAGATCGCCCGACAGTCCCAGCCCCGCCTCGATCCCTGTTACGGCGGGGAAGAAGACCGCGAAGACGACCCAGAAGCCGAGTTTTAGTGGAACCACCGTTCCGGGTTCAACCATCAGTGGCGCGGCTCCTGGATTGCCCAGAAAGAGGGAGACGAGCGAAGCCCCGATGGCGGCAAAGATGAGGAACTGGACCTTCAAGGCCAGGTCGGCGGAAATATAGGCCAGCGCGGTTAGGCCAATCAAGGTGGCCACCGAAATCAGCTTGGCGGTAAGGGCCGGATCCAGCATCGGCAGCGGATTGACTACGGCCATCAAGGCTTCTGAGAAACCGGCAATGTAGAACGCCACGCCGAACGCGCGGGCAAAAAACAAAGGCAGGCCGATCGCCACCCCGGTCTCAAGGCCGAGCGAGCGCGAGATGATATAGTAGGCCCCGCCGGTGCCCACTTTCATGTTCGTCGCCATGGCCGAGATCGACAACCCCGTGAAAAAGGTGATCGACGTGGCAATGGTGACGATCAGCAACGTGGCGGGCAATCCGACGTTGCCGAGCACCCAGCCGAAGCGCAGATACATGACTACACCGAAGATCGTCAGCACACTCGGTGTATAGACCCCCTTGAAGGTGCCAAACGAGTAACCCTTTTTTTCCGCAGCTTCGCCCATAGCATTTTCCAATCTTTGGAATGTTTCGCGGGCGAGTCTTCCAGACCTTGGAAGAAAAGGAAAGCAAACTTCCAATGATTGGAACCGGCCTTTAGCGGAGCTGGGTGCGGGTGATAAAATAAGCCTGGATGCCGGAGAGCAGGTTGCCGAGCGTGAGGCCCGCTACGAGGCCGGTAAAGCCGAAAAGGTGGCTGCCCAGCAGACTCAACGGCATGATCAGAAGAAACACGCGCGTGAGATTGATGGTCATGACGGGCCGCGGCTTTCCGATGACCGTGAGTAGCTGGCTCATCCACATGCTGACCAACCCTCCCGTCATCCCGAGAACGGAAATCAGCAGATAGATGGTGCTGAGGCGAATGATTTCGGGATCGTCGCTGAACCAGCCGGAAACGAATCGCGCGAGGGGCAGCAGCAGAATCAGCGCGGCCGCGGAATAGATCAGCGCGAAGCGGGTGCTGAGGCGCCGCGCCTCCTGAACCCGGTGGTGCTCTTCCGCTCCATGGTTGTGGCCAACGAACGGAACGAGCGCGATGCCGTAGGAGAAGGCCAGGATGAGCAGAAAGGCTTCGATCCGCGTGCCGGTGGCCATCGCCGCCACGGCCTGAACCCCGCCGACGCCCGCCGCGAGGCGGATGTAGAATCCCTGCGCGATCGGATTGAGCGCCTGCGTCAGCGCGGCGGGAATGCCAAGCCGGATGATTTCCTTCCAGGAGCGCAGCGTGTCCGAGATATGCGGGCGGCTCCAGTCAATCAAGCCATGTTTGAAGTGCAGAAATCCGAGCGAGGCCAGCATCGCAATGATCCGGGCGATGAGCGTGGCGAGGGCCGCCCCACGCATTCCCATGGTCGGGAACGGTCCCCAGCCGAAAATAAGAATCGGATCCAGGAGGATGTTGAGCAACGCCGCGGTGCACATGACGATCATGGGGCGTATCACGTCTCCCGCCGCGCGCAGGCAGCCGTCGCTGACGGGGGGTATGATGGCGGCCACGGCCCCGATATACCAGACCGCCATGTATTCATGCACCAACACCAGTACGCGGCCCTTTGCGCCCAGCAGGGAAAAGAGCGGGTTGATGGTGAAATAACCGATGATGCTGACAATCAGGGTTCCGAGAATGGTCAGGAAGAGTCCGTCGGCAACGGTGCGGCTCGCCAACGCGCGGTTTCCGGCACCCAGTGCCCGGGTGATGATGGAGGCCGCGCCGGATGAAAAACCCATCGCCAGTGCGCCGACAATCATTACCACCGCAAAGGTGAAGCCCATCGCCGCCAGCTCGTCGGTGCCCAGTCGCGAGACGAACCACGTGTCGGTCAGGTTGAACACCATGATCGCCAGCATACCGCCAATGCTTGGAATCGTCAGCCGCGTCAGGTGCGCAACGACGCTTCCTTTGAGGAGCTTGCTCATGGCCTTCCAATCATTGGAAGCCTACTCGGAATCCTGCCATGCGCCAACGCGTCTTCGCAGGTTGCCGAGGTCTTCGAGGATCATGGTGAGCGACGGGATCAGCAGCAGCGTGATGCCGGTGGCAAACAGAATGCCGAAGCCGAGCGAGATCGCCATCGGGATCAGGAACTTGGCCTGGCGCGAGGTTTCAAAGATCATGGGCGTCAGCCCGCCGAAGGTGGTGAGGGTGGTAAGAATGATCGGTCGGAACCGCTGGATGCCGGCGGTCATGATGGAGTCGTGCACGCTGAGCCCCTCCCGGCGTTTTTGGTTGAAGAAATCGATCAGCACCAGCGAGTCGTTCACCACCACCCCGGAGAGCGCCACAATTCCGAAGATGCTGATCACGCTTAGGCTGTAGCCCATCAGCAGGTGGCCGATCACGGCCCCGACGATTCCGAACGGAATACTGACCATAATGATCAGCGGCTGGCTGTAGCTCTTGAACGGTATGGCGAGAATGACGTAGATCAGGATGATCGCACCAAGCAGGCCTTTGATCAGTCCCGCCACACTTTCGCGTTGGTCCGCTTGGCGGCCTTCAAAGGAGTAGGAGAGCCCTGGATATTTTTCCTGAAGCGCGGGCAGCATTTCGGCGGTCATATCGGAGAGCACCAACTCCGCCTTGCTCTTTGGGGTGACGTTTCCTGAAACGGTAACGGTGCGCCGACCGTTGCGGCGGCTGATGGTGGTATAGGCACGGCCGCGCTCCATGGTGACCACTTCCCTCAGCGGCACTTCGATACCGGACGGCGTACGGATAATCATTGATTCAAGGCTGAACTCGGTTTCGCGTTCGGTCTCGGGCAGGCGCATCATGACCTTGATTTCGTTGCGGCCGCGCTGCTGACGGATGGCTTCCGAACCATAATAGGCATTGCGTACCTGTCGAGCGACGCCGAACGAGGTCAGCCCCAGGCTGCGGCCTTCGGGTTTCAGCGTAAAGTCGATCTGCGGCTTGCCGGGGGTGAAGCCATCGTCGATATCGCTGACGATGGAATATTCGCTCAGCGCCTCGGCCAGATCGGTACTGGCTTTTTCAAGTACGCCGATATCGCGGTGCGCAAGCTCGACGGTCAGCGCATCACTGCCGCCGCCGGGGCCTCCGCTGTCGTCCCGAAAGCGGACTGTATCGATGCCGGTGATCGGGCCGGCTTTCTGGCGCCAGCGCTGCACGAAGTCGGCGGTGGAAACGGGGCGCACATCGGCGTCGACCAAGTCGAAGGTGATCGATCCGCTATGCCCTCCGGTAACGTCTCTCCCGCCGGTGCCGATGTGGGAGATGTAGCCCTTGATCTGCGGGCGCCCGGCCTCTTCTTCAATTTCCTGGACAAGTGCTTCACCGGCTTTGAGAATCCGGTCGTGAATGGCCTTGGTTTTTTCCACGGGCGATCCATACGGCAGCTTGAAGGCGCAGAGGGCGACGTCGGACTCGACACTGGGAAAGAGCTCGAATCCCATGCGCCCGCTTTTCACATGGCTGATGGTGATGATCAGCACGAACAAGCCAATGGCTACCGTGAGGTACCGGCGCCGCAGGGTGTAGTCGAGGAACGGGCCGTATTTTTCGCGGATGAACCGCGTGAAGGCGTTGCCGAAGCGCTGTTGCATTCGGTGGAGGGCGTGCGGCTTCTTCAGGTCTTTCTGATGGCCTAGGTGGGCGGGCAGTACAAACATTGCTTCTACCAGCGAAATCACGAATGTGGAGCAGACGACGAGCGGTATGGCGCTGAAAATCTTGCCCATGACGCCGGGCACGAAATAGAGCGGCATGAAGGCCACGATGTTGGTGAGAATACTGAACGTGACCGGCATGGCTATCTGGCGGGCACCCACCACGGCGGCCCGCAGGAACGGCATGCCGTTCTGGTGGTTGTGGTAGATGTTTTCCCCGACGACGATGGCGTCGTCCACCACAATCCCGAGCGCGAGGATGAAGGCAAACATGGAGACCATGCTGATGCTCACATCCATGGCCGGCATAATCAGGATGGTGCCGAGGAACGAGATCGGGATCCCGAGCATGACCCAGAAGGCCAAGCGCATTTCCAGGAAGAAGCCGAGCACGATGAACACGAGGATCAATCCGAGCATGCCGTTGCGCAACAGCAGGTTCATCCGCTGGCGGAACATGTCGGCGCGGCTATTCCAGATTTCCAGCTCGATTCCGTCCGGGAGGGTTGCTCGCAGTTGCTCAAGCACTTCAAGCACGGATTCTTCGACGGTGATGGGGGTTTCCTTGCCGATGCGGTAGACGTCCATCGTCAGCGCGGGTTTCCCGTTGTAGTAGGAGAATTTATCCGAGTCGTCGAACTTGTCGCGGATGGTGGCGACATCTTCAAGCAGGACCTGTGTGCCGTCGGCTCCGGTGATCAACGGAATCTTGCCGAACTGTTCGCCGTAGTCGCGGCGGTCGCGGACGCGGACGAGGATTTCGCCGCTGGTGGTTTTCATGCCGCCGCCGGGTAGTTCGACGGATGCGCGGGCAATAATATCCGCCACATCCTGGATCGTTAGATTATAGGCGCGCAGCGAATCCTGCGGAATTTCGATGGAAATTTCAAAGTTCCGGACATTGGAAAGCTCCACCTGCGTGATGCCCGGCGATTGGATCAGGCTGTCGCGCACCTGTTCGGTGACTTCCCGTAAAACGGTATCGGCGGTATCGGCGGAAACGATCACGGCCAGCACTTCGCGGCGGATCGAGCTGATGGTGATGATCGGTTCCTCGGCATCCTCCGGAAAGGTCCTGATTCGATCCACTTCGCTTTGAATATCCTGCGACATCCGACCGAGGTCGTAGCCGGGCATCACCTCCACGACTACCGAGCCGCTGCCTTCGCGGGCGCTGGCCGATACTTCCTCGACGCCGTCGAGTCCGCGCACCGCTTCTTCCACTGCCAGCACAATGGCCTGTTCGACCTCTTCCGGGCTGGCGCCGGGGTAGGGGACGGAGACCGTCACCAGATCGAGGTCGGCGTTCGGCAGGAATTCCTGTTTGACGTTGAACGCCTGGATGAGGCCGCCGAGAATCAGGATCAGCATAATGATATTGGCGGCAACGGGGTTGCGGGTCATCCACGAAATGGGGCCCCGGCGCTCCCGACCGGGGAGCATGGGATTTTTATTCATTGCTCTTGGATCCTTTGCCTTGTTTGCCCTTGCCGGCACCTTGGCCCTTGCCTTTTTCTTCAGGAACAGGGTCGCCCTCAATGCGGAGTTTCATGCCGTTGACCGGAGTCGAGAGGTTGGTGAGAATCAAGCGCTCCCCGTTGTTGAGCCCGCCGGTGACAATGACATCGGTGGCATCGCGCCAACCGACTTCGACGTCGCGGATTTCGAGGGTGTTTTCCGGTGATGCCAGCCAGACCTGCCGGTCGCCGTGCAGGGCCACGCGCGGGATATGGTAGGCTTTTTCAATGGGGTTGCCTTCGATCTCGATGTGCACGTATTCATTCAGCAGCATCGGGTGTTCGCCCTGCGTTGGGTTTTCGACGGCAACGATTACCCGGGCCATGCGCCCCTTTTCTTCGAGGGCGCTTTCCAGGCGGATCGCACGGCCTTGGCGAACATCGCCGGTGATGCGGGTGACGGTGACAAGGGAGCCATTATCGGGGTCGCATTTGATCCACTTCAGTCGGTCGACCGGGATGGATGCCCGCACATAGAACCGATCCGATCCCGCCAGTGTGGCCAGCGCATCCTGTATGGCCGCCTGCGTGCCGAGGTCGGTTTTGCGTTCAACGACCACCGCATTGAAGGGGGCGCGGATTTGGGTGCGGGCCAGGTCGAGTTTGGCATTTTCCAGTTCGGCCTTGGCGGCTTCAAGCTTGGCGGTTCGGTATTTCAGGTGGGGCACGCGCAGCGCCAGCGAGCGGTCGGCTTTGGAGGAGTTATCGTCCGGACCCAGCAGTTCCCATTCGCGCGCGGCGATTTCGCCCTGGCCTTTTTCAAGCTGGAGTTGGTACTCGGCTTCGGCCAGTGCCGCTTTTTTCAGTTCCAGTGCCAACTGGTAGTCGATCGGGTCGATCTTCAGCATCACCTCGCCCTGTTGAAAGGCTCCCCCATCGATGAATTCGGGGGCCACTTCAACAATCTCGCCGGCCACGCGGGTCCGCAGCGCAATCTCGACGGCCGGCGCCACCGTGCCGGTGGCTTTCAGCTTTACGGCCTGACTGCCGGCCTTGAGCGGTTGGACCGCCACGGTATAGGCGGTCTTTTGCGGCCGCTTCTTTTGCGGCTTCTTCGTGGTTGTGATAATGATGCGCCCAATCATCACGGCAATCAGGACGATCAGAATCGGAACAATGATTTTGATGGATTTTTTCAACAGGCTCATGGTTGGTCCTCGCTTTCAGAAGAGGGGGTTTGCAGTTCGTCGGTCCAGCTTCCGCCGAGGGCCCGGAACAGATTGATACGGTATTGAAGCAGGGTGTACTGCGCTTCGACGCGGGTGCGTTCGAGGTTTTGCAGGCTGACCAGTTGGACGAGCACGGGCAGATATTCGCTCAGGCCGTTGCGGTAGCGGTTGAGGGCCTCGTCGTAGGCGTTGCGGCTCATTGCCAGGTTGCGGTCGAGCGCAACGATGTATTTGCGCTGTTTCTGCTCCGAAACCAAGGCATCTTCCACCTCCTTGATGGCATTGACTACCGTCTCGCGATAGGCGGCAAGCCGTTCGTCCGCCACGGCCCGGACACGCTCCACTTCCGCCTTGCGGCGGTGGGCGTCGAAGATCGGGCCGGTCAAGCTGGCGGCCAGGTTGGCATACCAGTTGTCGAAAAGATCGGATAATGAGCTGTCGGTATATTCCGCGGAGGCACTCAGCCGGATGGCGGGCAGGCGGTCGGCCCGCGCGGCGCCCACGCTCCAGTCGGTCGACTGCAGCCGCAGACCCGCGCGGCGCACATCCGGGCGGTTGGCCAGCACGTCCGCCGGAATTCCAGTGGCTGGAATTTTTTCTCCAACCATTGGAAGGTTGGAGTCGGCAATTTCCAATGATTGGAAATCGGTGCGGCCGAGCAGTGCCGCCAGCTCGTTGGCCAGCAGGCCCTCGCGCAGATCCGCCAACGGGATGAGCGCTTCGGTGGCGGCCACGGACTGCCGCTGCTGATAGACATCAAGCGCATTGGACTGCGATTTGCGGAAGCGCAGTTCGACGAGCTCCAGCGAGGTTTTGTTGGATTCGAGCTGCCGGCGGATCACATCGGTTTGCAATCGCTGGGAGACGATGCCGCTCCAGCGGAGCGCCACCTGCGAGGCGAGGGTGATGGCGGCGGTGTTGACGTCTTCACGCGACGCCTCGCGGTCGAGCGCGGCCGCTTCGGTTTCCGATTTGATGCGCCCCCACAGATCGACTTCATAGTTGGCGGCCAGGCCAAGGGAATAGTCATTGATGGTGGTGTGGCCGTGGTCGACGCTGCTGCGGCGGGTGGCGGAGGCACCGGCGGCGTAGCCCAGCTCGGGGTAGCGCGGGGCGCCGGTTTTGACGGCGATGGCTTCGGCCTGCGCCAGCCGCGCCCACGACTGCCGGAGGGTCGGGCTGTTGGTCAGCGCTTCATCGATCAGTCCATTGAGTTCCAAGGATTGGAAACTTTCCCACCAGCGGTTTTCAAGGTCTGCCAGCCCTGAGTCTTGCCGAAGTGGAACTTCTTCCGGGTAGAGCGAGAACTGTGCCGGCAGATTTTTGCTCAAGGCGGTACGTTCCGACGGGGCGTAGATGGCGCAGGAGGAAAGCACCCCAACGATGGGCAGTAAAAACCATTTCAAGTGTCTGTTCATTTGCGGGTTTCCTTCAGTCTGTCCATATTCATTTTTGCCCAACACCGATTTTCAACCGTTGGATGATATCGGCGGGCAGTCTTCCAGACCTTGGCTGAAAAGGAAAGCAAACTTCTAACCATTGGAAACGCTTGTTAACGGAGCTGGCGGCGGGTGATGAAGCCGGCGAGGATGCCGGAGAGCAGGTTGCCGAGGGCGAGGCCGGCTACGAGGCCGTAGAATCCGAATAACTGGCTGCCGAGCAAACAGAGCGGAATGATGAAGGCGAATATGCGCAGGAGATTGATGGCCATGACGGGGCGCGGTTTGCCGATCACGTTGAGTAGCTGGCTCATCCACATGCTGACAAGCCCGCCGACCATGCCGAGGACGGAAATGAGGAGGTAGGCCGTGCTTAGCCGAACGACTTCGGAATCGTGACTGAACAGAGCCGAAAGGGGCCGGGCAGTCGGTAGCAGGACCACCAGGGTGATGCCGGCATAGATGAGAGCAAAGCGGTTGCTGATCCGCCGTGTTTCCTGTACGCGGTGGTGCTTGTCCGCTCCATAGTTGAATCCCACAAACGGGACAATGGCGATACCGTAGGCCATGGCGATGAGCAGCAGGAATGCTTCGATGCGTGTGCCGGTGGCCATGGCGGCTACGGCCTGGACGCCACCGATGCCTGCGGCAAGGCGGATATAGAAGCCCTGGGCAACGGGGTTGAGCGACTGGGTGATGGCCGCCGGGATGCCGAGCCGGATGATCTCTTTCCATGAAGCCAACACGTTGTGAATGTGCGGTTGGCTCCAGTCGATCAACTTGTGATTGAAATGCAGGAAGCTCAACGAGGCGGTCATGGCGATTATGCGGGCAATGATCGTGGCAAGCGCGGCACCTTTCATGCCCATGGCGGGGAATGGCCCCCAGCCGAAAATAAGGATGGGATCGAGGATGATATTCAGCAGGGCGACGGAACACATCACGATCAGCGGCCGCACCATGTCGCCTGCGGCCCGCAGGCATCCGTCGCTCACCGGTGGCATGATGGCGGCGACCGCCCCGATATACCAGACCACCATGTATTCATGTACTAGTTCCAGGACATGGCCTTCCGCCCCCAGCAAGGTAAAGAGCGGATTCATGGTGAAATACCCGGCGATGCTGATCACCAGCGTCCCGAGAATGGTCAGGAAGAGTCCGTCGGAAACCGTCCGGGCCGCCAGCCTGCGGTTTTGCGCCCCGAGCGCGCGGCTGATGATTGATGCTGCGCCGGAAGAGAAGCCCATCGCCAGCGCCCCGACGATCATGACGACCGAAAAGGTGAAGCCCATCGCGGCGAGCTCGTCGGTGCCGAGCTTCGATACAAACCAGGTGTCGGTCAGGTTGAAAACCATGATCGCCAACATGCCTCCAATGCTTGGAAGGGTTAGCCGGATCAGGTGCGCAACGACGCTGCCTTTGAGGAGGCTACTCATACAAAGCGATTAGTTTTCGCTTCAGCCGCCCGCAGTCGTCGATCACCATGTAGAGGCACGGGACGAGCAGCAGGGCGATGAAGGTGGCGAAGAGAATCCCGAAGCCGAGCGAGATCGCCATCGGGATTAGGAATTTAGCCTGCCGCGAGGTCTCCAGCATCATCGGGGCTAGTCCGCCGAAGGTGGTCAGGGTGGTGAGCAGGATCGGGCGGAAGCGCTGGATGCCCGCCGAGACCACGGCGTCGTGCGCGTTGTCGTGGTCGGCGCGGCGCTCGTTGGCAAAGCTGATCAAAACCAGCGCATCGTTCACCACCACGCCCGAGAGCGCCAGCATGCCGATGATGCCGATCATGGTCATGGAATAGCCCAGCAGCAAGTGGCCGACAATTGCGCCGATGACCCCGAACGGGATGGAGACCATCACGATGAGCGGCTGCGAATAGCTGCGGAACGGGATGGCCAGCAGGGCGTAGATGCAGAGCAGTACGAGCGGGATCGTGACCTTCATGCTGCCGAAGCTTTCGCGCTGGTCGGCGGTGCGGCCTTCATAGCTGTAGTCCAGTCCCGGGAACTGGTTGGCCAGTTGGGGAAAATACCCGGCATCGAGCTTGGCCATCACTTCCCCGGCCTTGGATTTCGGGCGGACGTCGGCCACGACGGTGATGGTGCGCATGCCGTTGCGGCGGTTGATGGTGGTGTAGGACTTGCCGACGTCGATATTGACCGCGTCGGAGAGCATCACCTCGCCGCCATCGGGCGTGCGCAGGATGAAGTTTTCGAAGTTATGCATTTTCGTGCGCTCTTCCTTGGGCAGGCGCACCTTGACCTTCACCTCGTTGCGGCCGCGCTGCTGGCGCAGCACTTCGGTGCCCTCGAAGGCGGCGCGGATCTGGCGGCCGACATCGCTGGCCGAAAGGCCAAGGCTGATGGCCTCGGGCTTCATGGTGAAGTCGAACTGGGTCTTGCCTTCCTGCACGCCGTCGTCGACATCCTGTACGAGGGGATAGTTCTCGAGTTCGGCGGCCAGGGCCTGCGCGGCGCTTTCGAGGGTGCGGATATTCTGGTGGCGCAGCTCGATCTCGAGCGCGGGGCCGCGGCCAGGGCCGCCTTCGTCGGAGGCGTAGCGGACGAAGCGTACGCCGGGCAGATCGCCGACTTTCTTGCGCCATGCCTGGACGAACGCTTCGGTTCCCATGATCGGGTCGCGTATTTCGGGATCGGCCAGATAGACGCGCACCTGGCAGGTGTGCGCGCCGCTGCGGCCGACATTGGCAAAGATGCCTTCGACCAGTTCCGGGTGTCCGGTTTCGGCCAGCACTTCCTGGGCGCCCTTGACCAGCTTGTCGGCCACGGCTTCCGTCTTATTCACGGGCGAGCCGAACGGCAGGGTGGCCGAGGCCACCGCATAGTCCGATTCCACCGTGGTGAACATGGAGAAGCCCATGCGGCCGCTGGCCCAATAGCCGCCAACGAGCAGCAGAATGGCCAATGCCGCACAGATGACGACATAGCGATGGGTCAGGCAGAAGTCCAGGAAGGGGCCGTATTTGGTGCGCACCCACTCGCGGAACGCATGGCTGAACCGTTGCTGGAAGCGGTGCAGCAAGCCGAACAGGCCGGTCGGTTCCTTCTTGCGGACGTGGCTGAGGTGGGCCGGCAGAATGTAGAGGCTCTCCACCCAGGAGATGAGGAACACCGAAATAACCACAATGGGAAGCATGCCCATGATCCGGCCCATGGTTCCCGGCATGACCATCAGCGGAACGAACGCAACGATGTTCGTAAGGATACTGAATCCGACAGGGGAGCAGACCTGGCGTGCACCCATGATCGAGGCCTTGCTGCCTTCCATTCCATCCTGCAGGTTGTGGTAGACGTTTTCACCGACCACGATGGCGTCGTCTACCACGATGCCGAGCGTGATGATGAAGGCAAACATGGTGATCATGTTGATGGAGAGTCCGGTTGCCGGCATGATCAGCATGGCACCGAGGAAGGAGACCGGGATGCCCATGGCCACCCAGAACGCCAGACGGATTTCGAGGAAGAGGCCGAGCACGAACAGTACGAGAATCAGGCCGAGCCCTCCGTTGCGCAGCAGCAGGTCGGCGCGTTGGAAAAAGATTTCGGTTCGGTCGGATAGGATGTCGATTCCGATGCCTTCGGGTAGCTGTTCTTCGATCTGCGGCAGCAACTCGTTGACTGATTCGGAGACCTGGGACGGGGTCTGGTCGCCGACGCGGTAGATCTCCAGCATGATGGAGGGTTTGCTGTTGTAGTTTGCAAATATATCGGAGTCTTCGAAGCCATCCACAACGGTTCCGATATCGTTGAGCGTGATAGGGGTGCCATCCTCGGTCGCGAGCACGGGTGTCTGGGCGAACTCGGTACCGTAGTTCCGCCGTTCCTGCATGCGTAGCAGGGTTTCGCCGCTATCGGTCTTAATGCCACCGCCGGAAATCTCGCGCGACTGCGTATTGATGGTCGACGCCAACGACTGGTGGGTCAGGCCATACTCGCGCAACTTGTCCTGCGAAACCTCCAGGCTGATTTCAAGGTCGCGGGTTCCCGAAAGCTCCACCTGGGTGATGTACTCGCTTTGCAGCAGGCGATCGCGCACCTGTTCGGCAATGTTACGCAGGGTCACGTCGGAGGCGTCGCCATACAAGACAAGCGTCATGGCTTCGCGAAGGCGTGCGTCGAGTGCAACCACGGGTCGTTCGGCACCGTCGGGGAAGGTGGTGACGCGGTCGATTTCGCTCTTGATGTCCTGATAGATCTTGATGCTGTCGACGCCTTCGAGCAGCTCGGCGCTGACGGTGGCCGAACCTTCCTTGGCAACGGAAGTGACTTCGAAAACACCCTCGATGCCGCGCATGGCTTCCTCGGCCACAAGGCAGACACTCTGCTCCATCTCTTCGGGTGTGCCGCCGGGATAGGTGACGCGGACGGTGACCATGTCAGCAGCGATGTCGGGGAAGACCTCCTGCTTGATCTGCGTGAAAGAAGCGTAGCCGCCGACTAGGCAGAGCAGCATTAGCAGATTGGCCGCAACCGGGTTCTTGACCATCCACGCGATGGGACCCTTGAATTTATCCAAAACGTTGTTCATGGCTTATGTTTTCCTTTTCGCCTGGCTTTGGCCTTCGGGTTTTTGGTCGATGGGGTTAATTCCCGGCTTGCCCTGTCCCTTGCCGCCGCCCATGCCTTGCTTTATCTGGGGTGCGGGTTCGCCGACGCGGCGCAGCTCCATGCCTTCGACCGCGGCGGGCAGGTCGGAGGTGACGATTTCAAACTGGGTGGCACCTTCGATGCGGACGAGCACATTGTCTGCATAGCCCTGAAGCACTTTGGCGGGCAGGATGCGTAGCCTTTTTTCGCCATCGATCGTCCAGACAACGTTGCCGTCGCGCAGGTATATGCGCGGCAATGTTAGCGCGTTTTTGATGGTTTCGCCCTCGATGCGGATGCGCACGAATTCGTCGATCAGCATTGGCCGGCCTTCGCGGGAGTAGGGGTTGTCGGCGGTGAGCAGGAGGCGCGCCATGCGTCCTTTCGTGCTCAGGCCGGGCAGCAACTTATAGGTTTGTGCGGGGTGGGTGGTTTCGTCGGAAAGGGTGAGGGTCGCGGCGTAGGGTTGCTTGCCGATCTGCGGCAGGGGCACGAGGGCGCTGAGCGGGATCGAGGCGCGCACGAAATAACGGTCGGTCGCGGCCAGCTCCACCAGCACCTTCGAGGATTGCGCATAATCACCGATATCGGCGGTCTCGGAAACCACGACGGCATCGAACGGTGCGCTGATCTTTGTCCGCTCAAGATTGAGCTTTGCGGATTCCACTGCCAGCTCGGCGCTCTTAACGTTGGCCTCTGCCGATTTAAGCTGCGGTTCGCGCAGGATGAGGTCGCGGTAGGCATCGGATTCGTCGCTACCCATGAGTTCCAGTTCATGACGGACTGTTTCCTGTTGGCCTTCTTCGATGCGGTAGTTGCTTTTGGCGGTCAGCAGATTGGCTTCAGCCTTGGCCAGCGCCAGCTCATAGTCGGCCGATTCGATCTCGATCAGCACGACGCCTTGCTTCACCAACTCGCCTTCGACGAGTGTGGGATTGACGGCCATGATACGACCGTTGACTTCGGCCTGGAGGGAGGCGGACTTGTCGGCTGCGACGGTGCCCAGGCACTCGACGACGTGGACTTGGTCGGTGGTTTTCATTTTCGTGGTCTCCACCACGGGAACCATCGACGACATGGCGCGACTGCGCTTGGCTTCCGGTTTGGTTTTAATGAAATAGCGGGCGCCGGCAAGGCCGCTGGCAAGCAACGCGATGCCGATCAAGATCGAGAGGGAATGTTTGATTATTCTGTTCATTGTTTTTTCTCCAGCATGAATGTCCAGTCGCCGCCAAGGGCGCGGTAAAGTTGAATGCGGTCGGCCAGTAGGTCGGCCTGCGCCTGTACATGGGTGATTTCAAGCGATTCGCGCGCAACGATTGTGGTCAGGGTATCGGTGTAGGAGAGGATGCCGCGCTGGTAGCGGCGGATGGACTCGGTCTCGCTGTTTTTAGCGGCGTCGTACTGTTTGCGGATGGCTTCTACGTATTCGGCCTGGTAAAGTTCGTCGGACAGGGCATCCTCGGTCTCCTGAACAGCCTCCAGCACTGCAAGGCGATAGGCCGCAATCTTTTCGCGCGAAACAGCAAGGGTGCGGTCAACCTCGGCCCGGCGCGAGCCGCCGTCAAGCAAAGGGGCCGCCAGGCTGGCGGCGAGGTTGGAAATCCAGTCGTCGAAAAGCCGGTCGATCTTTTCGTCGCTGGTGGCGATGGAGCCGGTCAGGGAGAGCGAGGGCAGCCGCGCGGCGCGGGCGGCAGCGACACTCCAGTCGGCCGACTCAAGGCTGTGGCGGGCCGCCTGGATGTCCGGGCGGTTTTCCAGCAGATGGACAGGCAGACCGGCCGCCGGTCGAGGGGGAAGTGCAGGCAGGGGGGCCGGTGCCAGTCCAAGATTGGTTCCCGGAATTTTTCCGGTGAGTACAGCGATGCTGTTTGCGTAGGTGCTGAGCAGTGCCCGTGCCGGAGGAATGCGCGCTTCGGCCGCTGCGGTTTGCTGGCGTTGCTGCAGGACGGCGAGCGAAGTGGCCTGGCCGGTGCGGTAGCGCATCTCCAGCGATTCAAGTTTGTTGCTGTTTGATACGAGCTGGCTCTCATAGATGGTCAGCGTTTCGTTTTGCACCTGCCATTTGAAATAGGTCTGGGCCAAGGTTGCGGAGATGGTCATGGCTGCGGTTTGCAGGTCGAATTTGGAGGACTCCCAGTTCGCCAGCGCGGCTTTTTCGGTGGATTTTATCCTGCCCCACAGGTCAACTTCGTAGCTGGCGTACAGGCCGAGGGTGGTGTCGGGTGTGGTGGTATGGTCGGCGTCGCCATAGGCATAGTGCTTCGACGAGGAGCTGGCCCCGGCATTGAGCTGAACCTTTCCGGCGGCGCCGCTTTTGCGGGCGGCGGCGGCGGCCTGCTCCAGACGGGCGGCGGCCTGTTCGAGCGTCAGGTTGCCGGCAAAGGTGTCGTTCATGAGCCAGTTGAGCTGCTCCGAACCGAACGCTTCCCACCATTGGGTTTGCTGCGGTATTTGGCCTGACGACTGGCTGAACTGTCCTGCCGTGTAATTTTCCACTATGCCTTCCCGTGCCGGCTTGAACATTGTGCAGGAGCAGAGGATGAGCGATAAGGCAATCAGACCGGATCGAATGATGATTTTCATGCGGATTTTCCTTTTATGGCTTTCAGTCCGCCAATGGCGAAATCTTCGATCTGCTGCATGAGCGGTTCATCGAATGACACCGGCATTCTGTGGTGCTGACTTGGGAAGTGTTTGCGTTTCTGGTGTCCGACATTCATGAAGATGTGAACGCCCATGTAGTTGATGGTGGCAAGTTCGACCTGCTTTTCACTGAACCCGTTTCCAAGCAGGTCCCGAATGGCGTTGGTGACTTTGTTGCGGTTTGGCTGGAGGTGGGTGCGGAACAGTTCGTCGTTCAGCTCCGTCCGTTCGCTCATTTCCCGGAAAATAATTTTGGGGAGGAGGGTGAGCTCGCCCTGGCTGAAAATGGTTTTCAGGCGGGAGCGCATGAAGAGCCGCAGCCAGATTTCGGCGCCCACCTCTTCATGACTTTCGGGAACCGGAACCGCTTGGTCCACAATGGCGTGCAGGTGTTTCCAGACTTCCTTGTAGAGCGTGGCTTTGTCACCGAAGTGGTAGTTGACGGCGGCAATATTGGCATCCGCTGTTTCGCAGATGTCCGCGACGGTGGTGTTGTGATAGCCTTTTTCGGCAAAGATGCTGCAGGCTGTTTCCAGCAGTCGTTGCTTTGTGGATTTTGGTTTTTCAGCCATGATTCAAACACCCGTTTTAAATATACGTTTGAATCCCTATCTTTATTGCGATGAATCGTCAAGCGGTATTTTCCAC
>JAIPIO010000022.1 GCA_021734595.1 Kiritimatiellales bacterium | reverse complement strand
TCCCGTCCGCCTGGCGATCCAGCATCGCCAGAAACTCTTCATCGAGAATATTGGAAGATGATTCCGGTTCCAGTATGTGGTAGTCGATCCGGTGCGCAATATCCGCCAGAAATACAATTTTTATCAGCCATCCGTCGTGTACATACATGGTTATCTCCATGCTGCCCGTCGAACTGCTTTTCAGCGCTTCGCCGTATTTTCGCCGGCAAAATGCTTTTGTTTTTCCCAGACTGGCGGCAGACTGGCTTTCCATTGCTTCATTTCTGGCGATGGAATCAGCGGTTATGATCTCCCCGTCCATCCTGATTTCAACGACCTTTCCGTTTTCCAGCACAACCGCATCGCCGCGGGCATAGTTCAACAATTCGCGCTTGCCCACGGCCCCTTCACCGACGGGTGTCCCCATCAACCGCAGCACCTCCTGCCGGGTGTCGCCAACCTGAATCTGTGTCTCGGCCAAAACGCTGCCTGCCGCAAAAACAAGACAAACCAAAACAACCGATCGGATAGTCGCTAATGTTTTTATTCTCGTTTCTATCTTTAATTTCATATCGCGCTCCATAGTGAATCCCATAACAACGGAAGACATCCTACTTCCAAAGTAAATAAAAAGATATACCACCTTGGTAGTACCACTTTAGTGGTATAGATGGACAAATACGGTGTGCGGCGTGGGATTGCATGCTTGGTCGCCTTGAAGAAAACCTTGAGGACCCTCCGGACCTCGGAGAATTGGACCACAGTCCATTGCAAATGGATGATTATAAATAAGATGGATCAAGAAACAGGGGCATATGATAACACCCAGCACTACCACCCCGGCCTGGAGAACCTATAGGGAGATAAGTTCCAGTGTGTCGGTGTCAAGATCGAGAACCGTCGCAGTGCCGGGTTGGCCATGTCCAGCGACTCCCGGATTAATGCAACGGGTATTGCCCTGCCGATAATCATGCAGCACATGGGTGTGGCCGGTGAAGACGTAGTCATATTGATTCGAGTTCAGCGCCTGGCGAAACTGGACGCGGTCGTCACCATGCAGAAAAGCGATTTTCCTGCCATCCAGTTCCACTTCGCCAAACCGGCCTAGCAACGAGATACTGCTATTGGTCGGGAAGAATTTCCAATCATCGGAACTTACATCACAGTTTCCATAGACAACATAAACGGGAACTTCCAACGGCTGGAACGCCGATGCCAATTCGGTTAGCACATCGAAACCACCAATATCGCCGCAGTGAAAAACCGCACGCACGCCATACTCCCGGAATATCCGGGCGGCCGCACGGGTCCTGGCAATATCGCCATGGGTGTCCGCTATGATACCTATTTCCACGCTTAAAAATGTAAACGTATTTTAAATATATGAAAAGTTAATTGTTTATTGATTTTCGTTGTCGGCCAGCGGGTTCCAACCATTGGAAGAAAGTTTCCAGCCATTGGAACTCCCTACCCCGCGGTTTCCCAAGCCAATTTGCATATTTTATAGTCGATTCGACTGTGTCCATGGTTTAGATTGACTCGCTTTAATGAGGAAGGAAATGGAAATGATCAAAGCAAAGGTTGTGGGGGCCGGAGGTTACGGCGGTGTGGGCATAACGGATCTGCTACTGCGGCACCCGCAGGCGGAAATCGGCTGTCTGGTGGATTTAGCGGATGTTGGCAAAAAAATGAGCGATATCTATCCGCATATGAAAGGGTTTTGCGATGAAACCATCATAACGCCTGACGACCCGAAGGCACTGGAAAAATATGACGTCGTTTTTTTCTCTACGCCGGATGGTGTCGGCATGAAAACCGCCCTGACTGAACTGGACCGCGGCGCCAAGGTGATCGACTACAGCGGCGACTTCCGGTTCAGCACTCCCGAAGAATACGCCGAATATGCAACCTTCATCGGGCTGGATCCGGTTCATAAGGCGCCGGAACTTTTGACCGAAACGGTTTATGGCCTGTCAGAGCTCCATGATATCGGTGAGTCGCAAGACCTGCTGGGCAATCCGGGATGTTTCGCGGTGAGCTGCATTATGGGCCTGGCGCCCGCGGTGGACAGCGGCATCATTGATCCAACCAGCATTATCTGCGACTGTAAAACGGGCATCTCGGGTGCGGGCAAAAAACCGCACCCGACTTTTCACTATCCCAACCGCTACGACAACATGAACGCCTATAAACTGGCGGGGCACCAGCATATGTGTGAAATCGAGCGGGAACTCGGCGCCTTGAGCAACTCGGAGGTGCGGATTACCTTTACCTCCCAAGTTGTACCGGTCTGCCGGGGCATCATGTCCTGCCTCTATGCCTCGCTGAATGAGGTGATGACGGCGGATCAGGTGCTGGAGGTGTACCGGTCCTTTAACCGGGACAACCGCTTTGTGCGGGTATTCGACGCTTCAAATCCGGGAGGCACCAACGACGTGCGCGGCACCAACTTTGTCAATCTGGTAGTGGATGTCGATGTGCGCAACAACCGCATGCGGATCATCTCGTATATTGACAACCTGATGAAAGGCCAGGCCGGAAACGCCCTGCAGAATATGAATCTGATGTTTGGATTCGCTGAAGACGCCGGACTGAACTCCCCCGGGCAGTATCCATAGCGGAGCAACCGCTAAAAACAGGTTGGGAGCTGCATGAAAGTCCTACAGAAAACATTGATTCTGCTGGCTGGATGCGGGATCTATTTTGTGGTCATCCGGTTTATCGCACCGGTTCACGATCCGGCCTACATATCAGGACTACTGCTGATCGGCATGGCGGCGTGGCTGTTCGGAACCGTTCCAGCACTGGGGTTTGCCGCCCTGCTGGCACCACTGACACAGTTGATCTACAATCAGCTTAACACCAGCTACCTTCCCGTGGCGGTCTCCCCCGTATACATCACCACACAGATATTGATGGCCTTCGCCATTGGGATACTTAAGAAAAAAGATGCCGCACTCCGGCGGAATGAACGCAATCTTGAAAACGCCAACCAGAAGCTCCAATTGGCGCTCGGGCGTGTCAAGGAACTTGGCGGTTTGCTCCCGATCTGTGCAAGCTGTAAAAAAATCAGAGACGACACCGGATACTGGAAAGCGGTGGACAGTTATCTGACCGACCGCACCAAGGCCGAATTCAGCCACGGAATCTGCCCCGAATGCGCCAAAACACTCTATGGCGAACTCCTCGGCGATGAGTACGATTACGATGCACTGAACACGCGACATTCGACCGAATGGAAACCGCCCAGTGAGCCGAAAGATCCAGAATCAGCGTAATCCTTCCAGAATCGACTTGCAAAGGCGCAACGCGTCTTTTATCTTCCCCGCTCCATTGCTTATGGAAAAGGAGAGGTGGCTGAGTGGCTTAAGGCGGTGGATTGCTAATCCATTGTAGTGCTATCGCGCTACCGGGGGTTCAAATCCCCCCCTCTCCGCCATTTTACTGCTATTACTAATTCAAGCGCAGATATACTGCTACAGACTCCCGGTTAAAAATTGTTGCCATTTGTGCCATTATTTCTTGTTTCGGGGTACTGGCGGGGTACCAAGGCCCAATAACCCCCCGAATGCGGGGAGTAAAGCAAAGCGAAACGTCATTCCCCCTCTCCGCCAAAAACCCTAATAAATGAGGAAAACAACCTCATTATTCCCTCAGGCTGGACCTATTCCAAGTAGACATAATATGTGTCAGGATGAATAAAAATGTGTGAAAAAACACTTGATACTACTCTATCAGAAGAGCTGGCTTCTGCCTATAGGCGGTGGACTCCAATCAGGGTGCTCAAATGAGTTGGCCACCGTCTTCCATTATCTCACCTGAAGATCACCCGCAACGAATCCAGGGTGATGCCGCTGACCGCCCAGACTAACGGTTCTTCTTGCTTTATTACTGGGATTGATGCAATGCTACCAAGGGTTTTGAGCGAAATATTCCACAATCTCATTTGCTTTGTCGGTAACATAACGGAGGATTGAAACGGCATTCAACGAGGGGGGATCATGAAAACAGTCTCGATGACTCTGTGGAAAAAAGCGGTGCAACCTACACTCCACCCGATGCGGGTCGGCAGGATAATATTCCCGGTGCTTTGTTTGCTGGCAACGGCTGGAATATCGGCAGCGGACCCGTTCGGGGATTTCACCTACACAGCCAACAACGGCACCGTCACCATAACCGGCTACACAGGTTCCGGCGGCGCGGTGGTCATTCCGTCTATTATTGAGGGTAAACCCGTCACCGCCATCGCAAACGATGCGTTCTATGACTATGACACCCTGACCAGCATCACGATCCCCGACAGCGTCACCAGCATCGGGGACAATGCGTTCGAGGACTGCACCATTCTTGGCAGCGTCACGATTGGCAACGCCGTCACCAATATCGGAAGTTCTGCGTTCTCTTACTGCACTAGCCTTGGTAGCGTCACGATACCCGACAGCGTGATCGATATCGGAGGCTCTGCGTTCTATGACTGCACCAGCCTTGGCAGCGTCACGATTGGCAACGGCGTCACCAATATCGGAGGCTATGCGTTTGCTTACTGCTCCAGCCTTGGCAACGTCGCGATCCCCGACAGCGTTACCGGCATCGGATTCGCGGTATTCTCTCACTGCACCGATCTGATCGGTATTACGCTCCCCGACAGCGTTGCCAGCATCGGGGATTGGGCGTTTTATGAGTGCGCCAGCCTTGGCAGCGTCACGATTGGCGACGGTATCACCAGCATCGGGGATTGGACGTTCTATTCGTGCACCAACCTTGGCAGCGTCACGATCCCCAATGGCGTGACTTCCATCGGAGACTATGCGTTCCGTGCCTGCTCGGGTCTGACCAACATTACGACAGGCAACAGTGTTGAATCAATCGGCGTTTCTGCGTTCGCTGACTGCACCAACATAACCAGTATCACGCTCCCCGACAGCGTCACCTTCATCGGAGACTATGCGCTCTATAATTGCATCGGCCTGACGGCAGTTTATTTCCTGGGGAACGCCCCCAGCTTGGGTTCGGATGTATTCCTTGGTGCCGATAATGTGACTGTCTACTACATGCCCGGGACCACCGGATGGGGTGCGACGTTTGGCGGTCGGCCGACCGTGCTCTGGAATCTGCAGGTGCAGAACCTCGGTGTGGCGCTGAATCCATTCGGGTTCACCATCACCGGATCAAGCAACTTGGCCATCGTGGTGGAAGCCTGCACGAATTTGGTCAATCCCGCTTGGATCCCCGTGGAAACCAACACGCTGATCGGCGGCTCAGCAGAGTTCAACGATCCCCAGTCATTGAATCGTCCGTCGAGCTTCTATCGCTTCCGTGCGCCGTGAAGCGCAAGATGGTTGTAAAGGACTCTAGGTACTGAATAGGTATTGAAATTCATAACACATTTATAATAAACAGCCGCCTCGTAGTGGCTCGGATTTATGGATATGTGTAATTGAAGAAGCTGGACTACTCCGAAATGCAGAACAAATGGTTTTCGCCACGGATGAACAGTTCGTTGTCAACGGGTGCCGGCGTGGCATCGACCGTTTCGCCGACCGAGTTGCTTGCGACAATAGTTAATTTATCGCTGTCCTTGATCACCACAGTCGTTCCGCTGCGACCCGTCAGATAAACGTGGCCACCGGCCGCCATGGGTGACGCATAGGTGCTCTTGAGGCCTGGAATATCAGCGGTCATGTAGTGGGGTTTTCCAGTGGCGGCGTCAACACACGACAAGTCTCCTGATTTTCCTTTATAAAAGTACACGCGTCCGTCCGACAGCAATGGCGAACCAATATCAGGGGTATCTTTATCCAACGTCCAGACGACATGTTTTGTGTTTTCAATGTCACCTTGACCATCCAGACGGAAGGCACCCATAAAACAGCCTTTGTAGCCGCTTCCGATGATGACAAGACCATCCGCGGCAACCGCCGACGCGACCGGGCGCTCGGTTTGACCGCCGCAGCGCCAGCGTTCTTTCCCCGTTTCCAGATCGTACGCCCTGGCGCAGGTTTGTCCGTTCATGACAACCTGTTTCGCTCCGTTGTGATCGACGACTAAAGGCGTAGCCCAGCACGTCGGTTCATCACGTTCGGTTTTCCAAAGCGTCTCACCGTTCAACTTATCGAGTGCATACAGGAACGAGGCTCCCTCGTGATCCCACGGCACCAGGATCTTGCCACCCGCGAGTGTTGGCGAGCTTCCTTCGCCAAAACTGCTTCGAGTGTCCATTTCCCCGAACTTCCTGTTCCATACCAGCTTGCCGTCCATCGTGTAGCAGTAAAGTCCGCGCGAACCGAAGTGAACGTAAACATGCTGCCCATCGGTACAGGGCGATGCGGATGCGAAACCGTTTGTGGTGTGTGTTCTCTGGTGAGGTGTTGCAATCGTGGCAGTCTGCTCCCAAAGCAGTTTCCCGCTGCTGCGGTCGAAACAGAGAATCTTGAATGCCATTTCAGTTGCTCCGCCGCCGCTACTCCGACCACCGGGCCGACCACGGCCTTTCCTGTCCCCTTGGGATTGGGGACGTTTGGAAGATTCGACAGGCGGTTTCTGCTGCGCAGTGTCATTGCCCACTGCTTTGTTTCCCGTTGGAACCGCCGTTACGACGAAAACACGCTGCTCCCAAATCACCGGCGAACCGGTGCCGCGTCCGGGAACAGCCACCTTCCACTTCACATTCTTTATACTGCTCCACTCAACCGGCGGATGCGCGTTTGCGGCCATTCCGTTTCCCGTTGGGCCGCGCCAGTGCGCCCAATTATCGGCCATCAAAAAAGACGGAATCATCGCAACGAGTAGAACCGTTGATAGAACTAGTTTTGTCATCAGGAAATCCTTTCAATAATTGAACTAGGTTTTCTACCAGAATCCCGTCTCTTCAGCAATCGGTTTCAGTGTGCAGTTCGCGCATTACCGCATTTTGCCAACAAAAAAACACCCCGGAAAAACCGAGGCGTTCTGTGGAGGGTTTTCAACATTCCAACCCTCGACCGATCCATTACAACATTCCGCTTATCCCCACTTGCCTTTGTTCATGTGGCCTTGCATTTCGGTCAATGAGAGTTTCATCATTAGATAGGAACCCTTCAGTGATTTTTCAAACACATCCACACATCCCGGGTCCAGGTTATCCTTGATGCCGGCTTCGCAGACCCGTTCAATCTGGCGGGCCAGATCAACCAGCTGTGCGTGGAGCGCGTTGGTGTTCCGCGAACGCTCAACCAGATTGGCTGCGGCATCGTCGAGCAGCGTAAAATCAGCGCCCTTTGCCCCGCACTTCGGGCAGAAGTCGCAAACTTCGTCGCCATCATGAATATATCCACACATACATTTCCATTTTTTCATTAGTCCTCCTTTTTTCTTTTTTAAAATTCTAGACCTGTGCAGGGAAAGTTCAAGCCTAGAGTTGCTCGGAATGGTTTTCCACGGTCTGAAAACCGCTATTTTTCGTTGAGGAAATAGTCGGAAAGGACGCCCATGAAGCGGTTGTACTTTATGGCGTAGTGGCTATGCCCGGCATCCACCATTTGTTGCGAGAGCACCACATCCTCATCGCACAGTCCGGGAGCGGCAATCTCCCACTCGGCGGCGTCCATGGCCATGATTTCATTGGCGCGCATCTTGTAGCTTTCCGCCGCCGGTCCGTCGGCACGGGCGTTCACGAACCAAGGCAGGATTTTACCGATCTTCTGCAGTAGCAGATCCTGTTCCTCGCTGAAGCGCAGACAGGAGGCGTCGGTAAAATTGACCATGTTCTTCATCTTCTCCTCGTCGATGAATCCGCCGTCCAGCGCAATCTCGTGCGCCTTGGTGCCGGGAAACGGGAAGAAGAAGGTCCAGCGGAAGCGGCCTGGCCGCGCTGTGGCCAACAGGTTGACGGTTCCCCACAGGTCTTCGAGGTCTTCGTGCGGCAGACCGATCATCACAAACACCGAACTGTGCATGCCGCAGTCGCGTACCAGATCGAGTGCCTTGGCAATATTGGCATTGGTCATGTGGCGGTTCATTACTTTGCCGCGGATTTTCTGACTGCCGCTTTCAAGACCAAACTTGACGATCTTGCAACCGGCGTCGGCCAATGCCCGTGCACGCTCCTCATCAAACAGCCCAACATGGCCATTTACAACAAAGGGAATCCGGGTTGTCTTTTTGTACGCCGCGCAGAATTCCACCAGATAGTCGCGGTTGAAAGTAAACAGGTCGTCATCGAAAATATACATGTCGATGTTGGTGTAGTTTTTCTCCAGAAAGCGGATTTCCTCCATCATCTGCTCGACGGGCGCATAGCGGATGTAGTTCAGGCCGCTGGCGCTGCACTGCAGGTCTTTGCGGTACATGTCGACAACGACATGGTTGAAGCAGTAGGTACAGGCATACGGGCAGCCGCGCGACGCCATCAGCCCCACCCAGCCATGTTTGGCGTCGATCATTTTCTGGAAGTCGAAAATGGAATAATCCTTCATCGGCATGTTTCCAAGGTCTGGAAGCGGACGCAGCAGATTCATCTTCACGGCTCCGTCAACGACCCGGCCCATATTGCGCACATCATCGACGGACTCACCGTTTTCCAACCTTTGGATGAACTCCGCAAACGCTTCGTCGCATTCCCCTTTGAAAAGATAATCAAACAGGCCGCTTTCGAGGGCTTTCTTTTCGGCAACGGTTGCATGGATTCCGCCGCAGACCAGCGGCGCGTCAACGGTCTGGCGACACCACCGCGCCAGCTCCACCGTGTAATTCCATTGATTGGTCACCACGGAAAACCCGATCACATCGGGATTGATGGATTTAAGGGAGGCGCAGAACTCCTCCTGCGACGGAAGCGGAGCAAGTTCCTCGCACAGGTGCATCAGTTCCACCTCGTGCCCCTGCTCCTTCAGAATGGCGGACATGTGTGCCACGCCGTAGTTGAAACCGAGCTGCGAACCTGTGTTGGGATAGATAAAAAGTATTTTCACTAGAACATCCGTTCAATTATGTCTTCATCGTCGAAATGGCGCGGTGACGTGATCGTGTCCACATGGAACAGTTCCGTGTCCCCGCCGCCGCAAGCGCGCCACCGGCGCACGAAACGAGGATTGTTCGTTCCCGCAAAAACGGTTCTGCACGGCACGCCCAGCGCCGCCGCGATATGCTGGCAGGCGGAGTCGTAACCAATGAACAGGTCGCTCTGTGAAATCAACGCAGCCACCTCGTCAAGCTCAAGCTTGATTCCGATCATTCCGGACTTCAACGCTGGAAGCGAACCCAAATTGGCATCGGCCACGGCAATTCCATGTGCCTTAACCGTATCCATCAAATGCTGGCTGGCGGCCAGTTCCTCCTCGCCGAAACCGCGATCCAACAGAACGACCGTATCCGGTTCCTTGAGCAAGGCTTCCAGCAGCTTTTCCTCAAACCCGGTACTGACCCGCTTGCGGGCGTTTCCTCCTACGCCCATGTTTACGGCTACAACAGAGTTGCAACCGCCTTCCCGCAATGTTCCCACCGCCGACTTGGCGTTTTCGACAACGGATGGAGCCAGCCAAACCTGCGGGTGGGCGTATGCCCCCTCGCCCAGGACGTTGTCCATCCAGTGGTTGGACATTTCCGACATGGAGATTTTCGGGGGATAGGCCGACCACGCGCGCGTGTTGAAAAAATAGTATCTGTCGTCGTCGATCAATGGCAACACACCCAACTGGGAAAGACGCGAATCAGGATCGATCACCACCGTGTCGGGTTCGTCGTCCATCTCGGCGCGGATCGCCGCCAGCACCGCAAACCACGACTGAAAGCGGTCGAACAATCCGCCGCGCCGGGGATACGCCACCGCATGGAGCCGGATGCCCGGGTTGCCGCCGATGATCTGATTCAGCTTCGCGTTACCAATCACCACGACCTCCGCCTCCGGCAACGCCGTGCACACGCGCTGGATAATCGAACTCGTAACCGCAACGTCCGCGCCAATGGTGATGCGTGACAACACAATCACCTTGCAGGCGGTTTCCAGTTTCAGCCTAAAGCCGTCGCTATCCGCGCGGAGCCGCTCGATCCGCCCATACAGCGTTTCCACGTCGGCAATTCCAAACCGGCGAAGCTCACGATCCATTTCAGCGCCTTCCGGTCGGTTGCGGCAGAACGAAATGATCTGGCTCATCAGCCGGTTGTAGGTGATCGTTTGCAGCTCCTCGAAGTCGTCGCAGATTCCCTCCACCACAATCCCGAAAAGCGCGGACGATGCGACATGCGCGGTTTCGGGATCCTCGGCAGTAGCCATTTCGCAGAGAATCTCTATGTATTCCTGCTCATACCGGTCGTTATAAAGGTAGCAGTCGAGAAACGACAGCGCCACTTGACGCCCCAGATGCCCGGCGGCGGCGCCTCCGGATTCCTTCAGACAGTTCCAGCGTTCCCTGTATTTTTCCGGTCTCATATAACCGATTCCTTTCTGCAAAGCCCAAGAACCGCCTCGCAAACCTCCTGCGGCGTGATCTCGCACATGCAGCGATGCTCGTCCGGGCAGGTCTTTAGATGGCACGGAACGCAACCCATCGTTTTCTGAAGCACCACTGTTTTATCCAGATTGGACGCCGTGTAGCGCGAATCGGTCGGCCCCATCAACACCACCACCGGACGGTCGAACGCCACCGCATAATGGCGCGGCCCCGTATCGTTGGTAACCAGCAAATCGCAGCGCTTGATCAGCGGCTTTAGCATGGCCAGATCGGCGATGTCCGATGACGTATTGACAACGGGAACCGTGGCTTTTTCCTCGATCTGTTGAGCGATGCCCTCCTCGCCCGGTCCCACCAGCAGCAGGATTTTGCAACCCAGCTCCCCATGGAGCAGATCGGCCAGCTTCGCGAAATATTCCGGCGGCCAGCATTTGGACGAACCAAACTTGGCTCCTGGATTGAGCCCCACCACCAAATCGCCCGCAGTGATTCCAAACCGTTCCAGATATTCGTCGCCCGCCTTTTCCAACGCCGGGGAAATATAGAGCGCCGGTTTCGGATTCTCCTGGATCTCCAGCCCCATGCTGCGACAGATTTCAAGGTAATATTCAATCATCGGCAGCGGCAGGAATCCGTTTTCATCGCGTTTGGGCGTTGGCCCGCCGCTCAGGAAAAAACGCTGCACGTTGCGGCGGTAGCCGTAGATTTTCCGTGCCCCGCCCCGCAGCACTGTTGTGTAGGCGCGCAGGGAGTTGGGCAAAAGAATCGCCATATCCGGTTTCGTTTTTCGGATTTGGCGAACGGTTTCCCGCATTCCAGTGCGCTTCTTGTCATTGCAGTCAATGATCGAGTCAAACCAGGGAGCATCCTCCAGAATGCCTTTGGCATACGGACGGATCAGGGCGGTTATCCGCGCATCCGGAAAATTGTTCCGCAGGCACTCGTAAACCGGGGTAGCCATTACAATGTCGCCAACCCAGTTGGGACATCGCACCAAAATCGATTGTACGGGACGGTTTTTCATTTTCTTTTTTATTAACCGAGTCAATTTAAGCGCATCCGGCATCCGGACACAACCCCGGCCACAAAAATATCGAATTATTTTGTCTTTGTTCGCCCCGCCGCTAACATGATTACCATGAAACTACAGAACATTATCCAGGCATTGGAAGAGATCGCGCCGCTATGTATGGCAGAGGAATGGGACAACGTCGGGCTGCTGATCAATCCGTTGCGCCCGCGCACGGTGAAGAAGATCCTGCTAACCATCGACCTGACGGAAGCCGTCGCCGACGAAGCCATCGCGGCCAAAACCGACCTGATTATCGCTTACCACCCCATCCTGTTCCGTCCGGCCAGCCGATTGGACGCGGAAAATGCCTACGACCGGACGGTAATGAAGCTGATCCAGAAAAACATCGCGGTCTATTCCCCACACACCGCGCTGGACGCGGTCATCGGCGGAGTGAATGACTGGCTGGCCGATGGCGTCGGCGAGGGCGAGGTTTCCGTCCTCCAACCCCTGGAGAACTCCGACGCCGGGCAAGGCCGGTTGGTGGATCTAAAAAGGCCCGTAAAACTCAAAACTCTCACGCAACGCATCAAGCATCACCTCGGGCTCGCAACTCTGCGGATAGCCGTCACAGCTCAAAATACGCCGATTAAAACCGTCGCCCTCTGCGCCGGCGCCGGCACGGATGCGTTCGAGGGCATCCAAGCCGACTGCTATCTGACCGGTGAGATGAGCCACCATAACGTGCTGGCCGCCACCCTCAACGGCTCGCACGTCATCCTCTGCGAACACACCAACACCGAGCGCGGCTATCTTCCAATCTTTGGAAAGATTCTGCGTAAAGCATTCGGCAACAGTATTGACATCTGCGTGTCTGAAATGGATTCTGACCCAATCAAATTTAACTGAAGAGGATCGAATAAATGGCCAAAAAGAAAAAATCCGCTTACGCCCAGGCAGGGGTTGATATTGATGTAATGATGAATTCGCTCAAGCGGATTGGCAAGAAGGTGAAAGCCACGAACACCCCCGGCGTGGTCAGCGAAATCGGCTCGTTCGGCGGACTGTTCAAATCGCCCGGCAAGGACAGCCTGCTCGTCAGCAGCGTCGACGGCGTCGGCACCAAACTGAAGGTGGCCAACATGGCCAACAAGCACAACACGGTTGGGCAGGATTTGGTCAACCATTGCGTGAACGATATTCTCGTGCAGGGCGCGCGCCCCCTCTTCTTCATGGACTATCTCGGTGCGGCCGCACTCGAACCCAAGGTATTCGAAGATGTCGTCAGCGGCTTTTGCAAAGCCTGCAAGGAAAACGGCACGGCGCTACTCGGTGGAGAAACGGCGGAAATGCCCGGCCTCTATCCCAACGGCGAATACGACCTTGTCGGCTGCATTGTCGGTACCGTCGAACGAAAAAAACTCATCACCGGAAAGAAAATCAAGAAGGGCGACGTCCTGATCGGCCTGCCCTCCACCGGCCTGCAGACCAACGGATACTCGCTGGCGCGCAAGGTCATCTTCGAGACCGCCGGAAAGAAACTCTCCGACCTCGTGCCCGGCACCAGGACCACCTTTGAGAAAGCCCTGCTGGCCATCCACCAGAGCTTCCTAAATCCCGTCATGAAGCTGATGGACAAGATCGACGTGCACGGCATGGCACATATCACCGGCGGCGGGCTCTACGACAACGTACCGCGCGTCCTGCCCAAAAACGTCGATGCGCAGTTTAACCGTGCCGCCTGGAAAATCCCGCCTATCTTCCAATTCATCGAAGACGAAGGGAAAGTCGACCACGAGGAAATGTACCGCGTGTTCAACATGGGCATCGGCTACGTGCTGATGGTCGGCAAAAAGGATGTTGATGAAACCCTGAAAATTCTCAAGGCGAACAAGCAGCGCGCCAGCGTCATCGGTGAAGTGGTTCCAGGCACTGGAAAATCAGTTCTGATCAATTGAAGGATGGAAACGCGAGATTGGGATTATATCCAGTCGCCGTGAACTTCCACAACATTACTCCACAGCAAAAGCCCGGGTTGAATAATTCCCGTGCTTATAATCATTCATGCCGCCCATTCGTGGGTGACTAACCAGAAATTTATGTTCATCGATCAGATTGAATAGGTAATGCGTGGTGCCCTCGGGCAACACGGCACTTACCTTGCTGCCTTCTTCGATATTGGCCGCTGCGCGATACCACTCCTCATATTTCTGACCGCCGGTGGTGGTATACAACAGATCTGCTCTGACAACTTTATTTCCCTGCTCCCCATACGTAAGCCAGACCTCTCTGTCTTGCCGACCATGCGCCAGGACTTTGCAGGCACCCTCTTTGTGGGCCAGACGGGTACTACAGTAGGGGTTCAAGTACGGGAAACCGGCATCCATTTCTTCAAGTTTTTCCTGGAGGAGCCGATCCATTTGCCGGGCTTTTTCAGGCATGGCGCCCGCCAGGTTTTTCATCTCTTCGATATCCACGCGCCGGGTACCATTTTTATACAATCGATACAGCTCCAATGGCACCCGGGTAGGGTTGAAGTTGCGGATCACTTTATAATCGCCAACTCGCAGGGTTGAGTGCATTGACGCACTGTTGGGGAAATGGTGCATCATGCTATCGCGCACCTTGCCATCCGCATCCACCACCAGGTTTTGATCCTGCGGATTCTGGCTCAACAGCCGGGACAAATCGGCCCCGTCAAGGAGCTGCGCCCCGGGACGGTCCGTGCCGGTCCAACTTAGGATGGTGGGATAAAAATCCATTCCGTTCACCATCACATTGGATTCCTGAGCCACCGGGATCCCGGGCCCGGTAATAATCAAAGGCACGCGTATGCCGCCTTCCTTGGCGTGGATCTTGCCTTTGTCCAACGGATAGTTATCGGTAATGATCTCGCCGGGATGTTCCTCCATCCCGCCATTGTCCGAAGTAAAAATGATATAGGTATTTTCAACGAGCCTGTGTCCCGGCCATCTGGGATCCCCGGTGGTTTTCAGATATCCAAGAACCTGTCCCACGTAATAATCCAGCATTTCCACCATGGCGGCGTAGTATGGATTGTTCTGACCCTTGACATTCCAAACCTTGGGATCTTTCGGATACGGCACACCCATTTTTGCGCAATATTTCCTAAACAGGGCTTCACTCCGCGACTGAATGGGCGCATGCACGAGCCATGTGGCATAATAGAGAAAAAAGGGTTTATCCTTGGATTGCTGAATAAACTCCAGGGCATCGATATTGTTCTGGTCACAGGGAAATCCATTTTCATCCAGCCGGAACGGATCATTCTTTGCCGTGGTCGCAAACCCGGCCAGTCGGTGGGGTGTCATCTTTCGGGTCACACCGAGATTCGATTCGGAACAATCGAATCCGTGATCTTTTGGTTGAGGAAACGCATGATGATTAATTGCAATGTGCCACTTGCCCACATGCCCCGACACGTAGCCGTTTGCCTTCAAGGCCTCCGGTATTATGATCTCTTTCACCGGCAGCCGGCCACTGTACCAAGGGGAGATGACAGGCCATGCCTTTTCACTTTGGGGTATCGGAGGTGCGCCGCCCACCACGTGCGTCCGCTGCAGCCGGGCCGGATGCTTGCCCGCCAGGATGGATCCTCTTGACGGGGCGCATGTCGGTGCGGGTGAATAGGCCTGCCAAAACTTGACGCCCTCTCTGGCCAACTGGTCGATATTGGGCGTCTCGTAGGATGAAGGCTCGTCAATATCGTAGCACTTTACATCCTGCCAGCCCAGATCATCCGCCAGAATCAGCACTACATTGGGCTTGTCCGGTCGCCCATCATCCGTTCGTCCTTCGGTTGCCGGTCCGCAAACAAACAGCACCGTCGCAACGGCAACCAACCCTTTAAGCCATCGTATATTCATCGCACTCCTTTTTATCGCTCTGCGCCGCCCCGCCGCAACCTGCGGTTCCAACCATTGGAATCCGTCGGCTGACGGATTTCCAATCCCTGGAAGCCGCCCTCGCCTTTCACTCAGTGAGAGCAGTTTTGAGGATCCGTATCCGCCAACTGCGGTTCAAGTCGCTGGATGGACGGTCAATGTTGAATACGCAATCGAGTTTTCCTTGCGCGTTGCGGATTCCTTGATAGTAGGCTTCGGGTCCCAGGGGAACCCATTTCCCGGTCAGGTGGCGCTCAACGCTCAAGGCGCTGCCGATGGGCGCTCCTTGTAGAACCACCGGCACATGGCCAATGCCACCGCGATTGATGGTAAAGTCGGCAAACACCGCTCCATCGTCCTGTGCGGCCTGGATTTCCACGGGATAGTTTTCCCGCAACGTCCCCTTATGCATGGTGACGCTTAACCGGCTGTTATGCCGATATTCGTCGGCGACAGCCTGCCAAGCATTCGTTCCATAGGTTTTCAGTCGCTTCGTAAACTCGCGATCTGTCCCCCAATAAACCTCGATAGATTTCGGCGGCAACACAACTTCCAGCTCGCCGGCCACCACATCCCCGGCCGAATAAGATCGGCACACCGAATCCGAACTCAGGTCAAAAAGCTCTCGTCCTTTTCCCGGACTGTAGCGATGCAGACAGGACGCGAATGCCTTGCCGTTGAGCGTTGACGACAGAGACAGGATTCCCCGACGCGCCTTGGCAGCATCACCTCCGCCGACCGTGTCGTCAATGGCCAACCATGAATGATCAAAGGGGATCGGCGACCCCGCGTACCCTTTCATGTCCGTTTCGTGGGCATGGGTTGATCGCAGGCCGTTTTGATCGCCGATATAGTGGCGGTCGAACTCTACGGAACTGTAGTAGTCGGCCGCCATCTGATGGAAGACCAGCCGTTCGGGCGAAACCACATCCTGCAGAAATTCATACTTAAAAGCGTGGAACCGGCGATGGTAGTCCGCCGTCCGCACCGACCGGATCCGATAGTTGAACCGGATTTTCTCATTGTCCGTTACCCCGGAATAAAGCACCTCCGTCATGTTCGGCCCCGTCCAGCGATAGGCGGTCTTCAGCCGCTTCGTCCAGCGGTATGTGTTGCTGCTGTCGAAGTAAATGAGGAAGTCGCCGCCGCCCACGTTTTCCGTCCATTCATGGGTGCGGCCGTTTTTACTAATGGTGAACGCGGGTCGCACATCGGCTATGAACGACGAACCGAGATGCTGGGTCGGGTCGTAGCACATCGACTCGCCCCAGCAACCGAGTGCGCTTTCGTCCCACTTCCAGTTTCCGGCATAGCCAATCACGCAAAGCTGGGAATAGGAAACCGCCGCCACGCCGCCCCAATAGCCGGTGACCACCCGCAGGCGAAACCGTTTCGTCTCGCCCGCCGCCAATGGCACCATTGCATAACCGCGCAACCATGGGCCTTCATGCGTGATGCGTTGATCCGGTTTCCGGTGCCAGTTTTTTGAAACCTGAACGGGGATCCCGGCAGGGCGACCGTCGGACTCGCACAGCACCATGCTTGTGCCCGTGATCGCCTGCGGTTTTATTTCGTTGAAGATCAGCGGAATGTTGCGTGCCTCCTTCGATGGATTTCTGACTTCGATCACAAATTCATCCACCCGGTTTGTATCGGAGGGAAACTTTACTTCATCAATCGGAAGATCGAAACGCAACCCGAACTCTTCCCGATCGAAAACGCACTTGATGCCCGTGCCATCCAAGGGTTCGTATGTACGGTCCAGATGGGGCTGAAGTGCGAGAAGCGCCTGATTGCCGATCACTGCGGACCGATGTATTTTTCCCGCAGGCGAAATCAGCTGAATCCCGGCCTTGGTCACCCCTTCAACACCGGTAAAATCCAGATTGAAGACCACATGGTCGGGCCATGCCGTCACTTCCAGCCGACCAGCCTTTTCGAGCACATCCCCGTTTGCCGCCGTAAATACCAAACCCATATGGTCGAAGCGCTGGACAAACCGTCCACTCTCAATCAGCCGCACGTACTGCTTTTTCTTATCCTGGACAATCCCCGACGTGCAGGTATACCCAACGCCGTCCTTATCAATGCGTAGCGAAAGCTTTGCAGGCGAAAACTTCGTCACATCCTCGTTCAACGCCGTGATGTAGTCCGAACCCTGCAAGACATCGTAACCTGAGAGCTGCATGGTGTCGCAATCCATCCGCAGGCTGTAGAAGCCTGTCTGGATGACCAGATCGGGATTCTCACGGGCCAGGATATTGTCCATGTCCGGTGGACGCCGATTGCCGCGGACCCGGGTGGGATACCCGTTTTCAAAATAGATATAGGTGTAGTTTCGATTCGATTCGCCCGCAGCGACTGCCCCCAGCGACACACAGCCAATAACAACCGCCCCGATCAGCATGACCTTTGCGCTCATAGACATTCCCATGTTAATCCACCAATACATGATGGATATAGCTTCCGAGCCCGCAGGTGATTTCGTAGGGAATGGTGCCGGCCAGCCGGGCGAGGTTCTCGACGCTGTTGGGTGCGGCGGGATCGGCGGAAACCACTTCCACCTTATCCCCCACCCGCGCATCGGGGATGTCGGTCAGATCAACCGTGATCTGGTCCATCGAGACGCGCCCACACACCAACGCTTCAGCTTTGCCGATCCGCACGACCGCCGAGTTTGAGAAGCTCCGCAAATAACCGTCGCCGTAGCCGACGGGCACAATGCCGACGCGACTGTCGCGCGTGTATTCATAGGTCAGCCCGTAGCCGCTGCGCCCGCCCTTTCGAATATGCTTGGTGGCAATCAGTTTGGCAGAGACCTCCATGCAGGGCTTTAGCCCGATGCGGCTCACGTCGGCGGACGGGTGGCAGCCATAAATGGCGATGCCGGGACGCACCATGTCGAAATGGGTTTGAGGAAGATCGATGGTTGCGGCGGAGTTGGCGGCATGACGTACCAAAGTTCCAGAGGTTGCCCCGAAAGGACGGGGTCTTCGCTCCGCTTCGAGAAGAACGTTATTGAAAAGTTCCAACTGTTGGAAAGCCGCGGTCTTATCCTCTTCACCAGCAGTCGCGAAATGGGTGTAGATACCGATTGGTTCAACGCCCTCTGCCGCCGTTGCCGCTTCGAGCAGTTTCGTTGCCTGATTAGCCGGAACACCTAGTCGCCCCATGCCGGTGTCTACCTTAAGGTGCACCTGTGCGGTTTTTCCGGTTCGCTTCGCCGCCGCCTGGATCGATTCCAACGCTGACGCAGACATGACTGTCTGGGTAATTCCTTTTTCAACCAGTTCGTCCTGAATGTCGAAGTCATCGAAATAGGCGGAAAGGAAGCAGAGGATAAATCCGTCATAACCCTTGCCGCGCAGTTCCAGCGCCTCGACCGGGGATGCCACGGCAAAGCCGTCCAGTTTTTCCGATAAAACCGGGTAGAGGACATCCAACCCGTGGCCGTAGCAGTTGTCCTTTACCACCAGACATATTTTGACCCCGGGCGCAACCAACCCGCGCAGCACGCCGATATTATGGCGCACTGCGGATGCTGAAACCGATGCTGTTAGATAGTTCTTCATACGAAAAAAGCTTCCAGAGTCTGGAAGCTTTTTGTACCCCGTTTTCCAATGCTTGGAAAGTGCGAAGGTCAGGCATTTAGCAATTGATTGTCGTGACCTGTTTCGAAAGTGCCGATTTCGCCTTCAAACAGAAGCGATTCAGCGATGTCGTCCAGCCCCATCAACAGCTTTTCCTTCACGCTGGGATCGACTTCGAAATCAAATTTCTTGTCGCCTCCAGCCGGCTGGAAAATCACCGTTTGATCTTCAAGACTGACCGTGGCGCTCAAGGGCTCATCATTTTCCGCCATAGCGAATATTTCATCCACCTGCGTGCTGTTCAACTGGATCGTCAACACCCCGTTTTTCGCGCAGTTGTTGCGGAAGATGTCGGCAAACCCCGGCACCTCGCCTTCAGCCGGGGCAATCACTACCTTGAAGCCCTGCTGCGCAACGGCCCATACCGCATGCTCACGGCTGGAACCGCAACCGATGTTGTTGCGACCGATAAGGATGGTTGCGCCCTTGGTCTTCGGCTGGTTCAGGATAAAGCCGGGATTATCCGACCCGTCCGCATTGTAGCGCCATACCGAAAAATGCGCCGGACCGAATCCGCTGCGCTGGATAGACTTGAGATACTCCT
>JAIPIO010000021.1 GCA_021734595.1 Kiritimatiellales bacterium | reverse complement strand
ATAATAAAGCGGATGGTTTCATATATGCACTAACAATCGGAGATATGGAGGATGAAAATGAGTAATATCGATGAACGCAAAAAACAGGCGAATAATCTCTTGGCTATATTGAGTGACGAACTGGATATTTCCGGTGCGAAGTACCAAGAAGCGAAAGAACGATATAATCGACTTGGAGACTGGCTTAGTCGTCCCGAATCCAAGGTTCGCAGTTTTTCACCTGAAATTTATGTACAAGGTTCATTCCTCCTAGGAACCGTAATCAAGCCAAGTTCCGAGGATGGAGAATATGATATTGATTCGGTCTGCAAAGTTGAACTGACGACAGCCCAGTGCACGCAAGAGCAACTGAAGCATCTAATTGGCAAAGAGGTCAAATTGTATGCAAAAGCGCAATGTATGAAGAAGCCTGTTGATGAAGGGAAACGGTGCTGGACTCTAAATTATGCTGATGAATCCCGTTTTCACATGGACGTTCTTCCAGCAATTCCCAATGCAGAAGTATTTCGAGAGTTTTTAAAACAAGGTGGAGTGACCAGTGGTTGGACAGACGATGCAATCGCAATTACTGACAACACTCATCCTAAATACAAAATCCAAGACCACGATTGGCCTGTGAGTAATCCAAAAGGTTATGCCGCATGGTTCCGTGAGCAAATGAAAGTTGCATCCACTAGAAACTTTTCTGGATCTGCTCTATTGACAGAAAAATATGCCAGCGTTGAAGCGGTTCCGACTCCAGAACTCAAAACGCCTCTACAGCGAGTCATACAATTAATGAAGCGCCATAGGGACATAAGGTTCGATGATTCAGAAGATAAACCAATTTCCATAATAATCACAACATTGGCAGCCCACGCCTACAACAACGAAGCTGATGTTGTAGAAGCATTGGTGAATGTCGTTGACAACATGCTTGACCACATAAGAGATAGAAATGGCGAAAAGTGGGTCGCGAATCCTGTTAATCCCTTGGAAAATTTCGCCGATAAATGGGTAACTCATCCACGACGAAAAAAGAACTTCTATGCTTGGCATGAAGATCTGCGCAAACACATTCATGCAATGATTGCTGAAGAAACTGGGCTGCATAACTTCAGCGAAAGCCTAGAAAAAATCGCCGGCAAACAGACATCCAATGTCGTAATGACGAAGTACGGGAATGCAATGCGGGCAGCGAGAGAGGACGGAAGCCTAAAAGCTTCAAAAGGAGCAGCCATGTTGGGTGCTACAATTGGAGCTGCTGTAAAAAGGCATTCGTTCTATGGGAAGTAAGTTCAAGATCAAATTAAAGCGTCTTTCAATTCTGCAACAGGTTGCAGGCCTTAAAAGCCTGTATCCTGAGGCAATATGCAAGTATGGACGCGATAATTTAATATGGACAGGGGATTTGCAACCAACGCCAATGAGCACCGAATATACTATTAGGGTCGAGTATATATTGGGCAAACATCCAAAGATCTATTCCTGTACGCCACTTACAATACCGTCAGGAAAGAAACTTCCGCATGTATACTGCCAAAAAGAGCAACGTCTTTGTCTTTACTATCCACGAGGAGCTGATGCCAGTTGGAATGTATCGAAAAGCATTGCGTTAACCATAATCCCATGGACGTCAGAGTGGCTGTTCTATTATGAGTTATGGCTTGCCACAGATAAATGGCTCGGCGGAGGAATTCATACATCTGGCACTGAAAAGATTCCATAAATGAAATAGGTAAATCATTTTAATTCGTTTCTGAAGGACGAGAGCAATAGCCAGTTCATTAAATCTAGAATGGAAATGCATTATGTCAGAACAACGAACCATTGCACTTGCAGTTGCTGGCGGCGGATACCGAGCAACCTTATACTCTCTAGGTGCACTGTGGCGCCTTGATAAATTTGGTCTGCTATCTAAGTTGAAAACGATCACAGGTGTTTCGGGAGGGAGTATTTTAACTGGCCATGTTGCCGCACACTGGAGCGACTTGATATTTAACGATTCAGGTATATCCACCAACTTTCGGGAGGTTATTGCCGAGCCCATACAGGAATTCTGCTCCAAAAGTATTGATATCAAATCATTGGCCGCAGGAATTTTTTCCAGGGAAACCATCGGTGATAAATTGGTAAAGGCTTTTGACAAAGGCCTGTTTAAGAGTGCCTTGCTTCAGTCGATACCCAGCAACGGACCGGATTTTATCTTTTATGGAACGAACCTTCAAACCGGAGCGAGTGTTAGTATTCAAAAGAAGGAGCTGCTTGATTATAAAATTGGCCGTTATCCCAAACCGGATATAACCATGGCTCAAGCAGTAGGGATTTCCACAGCCTTTCCACCGATGCTTTCGCCGGTAACCCTGAAACTGGACCCAGAGCAGTGGAAGAAGATTTCATTGGAGGGTATGTCCGAGCATTATGACGATTTTCAACTTCGCAAGAAGGTTCTCTTGGCCGACGGTGGACTCTACGACAACCTGGGGCTGGAAGCCGTATGGAAGAGTAAGAAATACACCCATGTGCTTTGCTGTGACGCGGGTGCTCCCTTTAAGGTGTTATCTAAATTGAAAACCAACTGGATCGGCCAATTTATGCGGATGACGAGCATTATGACTGATCAGCAGCGTGGGCTTCGAAAAAGAATCCTAATTGAACGGTTTATAGACAAAAAATTCAGCGGAACCTATTTTGGGATCAGCACAAAAATAGCCAACTACAAGTTCGATGACTCCATGACCTCCGACTCACCGGTTACCGCTGAACTCAAGAACCTGCGGTCAAGATTAGCGGCCTTCAATGAAGAAGAGCAGGGACAGTTGATTAACTGGGGCTATGCATTGGCTGATACAGCAATCAGAAAACATACCCCGGAATTACTGAGCAACGATCTGAATATAAAAGGGACATGGCCTATCCACGAATATCCTTTTTGATTAAACCGCTTGCTGCACCGTATCACGCAATGCGCTGATGGACTGAACAACATCATCAATACAACTTTTTACAGCATCTGTGTTAGGTAGATCTTCGGTGGTTTCATATAGTGCAGTAATCGCATCAGCTGTCTCATCTAAGCGATCAACAATTTCTTTCGGAGTTTTTAGTGAGAGCCAGTCGGCTTTGCGATTCGACGCATCAGTAATAACGTTCAACTCACTGGTCAAGGATGCCATCTCAGCGGCTACTTCACCGAGCGTCTTTAGACTGTTTGTTATGACGGAATCAATCAGTCCGTCCAGTGCTTTATCTGCGATCTGAGTCAGCTTATCACTTTCCGGTATAATGCAATAAAGGCTGAAATTCCGTAGACGTCCTGCCACTTCAGTAATCTTAGCATCATCCCCATCATTTCTGGCAGCAATTGCAGCGTCCACCAATTCCTTCAACTTGGCACACCAAGCATCCAATCCATTCAGGTTTAACCAATTATCTGTCATCTTGAATCTCCTCTATACGTTGAACCAGCCTATCCAACTCGCCGGCGGCATACTGAACATTACTTAATGAAAAAGTGCGATTGGCTTCAACTGCAGCTTGAATGGAACGGTGCTCTGCGGCAAAGGCCCTTACTGTTGTTCCCAACTGCTTGAGCAATTGCTGCTGATTATCGCTGAGTTTTTCGGCGTTCTTTATTGCCTGCTTCCACTCGGCATGCCTGGGCTGCATACGGACAAGCAACTCATCGAGCATTTCCAGTTTAGCCTGCTCATCTTCAGTCCACTCATCCGGCGCCTTTGCAGCAAGAGGTTTAATGTACCCGGCTCTCTTATTAATCAAAATCTCATAAAGGCCGGCAACATCGGCATATTCCATATCTATCTTCCGTTTTTGCCCGCTGTAGAGCGTAGGAATATCACCGGCTAGATTATCAAACACCTTGTCTGCCAAATCCGCGCAAATCCGGTCAATCAGAGGTTGTGCTTTCGCGGTGGTCTCTGCAAGTGTATTGGCTGCGATGCTTGTCACGGCAGCCCCATATACCTCAGCAAAGATATCAGCACCAACAGAGCCAGCCAATGCAGTTGCATCGAACTTACTGGCTAACTCGTCTACTGACTTGGCCAACTGCTGAGCTCCTTCAGCTCCTTTTTCACCAGCCGCGGTAATTGCCTCGAGAGATTGGGCATATTTAACTAGGCTGTCTGCTGCGACTTCGATTTTTTTCCAGTCCTCATCGAACTTCTTGATTGAATCAGGTTTATGCTGCTCAACAAAAGGTCGATATATCGACTCCGCCTGATCTAGTGAGGTCCGCATGCTTATCGCGGAAGCACTGAAACCAGTAAGATCGGGTAACTTGCAGCTAGTCAGAATGACTGCAAAAAAAACACTTGCACACAAGTTCCCCCAACCCAACCGCACTCCTGACCTTATAACGTTCATGGCATTCTCCCTTTATAAAAGCCTACTGCAAGATGCTCTCGTTGATCTACAGATCAGTTTCAGAAAAAACGGGAAAAATGGCAAGTAATTATAATGAAGAAAAAGAAGTCAAAAAGGGTCAGACAGAAAGCAAAAGGTTCAGAATGCTTCTCCTTTTCTCCAAACATTGGAAGCACGGGGAGAGTTTTTTGTCACTCCCTCCGGGCATTGCCCCGCTCCGTTTAACGGGTCGAGCCTCACTCACGGTTTCGTGTCCAATCATTGGAAACTCCGGGCATAAAAAATCCAGCCACTGGAAATAGTTCTCCAATGCTTGGAAGATACTACCCGCCGCATCCGTGTCTCTTGTCCGCCGTAGCCTTGGCGCAGGTGAATCCGTTGCAAAGAAATTTGGTCTGTCTTGAGAAAGGGTCAGAACGCTTTTCCCGTCATTTTCACAATTGCGATACCCTGTTCCACCTCGCATCTGCCCTATTCACCTTCCAAATGTCGGAAGGTTTTTACAGATTTTTTCCAAACATGGGAAGCACAGGAAGACATTGGAAGATTTCTTTTGCGCGCTCCCGCAAACGGGAAGCACGCCCTACACCGGTCTGTCTTTGTGTACCTTGTGCCTCTTGGTGGCTAATCCGTTTCCACTGTCTGGAAGTTTATTTCCAATGTCTGTAACTTTCGTGTAGTGAACCGTTCCTCGCGTCACTATTTGCTACGCAAATTATCTTTCCGCGTTGCTCCAAGGCGTGTGTTTCGTGGTTCACAAACTCCGCGACCTCTGTGCCCTCTGCTTGTCGCGCCGTAATCTGATGAAGGCGGATGGTCAAAATTCAGTTGCGGTTTTCCAGGAACAGCAATATGCATCTTGAGCAAGCGAATCTCCATCTGTAAGGTGATGTCCGATTTGTTTGCCCGTGAAAGGAATGTGAATATGAAGAGTCGTTTTTCGCCTAATATGCTGCTGGTTTGCTGTATCGTGTCTTTGTGTGCCGGGATGCCTCCCCAAGTGGACGCCGCGACGGCGGGGCGCTTCACGCAGCCGGATACAGCGGGGCAGCCGAATCTTTTCATCTGGACGGACACCTGCAACGTCCACGTTTTGCGCGATGGTGAAGCGGCGCTATTGATCGATCTCGGCGATGGAAGCGTGCTGGATCATCTGGGCGAGATTGGCGTGAAGCGGGTCGAGTGGGTGCTGTTCACCGGGCATCATCGCGAGTTGCTGCAAGGGGTCGGGCGGTTGGATCGTAAAACCCAGGTGGCCGCGCCGAAGGAAGAACAGGCTTTGCTGGCGACGCCGAACCGGTTTCGCAAGTGGCAGCCGAGGAACAATGACAAATTCACCGTGTATGGCGCCAGCTATGTGCGCCCACCGCAGTCGGCGGTGAAAGTGGATCGCTGGCTGGCGGACGACGCGGTGTTTGAGTGGCGCGGACGCTCGCTCCAGTGCCTTGGCACACCGGGGCATTCGCCGGGCGGGATGAGTTATGTGTTGAAGGCCGGCGACGAGACGTTCGTGTTTCTCGGCGGCGTCATGCACGATGGCGCGAAGTTCTCGAACTGGTTCGATACCGAGTGGGATTACGGGTTTGCCAAAGGCCTCGACGCGCTCGCGGCTTCCGTGGACAAGCTCGCCACCAAGGCACCACGGATCGCGCTTCCGGCCCAGGGTCCGTTGATCCGCAATGCGACGGAGCAGCTTCATTCATTTCGCGCCAAGCTGACGGACTTCCGCGCCGACTATGTGCGCGGCTGGGACGCGGGGTCCGAACGCGCTCCATATTCGGCGCGCAAGCCGACACTGGTGTTGAATATCGTGCAGGTCACGCCGCACCTATACATGCTCAGCCCGGAGCTGGCGGGGAAGAACTTCGGCCTCATCGTCGCGGACAGCGGGCATGGCTTGCTGCTGGATTGCGGCCTGTTCCCGAAGCCCTTACTGGATCGCATCATCGCCGACATGAGGGCGCAGTTCGGCTTGAAACAAATCGATGCCTGCTGGATCTCACACTCCCATGGCGACCACTTCACGCTCTTCCCCGCGCTACGTGAGCATGGCGTGAAGTTCTGGACCATGGACACCATCGCGGACAAATGCGAAAACCCGCGCGCCTACGATTACCCCGCCATGATCGCGTCGTATAACGTCGGTTTCGAGGCCGTGAAAATCGACCGCATACTCCAGGCCGGTGATGTCATCGAGTGGGAGGGCTACAAACTGCACATCGATTGGATGCCGGGCCAGACCGAGTTTGGCAACGCCCTGTGGCTGGAACTCGACGGCAAAAAAATCGTCTTCACCGGCGACAACATTTTCGGCGATCCCGCCGATCCCGCGCAGAACGGCCACGAGTGCGTCGTTGCCCGTAACAGCGCCATCATCGAGGAAGGCTACCTCGTCGCTGCGAAATATCTGCAGCAGCTCAAGCCCGACATCATCATGGGCGCGCACGGCTGGCTAATGACCGAGCCGACGGCCTTTGTGGAGCGCTACCACGACTGGGCGTTGCGCATCATCCGCCGCTACAAAGAGCTGCTGCCCGGCACCAACTACGAATACGGCTTCGATCCCTACTGGGTCAGCGCTTATCCGTATCGTGTCGATCTCGCCCAAGCCGACACGCAAACCGTGCAGGTCACCGTGCGCAACTTCCGCGACACTGCGCAGCAGCACCGCGTCGTGCTCAAAGTGCCGTCGGGAGTCGAAGCGAATCCCTCCGTGCTCGAAGGCAGCGTCAGCGCGAAAAGCCGTCGGACCTTTCCCGTGAAGCTCACCGTTAAAAATCGCGCGCAAGTGCCGCCCGGCGTGCAGATTGTGCCCTTCGACATCACGCTCGACGGCCGACGCCATGGCGAGCTGTTTGATTTCATCCTCCTGGGACACCCAGAGGGGTAGGTTAAGATCGAATTACGAAATTCGAAAAAAACAGATTGAAGTAACCCCAGTTTGACGGACACTCGGAAAGGGGTCAAAATTCAGTTGTGGTTTCCCACGAACAGCAATATGCATCTTGAGCCGGTCAATCGCTGGCTGTAAGATAGCGCACAGTTTGTCCATGAAAGGAATGTGATTATGAAGAGTCGTTTTTCGCCTAAAATGCTGCTGGTTTTCTCTGTCGTGTCTTTGTGTGCCGGGAAGCCTCCCCAAGTGGACGCCGCGACGGCGGGGTTTCCCGCGCAACGCCCGCAAAGAGGATCATTCGAGCGTCCTCTGGCCGGGGAGACCCTGGATATTTCCCCTCCAGGATTCTGCTGGTGGCGGGCGGGAAAGCGCGGACAGGTGAACTACCGTCTGCACATTGCGGACGCGACGGGGAAGACGGTGTATGCCTCTCCCGTACTGACAGACCCCGTCCACGTTCCCGGCGTTGTTTTGGCCCCGGGCCATTATACCTGGACGGTGGAGGCGCTGGATAAAAAGGAAAAGGTGATCGATACGCGCGCTCCCGCGAAGTTTTCGATTGCCCCCAATTCATTTGCACAGCCCTGGGTGGCACCTGAAACGCTGCTGGGCCGGGTGCCGCAGGAACATCCGCGACTGCTGTTCCCGGGCGAACGGTTGGCGGAGGCACGGGCAACGTTGACGACCACGCGGCGGGACGCATTCGAGAGCCTGCGCAAGGATGCGAAAAAGGCCCTGAAACTTTCGGTCCCGGCGGAACCAGATTATGATGAGATCAAGGATCCGGCGGTTCGAAAGATGGCATACAACAAAGCGTATGGCCGGTTGCGCAAGTACCATCAGGGGGGAATGGATCCATTGGCGCTGATGTATCTGCTGACGGGCGAGAAGAAGTATGGATTGAAGGCGAAGGAAATCCTGCTGGGGGCCGTGGAATGGGATCCTGAAGGTATTTCGTCGGTGCTGGCGCCGTATGGTGATGAAGTGGGGCTGAGCCTAGTGCGGTCGGAAGCACATACGTATGACTGGATATACGATCTGCTCAGCCCGACGGAGCGGGACAAGGTACGACAGATGCTGACGGCCCGGGCAGACCAGATGCTGCGGCGTCTCGAGAAGCGGGATTTCCTGGCGTCGCCCGAAGAGAGCCACAATGGTCGGCTGCCCGGATATATGCTCGAGCACGCCATCGTGCTGGCGGAGGAGCCGCGCGCCGCGGTGTGGATGGATTACGCGATGAGGGCTGCGATGACCTGCTTCCCCCATTGGGCGGGAAAAGACGGCGGCTGGGCGGAAGGCATCTCCTACGGATTGGCCTACAACACGATCTATCAGGTTCCGTACGAGTCGTTGCGCCATGCAACGGGCGTTGATCTCTGGCAGCGACCTTTTTACCGGAAAGTGCGGAATTTTTTCATGTATGCCATTTCGCCGCTGGGAGACATCGCACCCTTCGGCGACATCGAGAATACGCCGGCACGGGGCCGCGGCGGTTCGATCCGGTCGTTGCTCTCGTTCCACGCAAACCGCTACAAGGATTCGACGGTGCGCTGGTGGATAGACCAGTTCAAATCCAAGGATGGTTCGGTGGCAAAGGCTACGGGAACCCCGGCCTTGATTCTCCCGGATACGGTTGAACCGGTGTGTCCCGAATCGCTGGCGAACGATGCGGCGTTCTTTGGCGTGGGATGGGCCCTGCTACATAGCGATATCACGCATCCGGCAAAAGATCTAATGGTGTCCTTCAAGTGTTCGCCCTATGGGTGCGTGAGCCACAGCCACGCGGACCAGAACAGTTTTGCGATCATGAAGGGGGGCGCATCGCTGGCGATTCCGGCCGGCGAGCGGTATCCCACACATGGGTCGCCGTTCCACACGAAGTATGTGCAGCAGACGATGGCCCACAACGCCGTCCTGGTGAATGGCGAGGGACAAATCAGGCGGGACGGCAGCCGGGGTGGCGAGTTGGCGGATTTCAAAACGACCCCGCACATGGGATACGCGCTGGGCGACGCGGCCAACTGTTTTGGCGCCCCCGTGAAGAAAAACCGGCGCCATGTGCTGCTCATCCGTCCTTCGCTGGTGCTGGTCGTGGATGATTTGGCGGCGGACGGACCGGCGGAGTTCCAGTGGCTGCTCCATGGGCATAATCGCTTTTCGCTGGATGAACCGGCCCAGACAATTGTCTCGCGCAAGGGAACCGAGGCGATGACGGTGACGCTTATCACGGACGGGGGGTTTAGTTTAAGCCAAACGGACGAATGGCCCGTGGATCCTAAGGAGGGCTATCCGAAGACGACGAAGGAGCTCCCCGAAAAACAGTGGCACATGACGGCGGCCACCCGCAAGGGTGCATCCGCCAGACGAATCGCCGCCGTGATGGCGGTTTGGGATGAAGGGGCCGCGCCGGATTACGATCTGGTGCAACCGGACCGGCATACGGTGGAAGTGCGTGCCCGGTTTGGCGGGGACAAGGTTGTTGCGCGGATCAATTTAAACGCTGCGGACGGCGATCCAATCCTCGAGTCGCGCTACACGTCGGCTACCGGAGAAGAAGAAACGCTTGAGGCACGATAATCCCTGCGCGGAGCGGGAAATTTCCAGGGACTGGAAATCGCCGTCTGAAAAATTCCAAGGCCTGGAAATTGTTTTACGTGTCTCTCGCTAGAATCCGTTGCAACCCGTCTACAGCGCGCCCGATCAATCATTCCCGTGGCTATTGAACTCTGCGACGATCCGGTCGACGGCCGGCAATAGCAGCGAACGAGGGTGCGCGCAGTTGATCCGGAACCAGCCTTCGCCGGCCGGGCCGAAAAAGGTGCCGCCAGAGAGCGCAACGCCGGCTTCGTGGATCAGCCGCTGCAACACCTCGCCCCACGGTCCGCATTTCCGGAAATCGCACCAGACCAGATAGGTCGCTTCCGGCACCATCACATCAACGTCGTCCAGCGTTTTTAGTTTCCCGCAGACCTGTAGCGTGTTTTCCCGAAGATAGGCCACGAGCTGCCGCTTGTAGTCGGCGCCCGCCGGTGACAGGGCCGCGGCCAGCGCCACTTTGCCCAGCAGATTCACATCCGACGCGTGCGTGCGCTCGAGCCCTGCGCGGAACCGCTTCCGCAAGGCCTGATCCGGTATGATCGTAAACGATGCCTGTAGCCCGCTGGCGTTGAACGTTTTCCCTATGGAGTGGGCGACGATGCAGCTCCCGCGGCCTTCGTCAATGGTGAGCATCGAGGTGTGGCGGTGCGGGGGGTAGACGATATCGCAGTGGATTTCGTCGCTGAAAAGCGTGACACCGTTGGCCGCGCACAGCCGCGCGAGCCGCGCCAGTTCCGCCGCGCTCCACACACGACCACCGGGGTTGTGAGGGTTGCTCAACAGGAGCAGTGTGACGTCCGGTCGAATCAAAAGCCCTTCGAGGGTGGGCCAATCCATTTCAAACCGGCCCTGCTCCACCCGCAGCGGACAGTCCGCGATCTTGCGATCGTTGATCTGCGTGAAGGAATAGAACGGTCCGTACACCGGGGAGAGCAGCACCACGGAATCGCCGGGCTGCGTCATCGTCTGTACGGCGACGGAAATGCTGGTGACGACCGAGGGCGAAAGTGAAATCCATGCACGTTCAACCATCGCCCCGTGCTGGCTTTCCATCCACCAGCCAATGGCGTCGAACACCGCGTCGTATTGCCCGGTGTAGCCAAACATCGGGTGGTCCAGCCGCTCGCACAGCTTGTCCACCAGAAAACCCGGCGTCGGCAGATCCATATCCGCCACCCAGAACGGTTCGACCTCCGCGGTGCCGAACAGGCGTTCACGCGCCTCGTACTTTTCCGAGTGGGTTCCGGTGCGGGAAACGACGGTGTCAAAATCGTAGACTATTTTCTGATCCATATTGTCACTTCCGAGAGCGTGTGCTGATGTTTACGGGCGGTTTCCCGGATCACGAAGGGGATCTTGACCGGTTCGCCCGCAAGAGCGAAACAGGCATCGAGCTCGGCGTGCAGGCCGTCGAGCGTGGAAACCGGCTCGCCGTCGCGCTTGAATCCGCCCAGCCACTTCTCCTTCTTGGTAAACTCTTCGAGCCAGGTGTAAGGTGAAGCGATGAGCAGCACCGCCCCCGGATTCATCCGTCCGGGCAGGTCGCGCAAAAACCGCTCCGGACTGTGCAGCCGGTCGATCAGGTTCGCCGCGACCACGAGATCATAGCCGCTGAACTCCGGCTTCATGTTCGTGGCATCCTGCTGCATGAAATTAATGTTGGCGTATTCTCCGTGCAGCCCCATATCCGCAAGCGAGCGTTCCTGGAAGGTTACCAGTTCGCCCTCCTCCGTCCGTTCGTAACGGATCCGTCCGGCGCGCTGCATCCGCGCGCCGACCTGGATAAAGCGGGCGGAAAAATCCAGCGCGTCGACCTGTTGGAACACACCGGCCAGCTCGAACGCGGCCCGGCCGACCGAGCAGCCGATATCCAGGGCGCGGCCTTTATTCCCGTCCTTCACCGCAGCGAGGGCCAGCCGCGCAATCGCCTGCGGGAAGTTGGGCACGCCGAAGCAGGAGTCGCCATAGTGGAACTCGCAATACTGGGCCACCAGCGCATCGGTTTCATACAGGTCGAACTCCTTCTTGACCGGCTTGTCGGAAACGACATACCGGAAACCCGCATGCTGATAGAAATGGCGGCGGAAGGCATAGCGGCTGTGCAGCGCAATCTCGTTGCCGGTGGAGATCCAGGAGCCGCCTTTGATCAGGCTGTGGCGGTTGTCGAACGTCGGCACCGAAAAATCGTCGTAGAGCGGATGTACCTCGAAGCCGTCGAAGGCATAGATCGGGGTTTCGTTCCACTGCCAGACATTGCCCACCAGATCGAAAAAATCACCTTGGGCAAAGGTATCCACCGGTACCGGCGAAGCCACGTGCTCCAGGTTCCAGTTGGCGGCAACAGGTGACTCATGATGCTCCACGTCCAGTTCGGAAACCACGAGCATCCGGCGGTATTCCGCCTCGTCCGGCATCCGAACGCATTGCCCGGCTTGCGCGCTCTTCCAGTTGCAGAAGGCTTTCGCCTCCAGCCAGCAAACCTCCACCGGCCAATTGGGCGGAAGCGGAACTTCGCAGGTCATCAGCCGCAGTCGATAGTCTCCGGCTTCTCCGCGCCAGAACTCCGGTTGGGTCGCCCGGTGGTAATTGCGCCAGCCGAGCCCCTCTTCATCCCACCATTGATCGTCCGCATAGCCGCCGGCTTCCATGAACACCAGATATTCGGCATTCGACACCAGATATTTCGAGGCGGAAAAATCCGGCACATCAAAGTCGGCATGGCCGTATTCGTTGTCCCAGCCATACAGGTGGTGGCCGGGCTGCTTGCCAAGCTGCACGGCTCCGCCCGCCACGCCGATCAGCCCGTTTTGCGGTGCGTCGCCGGTCTCTGTGCAGACCGGAAAAAGAGCGCTGGGCTTCACCTGCTCCAACGGCAACTGACGAATCAGCACCGAGCTGGTTTCCAGATGGATGCGCTCATGCTCGATGCCCATCATGATGACCCACAACGGACTGTCCTGGAGAATGGGAAGCGAAAATTCAGCCGTATCAATGACCCGGTTCACCGCCTCGCGGACCGCATTGCGGTACTGCCGGGTTTCGTCCACCGTCGGCCAGTCATAATGGTCGTCGTTGAGGTCATCCCAGCTCATCTCGTCGACCCCGATGGCAAAGATCGACTCCAGGCGGGAGTCCAGCCGTGTTTCAAGCTGCTTGGACAGCACCAGCTTGTTCACAAAGAAGACGGCCGTGTGACCGAAGTAGAAAATCAATGGATGCCGCAAGGGCTGGGGACGCGCATAAAAGACCTCATCCGAAGCAAGCGTTTCGAACAAACGCTCATAGAGCATCCAGGTCGTATTGAAATACTGCCTGATCTCCCTGCGCTTCCCATCGACCTCGCCCAAAACCAAATCAATGTTATGTGTAACAAACTCCATACTCTCTCCCAGTGAATCAAAACAGAGTCCAACGATTTACGGACCATTAGTAAAGGGAAAAGACAGCGTCGCCGCATGTAAAAAACCATATGAAACCGAACGGGAGGGGTTCAGGCCTTGTCCGTTGCCGGGAAAACCGTAGGTGGCACGACACAAGGTCTGGAAGCCAGGCGTGGGGATTCTTCCAATGATTGGAAGTCGCATACAAAAAAAATCCAGCCACCGGAAAAAAACTTCCAATGGCTGGAAACCAACGTTCAGTAGGTCAGATCAATACTTACTGTCGCCTTCGGTGAAGGAGTCGCCGATGGGCTGCGGGGCGAGCAGGTCGTCGGAGGCTTCGAGCGCGGCCGTGCAGATCGGCACGGTGGCGGTGGCGCCGAAGCGCGTGCCGCCGATGTCGCGCACCATGATGGCGGCGCGCAGGTCGCGCACACCGCCGGCCGCCTTGACCTGGATACGATCCGGCACATTGGCCCGCATCAGCTTGAGGTCGTGCGGTGTAGCTCCGCCCGGGGCATAGCCGGTGGAGGTTTTGACCCAATCGACGTTGCAGGTGGTGCAGATTTTGCACAGCTCGATCTTTTCCTCGTCCTTAAGGTAGGCGTTCTCGAAAATCACCTTGATAAGTCCCCCGCCCTGGTGGATCAGCCCGGCCAGTGCCTTGAGTTCGGCTTCGACGTAGGCCCAGTCGTGCGATAGCACCTTGCCGATGTTGACGACCGCGTCGAGTTCGATTCCGCCGTCCTCCAGCGCCTTTTCGGCTTCGAGCAGCTTCAGGTCGGTCCGGTTCCCGCCGTGCGGGAAGCCAATGACCGTGCTGGGCACCACCGTGCTGCCCTTGAGCAGCTCCGCGCAGCGCGCCATGTAGTAGGGTTTGATGCATACCGACGCCACATCCCATTCAACGGCCAGCCTGCAGCCGTCCTCCAGTATCTGGTCGGTCATGATCGGGTTTAGCAAAGAATGGTCGATCATTTTTGCAATTTGGTGCTTCAGCTTTTCAGCCATATTGATTCCTTCACTTTCAATTTAATTTTAGATGTCTCCGTCACCGAGACACTGAGACTGAATCCCTGTTCTCCGTACCTCTGTGACTCTGTGGTTATATTTCCTACTGAACGGCACCGCATCCGTGCCTATCGATGGCAATTGCTCACCCCGGTCGCAATCGTGTGGCTATTTATCTTTCCGTCTTAGGATGCGATGAATTGCTTCAGATACTCAAAGCTCTGGTGCAGCGACGCCTTGCGCCGGGCGAGCGAGCCTTCGTAGGTGCGGTCTTCGACCTCGACGCATACCGGACCCTTGTAGCCGGTGTCGCCGAGCACGGAGATAAAGCGTCCCCAGTCCACTTCGCCCAACCCCGGCAGTTTCGGGGTGTGGTATGCAGCCGGATTGGCCAGAATGCCGACGTCGTCGATGGTGTCCTTGTCGACGCGGACATCCTTGGCGTGGACGTGGAAGATGCGGTCGGCGAATTCCACCAACGGCTTGAGGTAGTCCATTTGCTGCCAGACCATGTGCGACGGGTCGAAGTTCAAGCCAAAGTTCTTGCTGGGAATCTCGGCAAACATCCGCCGCCAGATGGCCGGGCTGGTGGCGAGGTTCTTGCCGCCGGGCCATTCGTCGTTGGAGAAGAACATCGGGCAGTTTTCGATGCCGACCTTCACGCCCTGGGCTTCGGCATACTTGATGATCGGCTTCCAGACCTGCACAAAGCGCGGCCAGTTGCCGTCGACGGTCTTCGTCCAGTCGCGACCGATAAAGGTGTTCATCTGGTTGATGCCCAACAGCGCGGAGGCGCGGATAACCTTCTTGATGTGGTTGATGTAGACCCGTCCTTCGGCCTTGTCGGGCGTGAGCGGGTTCGGGTAGTAGCCCAATCCGCTGATCTCAACGCCATATTTTTTGCACAGCTCATTGACGGCCGCGGCGTCTGTCTTGGTGAAGCCGTCGACGTTGATATGCGTGATGCCGGCATAGCGGCGCGTGGCCTTGCCTTCGGGCCAGCACATGACCTCGATGCATTTATACCCTTCGGCAGCGGCAAACTTGAGCACCTGCTCCAGCGACTGATCCGGCAGAATTGCACTAACAAATCCCAGCTTCATTTTATTCTCCTTATTGGTTACAGATTCACCCACCGCTCCTCGCGATGGCTTTTCAATATGGCTTCGCACAGATTAACTTCCCCATGCCCCTCTTCGAAGGTCGGATAGATCGGGTCTTCGCAGCCGGCGATGGCGTTGTAGAAGGAGCGGAAACACTGCTTGAAGGCGTCCGGGAATCCTTCGTTGTGGCCGCCGGGGTAATTGATGTAGCCGCGCGCCAAGTCGCCGACCAGACCGGGATCGCGGGTAATCACCTGGTTCGGCTCGTTGCGGTGGCCGATCCACAGCTCGTTGGGCGATTCGCTGTTCCATGCCAACGCGCTTTTCGATCCGGCAATCTCGTAGCGGATGCAGTTTTTGCGCCCGGCGTTGACCTGCGACACATGCAGGCTGCCCTTCGCGCCGTTTGTGAAGCGGAACATGACGCAGCCATAGTCGTCCGTCGTGACATCGATCGGCTCGGTGGCCTGAATTTTTTTCTCCTTGCCGGAGAAGGTTTCCACTTCGCCCAGCGGGCGCTTGCGGACGGGGTGAAACGTACTGAGGTCGGCGAACACCGCTTCGATCTCAAGTCCGGTGATAGCGCTGATGAGATCCATCCAGTGCGTGCCGATATCGGCCACGGCGCGCAGCTCGCCGCCCTGTTCGGCCAGCACGCGCCAGTTGTAGTCGGTGTCGTACTGGAGCCAGTCCTGGACATAGCTGCCGTTGACGTGGAAGATTTCGCCGAGCTCGCCCTTGGCGACCATGTCGCGCGCCTGCAGGTTGAGGGGATAGAAGCGGATGTTGTAGCAGACCCCCGCCTGTAGACCCGATGCCTTCGCCAGTGCCACCAACTCGGCGGATTCGGTCGAGTTCATCGCCAGCGGTTTTTCGCACATGACATGCTTGCCGGCCTGCAGCGCCTTTTTGGCATATTCATAATGCAGCACATTCGGCACGGCGAGATGGACGACCTGGACTTCACCGTCGGCCAGCACCTCGCCGAAATTCGCGTACGCTTTGGGAAGCCCTAGCGTCTGCATGGCCGATTCCGATTCGGCGGGATCGACCCCGCAAATGCCCGCAACCTTTATTCCCAAGCGACGGAGCGCCTCGACATGCACCGGCCCGATAAAGCCCGCTCCAACTACCGCAACCGAAAGATCATACATTCACTGCCTCCATGGTTTGCACACTAATTCAAATGGACTATCCGTTCAACCTATAACGGTGACGCCCTTGCTTCGAAGATCGTCTTGCCAGGACTGGAAGGTTTCCTTGTCGGGCGGCTTCACGGATTCGGGCATGCGCGGCTCCATGCCGAAGCGTTCCAGCTTGCCGCGCCAGAGATCAAAGTAGGGCAGCAGCTCGACACCTTCGATTTTCGGCAGGCTGCGGAATAGGGCCGCAATACCGTCGAGGTGGTCCGTGCGCGTGTTGAACTGCGGAATCATCGGGCAGCGTATCAGGATTTTTGCCCCGGCATCGTGCAGTTTCCGAAGGTTGGAAACCACGGGCGCCAGCTGGTAGCCGACCGACGCCAAGTGCTTCTCAGGGTCGGTTTCCTTGTAGTCGTAGAGCCAGAAATCCACCAACGGATGCAGCTTTTCAAAAACATCCCACGCCGCCGCACCGCTGGTTTCGATGCAGGTGTGCAGTCCGTGCGCCCTGGCAAGCTGCAGAAGATACATGGCAAAGTCCGGTTGATAAAGCGGCTCGCCGCCCGAAAGCGTCATGCCGCCCCCGGATTTCTCATAATAGTCGCGGTCGCGCAGGACCACATCCATCACTTCGGCTTCGGAGTATTGGCGTCCGACGATTTCGAGCGCTTTCGGGGCGCACACCTCGGTGCATGCCCCGCAACGCGAACAGGCGTCGCGATCCAGCACGGCCTTGCCCTGATCGTCGGGAACCAGCGCACCGTCGGGACAGACATCGAAGCACGCGCCGCACGAAACGCAGCTGTGGGAAAAATAGGAAAGCTGCGGCTTCCCGCTAATACTTTCGGGGTTGCTGCACCACCGGCACCGCATGGGGCATCCCTTCAAGAAAACCGTGGTGCGAATCCCCGGACCGTCGTGGATGGAGAACCGCTGTATGTCAAAAACCATGCCCTTCATCGCGTTTCCCTTATCCGTGCTCTGCGCGTGCAATCAGTTCCGCCTGAATCTCGGGCGTGAGTTTGACGAAGAACTCGCTGAATCCGGCGACGCGCACCACGAGGTCACTGTAGGCCTCGGGGTTTTTCTGGGCCGCACGCAGAGTCTCGCTGCTCACCACATTGATCTGCAACTCCTGACCGCCGTTGGCAAAGTAGACATTGAGCATGGCACGCAACTTCTCGCGCTGCGCCTCGTTGGTGATCATGCCGGCGTGAAAGCGGATATTGGCCTGATAGCCGGACGCCCAGCTTTCGGTATTAAGCTTGCATACCGAATTGAGTACCGCCGTGGGACCGGACTGTTCGCAGCCCATCGATGCCGACATGGAGCTGGCCAGCGGGGTGCCGGCCAAGCGCCCGTCCGGCGTGGCAGGCGTATTCATTCCCGCGAAGACATGCCCTCCGCGCACCACGTGGCAGTTCGCAAATTCGGAGCCGTCGCGCGGGTCGCGGCAGATTGCCTTCATGGGAACATCGCGCATGCGCTGAACGAGCTCGATGATGTCGTCCAGCCGCGGGTCGTCGTTGCCGTGCTTGGGTGCGGCCTTCAGCTGCGCCCACAGCTGCGGATTCCCTTCAAAGTTTTTGATGCAGGCCTGTGCCACCTCGTCGAGGGTGGCGAACTTCTTTTCGTACACCACTTCGCGCACGGCGGCCATGCAGTCGACCATGTTAGCGAAAGCGATCCCGCCGCAGGAGAGCACGTTGTATTTGGTGCCCAGGATCATGTCGTGGCCATTTTCGATGCAGCCCTCGAAGAAGCAGGAGGTCAGCGGGGTACGGCCCCATTTCATCTGCGCCTGAAGCTGCTTCATCCCAGACTTGTAGCTGTTCTCCATGTTCTTGCACAGATAGGCACCTACGGCGTCGGAAAACCGGTCGAACGTTTCCAACTTGTCCGCAGGCGGGGCAACATCCTTCCACTTCCATTTGTTTTTGTAGCCCTTGCCATTGGACAAAACGGCCTCCACGGCGGAAAGATACGCGCACTGTGCCTTGGGGTTGAAATACATCATACCCGGTATGCCGATTTCGTTGCACCCGACCGGGATGTAGTTGTAGGCATCCTTTTCCGAAACCCCAAGCTTCATCAACGCCTTGGGCACCGCCTCGTCGCTCCACATCAGCGGGAAGCAATGGCCGTTCGCCAACTTCGTCAGACAGAAATCAAAAAACTTCTGATCGATGTTTTTGTGCCAGCGCATCCACACCAGCGGTTCCGGCAGGCAGAGGCTGTCGACCGCGTCCATGAACATCCACGAAAGCGTAGTAGTCAGATCCTTGCCGTCCGGCGTCGATCCACCCAGGCAGAATCCCTGCGTGAGGTTGTGATCTGGCCCCCAGAAGGTGTTATCAAACTGTTTCAGGATAAAGTTTTTGCACAGGCGCAGCGCCTGGTCGTCGGTCAGGCGGCCCGCCTGCTTATCGGCGATATAATAGGGATAGAGAAGCTGGTCGACGTGGTCCGGCGAGCAGGAATATCCGTGACCTTCGATATGCACGGCCTGGTGCGCCAACCAGATCAGCTGCATCGCCTCCCGGAACGTTTTCGGTGGTTCCGTAGAGATGCGGCGGCAAATGCCGCTCATTTCCTTGAGGTCGGCGGCTCGGTTCGGGTCGGCACACTTTTCCGCCTCCCCGGCGAGGAAATCGCCATAGCGCGCAGCCCACTCGCCCAAACCGAGCATCGACTGTTCGGCCGCGTTGAGGAACGCCTTGGCATGAGGATCGTTTTCGCTCTTCTGGCGCTTACGCACCTTCTTCAGCATCCCGGAAAGACCAACCTCCAGCAATTCCCCGTAGGCTGGCGACAAATGCCCCTGGTTGGCGATCATGTTGTAGCCGGCTTTCCGGCTGATGGTCCCTTTCTTGCGGGACTTCGCCATTTCCGGTGCCAGTTTTTTCAGGTACATCCCCCACTGGTTCCGGTTTTCCCAGTAGTCGACAATATCCTGCGGCACCTGTCCTTCCATATAACCGGCGGCTTCAGGATGCTCGTTGAGATAGCCGTTGACCTCGCCGATACCGAGCTCGACGATCACCGGCATGCCGCCCGGCATCTCCGAGATCGAACCGGCGATGCCGTCCGTGGGGCGG
>JAIPIO010000020.1 GCA_021734595.1 Kiritimatiellales bacterium | reverse complement strand
TAGCGGCGGGTGGCGTTGCGTGCATCTGGGTGCTGTCGCGGGGTAAACTGCGGACGGAGGGTCCGGTTGCCTCCCAAGTTTCCACTGAACATGCTTTTGTTGCCATCCCCGACAGAGAGGAAACCTTACAGCTCTGGGTGGAAGAGTTTTCCGGCGCGGATGAAGCCGCACAGCAAACCATGCTTGCCCGAGGCGTAGAGCTGGCAAGGAAGCGCCGGACAGTTATGCGCCGCCTGATGCGGGAACATCCCGACGAGGCGATCCGCCATGCGCTGACGCTCGCCGAATGGCTGGCGCTGCCCGCAGAAATCCGATCACTGGTGGAGGAGCCGTTCAGTGCGAGAGCACAGGTGGGGGTTTTGATTTCCTGTGGCGATACGTCCAGCGATACGCAAATTTCGACGGTGCTGCCAGACGGTACGGTATTAGACACGTTTGTTTACGGTCGACGCCGCGAATTGGCCACAAAGAACAACCTGCCGGTGCAGGGAATCCGGCTGGACGATTTGGCGGTGTTGCGCGAATCGGTTTTCCAAATTCTGGATAGCGCGGACGAGGCGGTGGCACTGGCGTTGTACGAAACGGCAAACCCGGATGCCGCGCGGTGCTTTGCAAGCGGGCAGCCGCTGGGATCGGATGCGGTGGCGGCACTGGTCGGCGGTAAGGTTTTCCATTTTAAAAACGCAACCGTGCTGGAACAGTTTAGTGCCCGGCTGGCCGCGCTTGAGGATTTGCCGGGCCCGTCCGCCGGCTCCCAGGCGTTGTTCGACGCGTTGGGAAAGGGCTTTGATGAAGACGGGTTTGATCTGGCTGCGGTCGAAGCGGCCGCCATGGAGGCTTCCGAGGCGTGGACCGGTAGCCCGCGGGATATGTACGTGATCCTGATCGATTTTCCGGACATGACGGGGTCGCCGGTTGATCCGGTGGCTTTGTCGACTACGATCAATACGGCGGTGTCGCGGCAGATCCAGGATATGTCGTACGGCAAAACGCATATCGTGGGCACGGTCAATCCAACCACCTACCGGATGCCGGATGTGAGCAGCAGTTATACCAATGCCGAAGGTCTGCTGCACGCGGACGCAGTGGATGCGGTGCAGGCGGTCGGGGTGGATCTTTCGCCCTATGAAACCGTTTGTGTCTTCTTTGGCGAAATTGAAGGAATCGGTTGGGCCGGGCTGGCCGAGGTTGGCGGAAGCAGGCTGTGGCTGCACAATACTCCCGGTGAAAAGACGATCACGCATGAGCTGGGTCACAACTATGGGCTACGGCATGCCTCCGCTTGGGCAGTTACCGGCTCCGATCCAGCGGATCCCGATGGTGCGCTGGATGGGGATGGTGAATATGGCGATTTCATGGATATCATGGGTCGGGGCCAGGTTCCTCCCGGGCATTTCAATGCATTCCACAAACAACGGCTCAATTGGCTTGGTTCAAACCACTGGACCAACATAGCAAATTCGGGCACCTACCGCATTTTCCGTTCGGACCACTCCTCAACCGACCCATTTGCGGCCGCGCTGCGCGGGTTGAAGATTGACAAGGGGGATGGTGGAGAATACTGGCTGGGGCTGCGGCAGGAATATACCGAATACGACCATTACGGACGCGGAGCCTATGTGCTGTGGAAAAAGCCGTCGGATAACCGGTCCTACCTGCTCGATATGACGCCCGGATCGGCGGACGGAAAATACGACGGGGGCCTTGCCTTGGGACAGACCTATTCGGATGGGACCGCGCAAGTACACATTACGCCCGTGGCCCGGGGCGGCCGAACCCCGAACGAATGGATGGATATCACCGTCAACAAGGGCAGCTTCCCCGGCAATACGGCACCGATGGCCTCGCTCAGTGGACCGACAAACATGAATGTGCGGGAGAGTGTCGTTTACCGGGTGACGGCATCGGATAGCGATGGCGACGAACTGGCCTACTACTGGGATTTCGGCGATGGCGATGTGAAAGGAAACACTCCGGTGATGGCACATGCCTGGCTTAGTGGTGTCGCTGGCACGGTGCGTTGTGTGGTCAGCGACATGAAAGGCGGTATCCAGGAGGTTTCCCAATCCGTCACATTGAGCGATCCGTTGGTAAACTGGACGGAGCGGACTTCCGGTACGGCATACACCCTTAATGATATAACCGCAGGCAATGGGTTGATGGTGGCGGTGGGTGATAAAGGCACCACGGTTGTTTCCGCTGACGGAATCAATTGGAGTGTCGGTACTGTGGGTGGTTTTGTCGGGAATCTTTACCTGAAGGGAATCATTTATGACGGAGCCAAATTTATTGCAGTTGGCTGGGACTACGACTATGAAACGGATCAGAATGTCGGTACTGTCTATACCTCCACCGATGGCCACAACTGGTTCCGGCGGCATTTTGAAGGCTACAAACTTTATGATGTGGCTTATGGCGGTGGAGTGTATGTGGCCTGCGGATCACAGGGGGAGATGATACGCTCCACGAGCGGGTATGGCTGGAGCACAGTAAGAGAGGGCACCGATCTTGAACTGAGAGGGGTTGCCTATGGGGACGGGACATTCATCATCGTGGGCGATAATTTTAAAACGCATGCGCCGCATATTGTGCTTACCTCGCCCGACGGACTGAACTGGACGGACCGGACCAGCGGGACGGTAATGGATGATTGGAAAAGATTTTATACGGTTCAGTATTGTCATGACCGGTTTCTGGCCAGCGGCCACGGTGTACGAGTCCGTTCATCGACCAACCATGGCCAGACGTTTGAGGAGCAGACAACCGAATACTACTGGGCTCCCGGATTTGCTTATGGCAGCGGTATCTATCTGGCAGCGGGGGATAACCAATCGACAGGTGACGACATCAATCTGCTCTCCCTCGACGGAGTCAACTGGACGGAGCTTGCAACCGCTGACCAGCAGGACCGCAACGCCGCCGTCTATTTCAACAACACCTTTGTTACGGTCGGCAGCCAGGGATCCATCTGGCAGTCGGATCCAATCGGGGAACTGGGCGAAGGCTGGGCCATGTGGCAATACTGCAACCGGGCGATCCTTGGTTTTGATCGCGACCCCGACTGTGATCCCGACTTGGACGGCTGCCGCAACCTCACCGAGTATGCGCTGGGCTCCCTGCCGGGCGATCCATCCTCCTTCCGCCGAGCAAACTGTCGCATCGATGAAGCCGGGCACCTTGAATTCACTATCAGCCGCAATGGCATCGCCGGCGATATGGGCTACATCATCGAGCGTTCCGCCGACCTGCTCGACCCCGGTGGCTGGAGCGCGGTGGAAACCGTTCTCGTGTCCGATACCGCCGAGGCGCTGACCGTCCGCTCCGCTGTTGTTGTCGATGCCCAGGACAAGGAATTCCTGCGCCTGAAACTGCAGTTTAAATAGCCGCCCGCTAACGCGTGATGGTCACCGAACAGCTGCCGGGCTTGACGGAGAGGTTGGCTTTCCAGAAGCCGTTGCCAAGGGCGGTCAGTTTTTCGCCATTGATTTGCGGCACCCCTTTTCCCGACCAGATCACCACGGGGCCGCTCTCCACCAGTTTCAGCTTAAGCCTGTTTTTTCCGGCAGAGATTTTTTCAACGGCGCAGGGTGAAAGGTATTTATCGGAGCGACCGACGATGGCCCAGTCGTTCTCAACCGGGCAAAGCAGCGCAAAGCAGTCCGAAAAACCTTCCAGCGCAACGGCGTAGGAGTCGAGCTTCTTGCCGGTCTGGCGGTACCAGTCGAAAACGACCAATCCTTCTTTCGGGAGTTCCCAGGGTTTGGAAAAGGGCTGGATCATGCCGGCGGCGTGCAGGTAGTCCGCTGGCGCGATGGTGGCACTGACCGGTTTTTTCGGGGAGGGTTCCATCAGGCTGTAGGCGGCAATCGCCGCGCAGCCGTTTGGCAGCGGTGCAATTACCCGGTAGGCGACCGGTTCATTCATTACATCAAGGAAGATGGAATCGGGCAGGGGAACGGCGGGGGCCAGTGGCCGCAGCAGTTTGCCGTCTTCAAAACAGAGCGGCTTGATGTATTCAGCCACCATGTCTTCCGGCGCGTCCGAGAGATAGATCGGTGCGCCGGAGAGCGCTTTCGAGACGGCCATCATGCGGCCGCAGTTCGGATCGGAGGTGTGGAACATGTCATGGTCGGGCCAGACGGTCTGCCCCAACCAAAGGGTATTGTTGTAGGACTGCTGAAGGTGCGACTTGCCTTTATCGGCGCTGCCGACCTTGTAGTCGATGCTGCAGCGTGTGATGGCGCTATGGCGGGTATTGAACACGCAGGTCGAATTGTGCGCCATGCAGTTGATCAGGCCGTTGACGTCGCGCCGGGTGGCGGTTTCCAATGCCTGGGCATTCACCGCGGCGGTGCGGGCGGCATTGGCGGTTCCGCGGTAGATATCCAGATTGGCGGCCTGCACATCGATTTTAACAAAGTCGAAGCCATAGGTTTTTACCGAACCGATCAACGCGTCGTAGAAAGCCGCGGCCGATTCCGGATCGTCCTTCGGGAACTTGGCGTTGCCGATGGTCATCAGATGCTCGTTGAGTGCGCCCAGTTCGTTGTCGGGGGCGATCCCCTTCCACAATCCCTGGAAGCAATGCCACAGGCCGATCCATTTCACCTTGTCGGGATTGCGCTTGTCGATCAGCGGTTCCCAGCCATTGGGGAATTTTGCGGCATCGGGTTCCAGACCGACGAGTTTCCTTAATTTATCGGTTGAGGTCTGATGGCCATCGTCGACCAGGACCCAGCGGATCGGCAGGCCGGAGGCCTCGATGGAATCGACCGCGCCGCAAAGGAGCTGCGAACTGATGTCCTTCTTGTACTGTTCCCAGCTGCACCAACCGAGATACTCGAATACTTCGGGATACTCCTTTTTCATGCGCAGCGCGGTGCGGCCTTTCACCGGCTTGGTTTTCACGGCCAGCGCCCACGCTTCGCGGCAGGCGGCGTAGACATCCGGGCTGCGGCACCAGGCCAGCAGCGGCGCATCGCCGGAAACCGGCTCGGTACCGAGTGTCCCGAGATGGAGCATCAGCCGCCCGTCCTCGTTGGCCCGCAGCCACGCAACGGTTTCCGGCCCGGCAAGGGGAACCAGCGCCAGATAGTCGCCGGACTTTAATTGGAGCAAGGTAAACAGGCCTTCCCGGTTGGGTTTTTTTACAGTGATATTCTGTGTGTAGCCCTCGCGGTAGAGATCCGTGAAATTATCCTTGATCACCCAGGCCAGTTCACGGTTGGCATCCGCCGGCCAGCGCTGACCGTCCGCGCTGAAATGGCAGCCCGCCTTAAACGGCGGCAACACGGCTTCGTACGTGGCCAGGATGCCGTCCTTGCCTGCCGGGGTGCCTGAAAAATCCTTCAGCACTTTCACTCCTTGGGCGGGCAGGGTACTGAAATCAAGCAGCAGCTCACCGGCGACCAGCGAATGTGCAAACGTAGACAGTGCGACAATTACCGCACAGAGGGTATTCCTTTTCATGGTGTTTCCTTTCAATGATTCTGTTCCACCGGTCCGAACCCGTTGCCGAGATACTGCCGGAAATCGTTTACATAGTGCTCGGCGTTCTTGCCGATGTGGGCCCGCTCTTCATCGGTAACCTGCCGGACAACGCGTCCCGGCACGCCGACGACGAGCGAGCCTTCCGGGATTTCCTTGCCGGGGGGAATCAGCGAATGCGCGCCGATGATGCAGTGGTCGCCGATGACGGCGCCATCGAGCACCGTGGCCTTCATACCGATGAGGCAGTGGTCGCCAATGGTGCAGCCGTGGATGGTGGCCTGGTGGCCGATGGTGACGCCGCGACCGACCTTGACCGGCGATCCGTGGTCGGTGTGGACCACGGCGTTGTCCTGCACATTGGTTCTTTCGCCGATTTCGATCGGTTCCAGGTCTCCGCGCAGCACCGCACCAAACCAAATGTTGGCCTGGTTGCGGATGGTTACGTTGCCGATCACCGAGGCGTTTTCAGCAATAAAATACTCTTCGGCGTCGATCACAGGTTTCTGATTATTGTACGTATAAATCATGTTGCCGAATATAGGCAGACCGGCGGGTGATTGGAAGGACGGAATACGATTCGGAAAAGGAATATCGGGACACCCATTGGAAGGCGCTCTTTATCCTCTATCCATTCCTGCGCAGCGTTATCAATTGCAATCTGCTCGCGGGAGGCAGCGGCGGCTTGCGGGGACGGTCGTGATTCGCTTCCAGCGTTTCCCAGCGCAGCAGGTATTTGATTTTATCATCTTCGCGCGCCGATTTGTCTTTTGCCATCTTCACCCGTATGCCTTCGAATCCGATGGTCGGGCGGGACAGTTTTGAAGGGTATTCCCGCGGAATGCTCACTTCCCGGTCCACCGGCTGCAGGGTTTTCATATCGACGGTAATGCGGCCGCTTTTAAAGTCGCGATGGTGGTAACCGATGCTGTAAAGCCCGTCGCCGGCATCCTGCAGCTCACTGATACTGATTCCGATGAAGGGCATTGCCCCGCCGCCGGAGAAGGGAACCGGTTTGTCCCAGTCCGTCAATGTCCGGATATTCCAGCGGCTGTTTTCAAACCGCGCGGCATAAATCTGCATGTGCCCGTTATCATCCCGCTTGTGATACGAAACCACGGGTCGGTTTTCGGCATCGAAGGCGAGTTTTTCGCAGCCGTTGATAATGCCGCCTCCGGAAGGAACCGGATCCACCACCGCCTGGCGCTGATCCAGGGTGAGCGGCAGCGTCAGCGGCTTTCCGTCGGCGCTTTCCCAGTGCTTCATATCCCGGCTGCGGGCGTAGGAGAGATTATGGTTGCTGGCGCAATCCGGGGTGTCCCGCCAGACCCAGAGCAGATGGAACCGGCCGTCCGGGCCTTTCACGGGACCGAGCGGATAGGCATTGCGTTTGCCTTCGCCCTCGAACAGCGCCGTGTCTATAAACCGTTTCCATGTCCGCGAGGCTGCATTGTAGACGTTCAGAAAACGCCGACCGTTCCCGCTTCCGCCGGACCGGTACATGAACAGCAGCGTCCCGTCGTCCGACGCGAGAAATTCGGGGTAGGTCACGCGCCGCTCATCCTGGCCGGTCATCGTGTGTTTTTCAAACGTGGCGATATCGCCGGGGTCGCGCGTGCGGAAATAAACAAGGGGGGCGGCGTGCATGTTGCCGGCGAGGTGCAGGCGCCCGGCCGCATCCATGGTCATCGTGATGTAGTTGTGGCTGTCCCATCCGACCTTGGTCGGCAGGGGCACCTTTTGCCAGACCTTCGCGTCCAACCGTCGTTTGGCAACCACCATCTGGTGGTCGGCGTTGTAGTAGGCCGCGTACTGCTCGCTGCCGTGGGTCAGCAGGCAGAAACCAACGGGAAACCAGGAAGGAACCTGGTCGATTTCAAGCGTATCGGTCACCCGGTAGAGATCGGTGGCCGCGGCGGCCATGATAACGGCAAAGCTTGCGGCAAGACCCGCGATAAGGATTTTATTCATAATTGCGCCTCTTCGGTTACTTCATACCGGCAAAATATATCGTTAAACGTAGGTGAATCGGTGAACGATTGAAAGGATGTAGTAATACAGTTAAAACGACGCCACGCCGTCCAGACATCAAAACCGGCAACCCCTATGGCATTATCGTTTTTCGACTGGAAATCCACCGCCGACGATGGTTGCCTAAACATGGCAGTGCTGGTTCGGGGCGCCATTGGGCGGGAAGTGGATCTCGCCACTGCGGAATAGTTCCGTATTGCGAACTCCGTATGGGTAGTGCATATTGTGGCATTCCTGTACCTATTAAGTAAGGCGGAGTACGAATCATGAAACGGATAGCTTTCCTACTATTACTCGCAACCGGTCTGTCTGTCTTTGCGGCGGAAGACGGGGGATCTTACAAACCGCGCGGGCTGTACGATGAAGTCTGCACCCGCTGCCACATGCAGGAAGGCTATGTTTGGGAGCGCTCGTTCAAGGCGTGGCAGGCAACGGTGTACACCATGCAGGGCTACGCCTTTGGCGATGACGAGTTTTCAGACGAAGAGGCCGATATTATCGTGGATTTCCTGACGGAGCAGGGCGGGCGGATCGAAATGGAGCTGCTGGGCATGCTGCCGGAGGAAGAGGAGGCTTCGACAAACAATGCTGTGGCCGAAGTTGTGTCCGGTGTTGAGACGGAACGGATGGCCGTGGTTGAAGTGGGAACCAATGCCGTTGCTGTATCGAAGGAGGTCAGAAAAATCAAGCCGCCCGGTCGGCATCGCGTGGCATTCGACTTTTCCGCCAAGGTTTCAGGCTACTTTGGTTTTGCCTTTTTGCTCTGTTCTGTTGGTACCGGTTTGGGTCGCAAGAAGCTAAAGAAGAATTTTCGGGCGATACACCGCACGGCAGCCATCGCGTTGCTGACCACGGCGATGCTTCATTCCGTCTACTTCCTGCTCACGTTGGGTCTGCCGAGCCTGCTGTGGTTCCAGATGGGTATCGGCGCTACGGCGATACTGCTGGCGACAGAGCTGTGCGGAGGAATGCGCCGCGTCCTGAAAAAAACGTTCCTGAAGGTGCACATTACCGGAGCCCTCATCGGGCTGGTCGCCACCATCCTGCACTGGGTTTGGATTTACATTTAGTGAGAGTAGGAAGTGCTTTTCCAATGGTTGGAATTATTTTCCCAGCCCTTGGAAAACTTCATTTCCTCGTTTCGATAAACGCGTTCCACAGGTCCATGCGGATGTGGATGCTCAGCAGGGTGTCGGGCCGCAGGCCGTAGTATTCGGACAGGTATTTGCCTTCCAGTTTCTCCTGCATCGTTTCCGCGATTGCCTCGGAGGTGATCAGCAGGGCGGGAACGGGGACGCCGGGTAGCTGGCCGGCTTCGGTCCAATAACCGGTGTTCGGATAGTTCCGCAGATAAAACGGCAGCGGCCAGGTTTCCTCGGGCGGAGCAACCACCTGGATATACATTTGCCGGCCATCGGGATTGATGGCGGCGATTTCCTCGATACGTTGAACCAGTTTCACGAAGTCCGGCGATGTGTGGGCGTAGACATAGGGGTTGCGGTAGTCGGCGGCATAGCGATAAACCGTGCGGTGGGCAAGTCTGGCCGTTGAAAGGACCGGAAGCAGCAGCAACGCCAGTACGGCAGCATATTTCAGACGGGGCATTCTGCCTTGCTGTGCCAGTTCGAGAACCGCTGCCACTCCGATCCCTGCGAGTATGATCCAGCCGTGCAGGAACGATAGGATGCACCACGGGGTTTTATAAGGAATGATGGAGTAGGCGAGGGTCAGCAACAGCGTGTAGAACATCAGGAAGCGCGCCAGCCCCAGGTTGCAGTTTCCAGGAATTTTTTTCCAAAGAATGGAAACGATGCCGACGATCCCCAGCCCAAGGATAAGCCCCTCGCTCCAAACAAGTCCGCCGGCAAAGCGGTAGCGGGTTAGCATCTTCAGGTAGAAGTTCCACGGATGGACGTGGTCGGTATCGACACCGGCACCGCGTGAAACGTAGCCTCCGAATGCAGCGATGGACTCCCACGGCCCCTTCAGGTTGGTGAAGAAGGAGGAAAACAGCACAAAGGCAATAAGCGCTGCGCATGCGGCGGCCAGCGCCAAGTGTTTAAGCGGAACCCGGATCTTCCGCTCCATGATGCCGCAGAGCACGGCTGCGCCGAACATGGCGGCATAGGCGATGATGGCCGTCTCTTTGGTGGCGAACATCAGACCGAGCGCGATGCCGCAGACCGCCGCCCAGCGCCATGATCCGCCTTTGCACGACAGCCAACCGGTTGCGAGCGCGAGGAAAGTGAAAAAGACCAGCAGCATCTCCTGGATATAGAAACGGCTGTAGTAGGCCATGGCCGGGGAGATGGCGGTGAGCAGCGCAGCACCCAGCACGGCGATGCAGCCGATGCCGCTGCGTAGCATCGGTATGAGCAGAATCAGGCCCATGCCGAAAAGAACCGGCAGTATCCTGTATGTGATCTCGGAGGTTTCCGCAAAGGTATCCGCGCCGGTGACCCATGCGATGGGGAGGGTGAGGTAGTAAAGGGTCGGCCCGTGGTGCTCTTCGGGGTCGTACTGGTATTCGCCCGTCTCCAGCAGAATGCCGAACCTTGCCGCCTGGTTGGCTTCGTCGTGGTGCATCGGACGTTTAGCCAGCTGTGGCAGACGCAGTCCAAGGGCAACCACAAATATCAGTAAAAAGATTAGAGGCAACAGTTTTTTCATACCGTGTGATTGTGTGGTTATTTTCCGAAGACCTCAATCCCAATATCATGGTTCATATCGATGACGGCATGGGCGTTTCCACGATATTCCAGTGGCTGGAATGCAACGTTTGCCTCGGACGGGTAAACGTTTGCTACATAGAAAGAAGGCTTGCTGGAAAAGAAAACCCCGCAACAACGTGAGTTGTTCCGGGGCTTTTCAGCATCTGGAGTTAAGCTTATTTGCCGAAGACTTCCACTTCAATGTAGTGGTTCATATCGGTGGAGGTGCTGCCGTTGCTGTAGAGGCGCACAAAGCGCCCCTTCACGTTTTTCGCTTCAACCAGACGTCCCTTGTTGGTTTCTACGTATTCCTTGTCTTTACCAACACCGAGCCCCGCCGAGTTGTCGTGGTCGTTGTTGAAGACGGTTTGGACATTGGTAATAAAGTCCTTGTCGTCGGCCACCTGGATGACCACATCACGGTACACGCGTCCCTCGCTGTGGAAATGCCAAAAAGAAATGCCATAGATGTCATGCGCGGCACCGAGGTCGACCTGCACCCATTGTACGCCCGGTCCAAGTTCCACATAGCTGCCGTCGGCACCTTCCTTGTCGCCATCAACCACATAGGAGAGCTCGCCGATTACCGGGAACGCGTCGCTGCTCTCAACGGCTTTGTCCTTGGCCAGGTTAACTGTGCCGGCCGGAGCCATCATTGTAGTTACACGTTGAGTTCCCGGCCGTTCCAGATTTTTGGTCTTTACGTTTTTCGGAGTGCCGACAAACATGGCTTTCGGCAATTCGAGCGCAATCTTAACCATTTCTTCCGCGCGGGCAATGCCCACTGCTACGATACCCATCAAAACCAGATACGATACATATTTAATCTGCTTCTTCATTCTACTTTCTCCTCTTTTTTGAAAAATGAGCGGACAAGATAACCGAACGCACAAATGTTGTCTTGTAAATTCGACGCATTCGTTTGTATTTTTTGGACAGGCGGTTTCGCAGAAAATTCATTATTTGCCGAGATTAAAGCGAATCGAACTCCAGCGCCCGTTTGCTTAACGCAACCTGCTCGTGTTTTTCCAGTTCCAGCAGGTTTTCAAAAATCTCGCGGATTTCGCCCGAGACGGTCCGTTCCGCCATCTCCTTGTAAAAGGCGATCAGGCAGGAATCAAAATGCATGGCGGCCTGAATCACGTCGTTCACATCCATTTCCGCCTTGATCTCAAAATCCGCGAAACAACTGATCGTGGCGTCTTCAAAACTGAATTGAAAATAGGTGTCGAGTACATTGTTCGAGACGGCTTCCTCGAACGCTCCAAGGCTGTTGGCCAGATAGTCCTCATGCCGGCTCATGTAGTCGAGCAGAATGCGGGTCCGCTCCCTGTGGACCGAATCCTTCAGCTCCTCGTAGAAGCCGCTCAGTCGCCGATGAAAGGTTCTTGCCTGCTCCAGTACGTCGCGGGTTTGGGTGGTTGGCATTTTGCTGCCCTCCCTTCTGTCTTTATTCTAGAACGGTTCAGGGAAGTGTCAATCCATCAGACAGCAAAAGAAGACTGCCGCGTCAGCCGCACAATGAGGCCGCGCTGCGCAGGGAACGCGGCGAGCAGCTCTTCGCGCGACGGCAACTCGAAATCGTCATAATCGAATCCCGGCGACACCGTGCAGGCAACCAGCGCGCAGGAATCCGGCGCATCGACGGTTGCGCCGAACACCGTTCCGCCCTTGACCGTGAATTGGAACAATCCGTTTTCTCCAAGGGTGGCCGGGAAATAGGTCCCGTCGGAATCAAGGGTGTGAACCGTCAGCGGGGAACCGGCGTAGAAGTGCCACATTTCATCCTGGCGCAACCGGTGCAGCGCGGAAAAATCGCCGGATTCGAGCAGATAGTAAATCACGGTCATCAACGGGCGCGGCGAAGGAAAGCCTTCCGGAGTCACGAGGATGTCGGATGCATAGCACAACCGGAACCAGCCGCCTTCCGGGTGGCGCTCCAGCTTCAGTTCTTCGATCCACTCTTGGGCCGTTTTCATTTCACATGAACCAGTTGCTGGCTTGCAGAAACAATATAGGCCTCGGTTTTCGGGTTTCGTTTGCACAGCGCCGCGATTTTTTCCTGGGGCATGATCATGAATGCCGTGGCCAGCGCATCGGAGATGGCGGCGGAGGGGCAGATGGCCCATGCCGCGAGATGGGTTTTGGCGGGACGGCCGGTCTGGGGATCGATAATGTGTTCTCCCTTTACTTCCTTGCCGGAACCACTGAGCGCCTTGCCGCTGAGGATTACCCGGTCCATGCCGGAGCGTTCGCCCCACGGGCCGCCGACGCCCAGCGCCCAGCCGTCCTCCCGGTCCGGCGCGGTGCCCAGCGCCAGCACCGTGCTGGTGCCGCCGTTGATAATGGCGTTGGTGATGCTCCAGTCCGCCAGGATTTCGGCGGCCTTGTCTATCGCGAAGCCCTTGCCGATACCGCCGAGGTCGATTTCCAATCCCTGGAAAAATCCGTGGCCGTTTTTCCCAACATTGGAAGTTTTCCCCTTCGGGTTTTCCAATGACTGGAAAACCCGATCGGATTTTTTCCAGCCTATGGAAAAGCTTTCGGGATCGACGGCGAGCAGCTCCATGCCGACAATCTGAAGGGCGTGCTCGATTTCTTCATCGGATGGCTGCCGGGCATGGCCCTCCAGGTCGCGCCAGCAGTTGATGAGCGGGCCCACGGAAACGTCGAATGCGCCGCCGGTTTCATTGAAGACCCACAGGGCGGCAAGCATGCACTCCATGGTGTCGGCCGTAACGCGCGCCGACTCGCCGGGCTTGAGCAGGTTAACCTGTCCAATGTCGCTGGTAGGATTATAGCGGCTGAGCAGCCCTTCCATGCGGTCGATTTCGCGGAAGGCCGCGTCGGCGGCTTGGCGTGCGTATTCCGCCTCCTCGCCGCCGACGATGATTTCAAATTCCGTCCACATGGCCGCATGGTGGAATCGATGCAGGTCTTTTTTCATAGTGATAAATAAAACGAGCGTCCCAAGGCAACCCGGACGCCCGTTTAGGCAACAGGCTTGTCCTATTTCTTTTGCTTGGCCTTTTTCTGGCCGACGGCCCGCTCCTCGGGAGAGGCGATGCCGTCATGGTCGCTGTCCACCCGCTGGAAGGCCTTGATGGCTTTTTCCTTGCTCCATTCCCTGCCGCTGTTCTTGGCCCTGATCTGGGAGGCCACCAGAAACTGATCCAGCGTACTCCAGCTGTTGGCCGGTTTGGCTACGGTCTTTTTTGCGGAGGCCTTCTGCTGGGTTGGTTTTTTCCCGGCAGGTTTCTTGGCCTTTTTCTTAGGCGCGGCCTTGGGCGGCTCGGGAATCTTGTCCCAGGCGGTTTGGCTGATATCGACATCTTTCCAGATGTCGCGGATGTCATCTGTGTAGACGGCGTTTCCGGCCTGGCAGCTGCTGCAGCTGCCGCAGGAGGTGTCACCCTCCTGGGCGGCAACGCTGCCGGCCAGCAACCCGATCAGTGCGATGGCGGTTAATGTCTTTTTCATTTTAATTCCTCACCCGTCAAGCGGATTAGAACACGCGGTACATGGTGCGGACAAGCGCGTTGGCTTCCGGCACGTTCGTCACCTTCAGCTTTTTCGAGTTCCACTCGATTTTCTGTCCGACGCGGATGGCTACATTGCCTGTGGTGACGACTTCCGACAACGGGCCGGAGTGGTCGAAGTTGGAGCCGGGCAGCGGTCCGCCTTTGCATCCGTCGACCCATTCCTGCCAATGGTTGCCTTCCGGCACGCGCGGAATGGTTTTAGGCGGCAGCTTTTTGTTGCGCGCGAGATCCTGCATCAGGGTTTCCGGAACGATCCGCGGGCTTTCGCAGGTGCTGCCGCCGACCGGCCACATAATGGTTCCCTTTTCACCAATCAGGGCGCCGCCTTGGTCACTCATATTGCGGGCTTGGTCAAGCAGGGGGGGGCGGGGCACTTCGATATCGCCACCGTACCAAGTCAAGGTCACCGGAGGCATTTCACCGCGGGCATCGAATTCCCACGTCACCTTTTCCTTGGCCGGGGCATACTCGTCGGTTCCGCCGGTGGTTTCCGCTGCGGCACTTGTCGGTGCACCCAGGCTCAGTGCGTAGAACGCGGCATCGATGATATGACAGCCGAGGTCGCCGAGACGACCGCTACCGAATTCCCAGCAGCGCCGCCAGCGTTTCGGATGATAGGCCGGGTTATAGGGGCGGGGCGGGGCAATTCCGAGCCACAGATTCCAGTCCAGCGTTTCCGGGACCGGTGGGGTGTCGGTCGGGCGCACCGGCGGTTCGGGACAGAAGAACCGATTGCCTTCATCGGTGCCGGGAATCAGTCTCCTTGTCCAGATGTAGGCTTCCTTGATGTCGCCGATCAACCCGGCATCCACCCACTCCTTCACCAGACGGCAGCCTTCGGCGGCGTGGCCCTGGTTGCCCAGCTGGGTGACTACCTTGTGTTTTTTCGCTGCCAACTGGAGCTGGCGCACTTCCCACGGATTGTGGGCGAGCGGTTTTTCAACAAAGACGTGCTTGCCCATCTGGATCGCCATCATGGCCACGGGAAAGTGCATATGGTCGGGAACCGTAACCACGACGGCGTCGATCTGATCATCCATGGCGACGAGCATTTTCCTGAAATCCTTGAACTGCCGGGCCTTGGGGAACTTTTGCAGTGCCGTTGCAATGGCCATGGAGTCGACATCGCACAATGCCACGATCTCTTCGTTCTTCAATGCCTTCTGGGTGGCAGTGGCGCGACCGCCGGAACCCACCATGGCGATGCGGAGTTTGCGGTCCTTGGATGCAAGCTGTCCAAACCGTTTGGGCGAGCCCATGCCAAATCCGTTAATACTGGTAAAAACCACCCCGATACTCATCAGCGTTGTGAAGTTTCTTCTTTTCATCGCATGTTCCTCCGATTGGGTTGTTAAAAAAAACGGACGCCGCAGAATAACCCGGACGCCCGCTCCATTGACAGAAAAGAGTGTCCTATTTCTGCTTCTTTTTATTCTGTTCCTGTTTTTTCTTTCCGGTGGCTTTTTCCTTTGGCGTCAGGATGCCGTCCTTGTCGGTGTCCATCCGATGGAACGCCTTGGTGGCTTTTTCCTTGTTCCACTCTTTGTTGTTTTGGGCGCACCATTTTTGGGAGCCTTGAAGATATTGCTCCAGCGTTTGCGGTTTGGCAGGCTCCTTGTTGGCGGCGGGTTTCTTTGCCGTCTGTTTTTTCGCCGTGGTTTTCTTGGCCGGCGCTTTCTTCGCCGGAGTTTGCTTTGCCGGAGTTTGCTTTTTTACGGTTTTTTTCTTGGCCGGCTTTTTCTTAGGAGCTGCCTTGGGCGGCTCGGGAATCTTGTCCCAGCCGGTCTTGGAAATATCGACGTCTTTCCAGAGGTCGTTGACGTTTTTGGTGAACACGTCCTTCTTTGCGGTGCAGGCATTGCATTTGCTGCAGCAGGAGGGTTTGGCGAGGTCGCCGGCCTGTGCATTGAAATAGTCCACGCACTTCTTGATGGAGGGCGCTGGGTTTTCCGGTTCGGACTCGTATTCCAAGATGAACGCACCCTTGTAGTTCTGGCGCTTGAGTTCCGCGAAAACGGCGGGCATGTCGCAGACGCCTTCGCCAAGGGGAACGCAGTCCTTGGCTTTCACATCGCCGAAGACCGCCATGTCCTTGATATGGATGGATTTCATGTTGCCTTCGAGCAGTTTGAAACCATCGATTGAGTTAATGCCGGAGCGTGCCCAGTGGCCGTTGTCCGGCGAGCCGTAGATGCCTTCGCGGCCCTTGCAGGCGGCGAGGGTGGTTTCCGGCTTCCAGTAGGGCGTCGGTTCCGCGTGGTTATGAATGGCGATATCAATGCCGTACTCCTTGCAGAGTTTCACCAGCAGGTCGTAGTGCTCGGGCAGGGGTTCGGAGACGATGGTCTTGAAGCCCATCGCCTTGGCGAAGTCGAAGATGGCGCGCCAGTCGGCCTCGTCCTTGCCTTTGATTACGCCGTAGGAGATAATCTCCACGCCGGCGGCGGCGAGCTTGGCCTTGATGGCGTCGCGGGTGGCGGCATCCATCTTGTAGTCGGTTTTGCCTTCAATCCCGCCGCCGATCTCCTGCTTGCTGTAGGCTTCCACATATTTCACACCCATTTTTGAAACCGTGTCGATGGTTTCGCAGAAGGTGAACTTGCGGAAGGAGTAGGTCTGGACGCCGAGCTTCCAGTCCTGGGCGGCGGCGCTACCGGCCAGCAACCCGATCAATGCGATTACGGTTAATGCTTTTTTCATTTTGATTCCTTTCAGTTAAACGGATTAGAAGATCCGGTAGGGTTTGCGGACGAATTTGTTGGCTTCGGGTATGTTAGATACCTTGCACTTTTTGGCATCCCATTCGATTTTCTGGCCGGTGCGCAGCGCAACGTTGCCCAGGGTCACGATTTCCGACAACGGACCGGAGTGGTCGAAGTTCGAGCCGGGCATGGCACCGCCCTTGCAGCCATCGACCCATTCCTGCCAGTGATCGCCTTTCGGAATACGTGGGATGGTTTTTTCCGGCAGCTTTTTATTGCGCGCCAGATCCTGCATCAGGCTTTCCGGCACGATGCGCGGACTGGCGCAGTAGTCGTCGAACCACATGATGGTTCCCTTTTCCCCGATCAGCGCGCCACCCTTGGGACCCATTTGGCGGGTGGATTCAAGATGCCTGGCATGGGGGACTTCCCATGCGCCGCCGAACCAGCTCAAGGTAACCGGGGGCTTGCCGTCCTTGGCTTCGAATTCAAATACGACCTTTTCCTTGGCCGGTGCGCACTCGGCGGAGCCGTCGATCTGCTCGGACTCAATGGTTGTCGGCGAACCCAGTCCGAGGGAATAGAAAGCGGCATCCATCACGTGACAGGCCATATCGCCCAGACCACCGGTTCCGAATTCCCAGAAGCGGCGCCAGCGCTTGGCATGGTAGTACATGGAGTAGGGGCGCGTCGGCGCAACACCGAGCCACAGGTTCCAGTCCAGTGTTTCCGGTACCGGCGTGTTGTCGGTTGGGCGTGTGGTCATTTCGGGCCACCACGGGCTGGGTTTTCCGGGGATACTCGGAACCGGCTTGTTGGTCCAGATATAGGCGTCTTTCACTTCGCCGATGAGTCCGGCTTCGTACCATTCCTTCACCAGGCGGCCGCCTTCGCCGGCGTGGCCCTGGTTGCCCATCTGGGAGATTACATTGTGTTTTTTTGCGGCCAGGCGCAGCTGGCGCGCTTCCCACGGGTCGTGGGCGAGTGGTTTTTCAACAAAGACGTGCTTGCCCATCTGGATGGCCATCATGGCCACCGGGAAGTGCATATGGTCGGGCGTTGAAACCACGACGGCGTCGATTTGGGCGTCCATGGCGCGCAGCATTTTCCTGAAATCCTTGAACTGCCGGGCCTTGGGGAACTGCTGGAGGGCATGGGCAATGGCGGTTGAGTCGACATCGCACAGCGCCACAATCTCTTCGTTCTGCAATGCCATCCGGCTGTTTTTACCGCGTCCTTCAACCCCCACCATGGCGATGCGGAGTTTGCGGTCTTTTGGGATAGGCTGTCCCAGCCGTTTCGGTGAGCCCATGCCGTGTCCCTTGGCGGTGGTAAACACCGCGCCAATACTCATCAGCGTTGTGAAATCTCTTCTGTGCATTTAATTCTCCTCTTCGTTGTCTCTATAATTCAGCAATCCATTTGTCAGGTTGCTTGCTTCATCGGCATCGCTTGCGCGATGCCGATGGGCAGGCGTTTAAACATTACTCCATCATGTCGGGTTTCTTGAACATCCCCAATGCCAGAACAGCGAGGGCGGGGAGGGTCAGCAGCGCCGCAATGCGGTGAAGAACAATGCACATGTGCTGGCCATGTGTCCCGAAGATCGGGAACATCGCCATCAGTATGCTGAGCACCAGCATCAGCCCGCTTGCCAGCAACACCCAGAATGCGGTTTTCCGCAGCGGTGTAAACCATGTGGAGCGGCCTCTCAACAGCACCAGCGCACACAGGGCGGCTGCATAGAGCCCGCCAAACGCGGTATGGCCGAGCAGGGCATACCCACCCAGCGGGTGGCCGGTGCACCATCCAAAGAGGAAACCCGTAATCGCCAGAAAAGCAATGCTCGCGAATACGGCCGCAATCACCAGGACTTCAACCTTTGGAAACAGTCCCATGCGCTCGTCATTCTTCGAGCCGAGCAGCTGCATGGCGCGGTTGAGCGCCAGCAGGCCAACAATCAGGATGGCCGCGGCAATCAGGAGGGCGAGTCCGCCCATGACGGTCTTGAACAGTGAGCGCACGAGGAAGCTCATGCCGAACAGTTTATGGAAGCCTTTGCTGACATCCTGGAACTCGTGCATGGATTTCACGGACATGCGGTCGGTTTTCAGCGGGCCGGTGGCTGCCACCGAGCCGAAGAAGAAGTCCGCCTTGGCCGAATGGCACTCCGCGCACTTTTTCACGCCGAGCGATTTTGCGGCGGGGCGGACGTTGTGGGCGATGGCCCAGGAGACCGGCGCGGTCGCCGGATGATCCTCGTCCGCCAACGATCCGTCGTCGGCCAGTGAGAACTTCCGGCCATTGGAAACATAGGCGACCGGTTTTTCCAAAGCTTGGGAAAGCGCCTTAAGCATCATTGCGGCCTGCTCTTCGTTGAAGGCAAAGTCCGTCCCGACGATATCGGTTATGGCGCGTTCCGCGAATTCGGAAACGAGCGCGGTTAACTTATCGCCGTCCTTCCAGTACCATCCCTGTGCCTGTTGGGTGTCGGCGCGTTCGATATAGCCGTCGGCATGGCGGGTCAGGAGCTTGCCTTTAACCGCCACCACCAGCGCACGTCCGTTGGCTTGGGAACTCATGGCGTCCATGACGGCCAGGATTGCGCCTTCGGCGTCGTAGTCGAGTTCCTCGGCGTTGGCGTCGAAGTCTGGAATGGTGGAAACGATGTTGGTTTTCGTTTTCCAGAGCCAGGAAGTTCCTGCGGGAACGTTCTCCGAGGTCTGGACCAGGTCGAGTCCGCCGTCGGTGTTCCTTTCATAGAGCTTCCCGCCCGCTGCGTAGACCGGGTAGCCAGGTGCGCCCTCGGTTCCGCCGATTGCGGAAAGGAGGGTGGCGACCTGCTGTTGCGCGTCGAGGATGCCTTTGTCCGCCGTTTCAACCTGCGCGGGTTCCAAGGGTTGGAGATTTTCGCCATTAACCGTGGCCCAGAAGGCCGGCCACATCATGCGGTGCGGTTCAATCTTGCCGGCATCGCCCTTGACAAATACGGGCTCGACGATGAAAGGCGATTCGGTAAACCACTGCGCCCGGCCATAGATTCCAAGCTTGTTGGCCCGCGAAGTCCGCACCACGGTCGGTATACTCGCCGCTTCCTGTCCGGAATGGCAGGCGGTGCAGGAAAGTTTCTCGAAATGAATCGGAGGAATGCCCTTGTGATGGGCAATCGGGGCTCCGAGCTTGCCGGGGGTGCTTCCGTTGTCCAGATGGCAGGCGCGGCAACTCATCTCTTCGGCGGCCTGACATCCGCATTCGGCGGTTTTTTCCGTTCCGCGCTGGATGTCATGGTCGAGCTCGTTGCGGTGGCAGGCCACACATCCGATGCCGACCGCCGAATGCACATCGGTGGCAATCTCCATGCGGCCCTCCTTGGCGGGATGCGCGGAGTGGCAGTGCAGGCAACGGGCATCGGCGGGCTTGCCGATGTCGAACCACGCCTGTTGTGTGGAGGTGAAGAACCCGGGGCTGTAGTTGACCGAAGGTGGAACGGCATAGGTGCGGTCATCTGGATTGAATCCTGCGTAGATGTTCCAGGAGACAGGCATGCGCGAGGCCATTCCGCCCACTTCGCCGAGCCCGGAGGCGGCGGTAGCCGCCCAGCGGAAGTTCTCGCGGGCAATCTGTTTGGCCCATTCGGTCATATCCTGCCGTGCGCAGGCATTGTGGCAGGCCAGACAGTTGATTTCGAGGCCACCGGAAATTTCCCAGTGCGCGTCGGGATCAAAGATGTCCGCAGGATCGCTGATTCCACCGCCCGGCAGGTGGGTGCCGAACTGCTTGGTGAATTTCCACGCGGTCAGTCCGATCTGTTCCGGCTTGTACATGCCGGGCCAGTCGCGCTGCGACACGCGCAGCTGCGAACCGGTGCGGACGACAACCCATACCCATGGTTCGCCGGGTCGTCCGGCCGGTG
>JAIPIO010000019.1 GCA_021734595.1 Kiritimatiellales bacterium | reverse complement strand
CAACGTGGATTCCGCGACCGGCGACATCGGTGGCAACGAGCACGCATATTTTCCCCTCGCGAAAATCCTCGAGGATTTTCATGCGGCGTTTCTGCGTGACGGCCCCGGAGAGCATGGCGCAGTTGAACTCATAGCTGGCCAACGCATCGCATAGCCGCTCGGTCTCGTCGCGCCGGTTGGCAAAGATGATGACGCGCTCGGCCTTGTCGCGCTTGAGGATGTTGTAGAGCAGCGGGAATTTTTCCTTGTCGGTGACAATGAAAACCTGCTGATCGACGGTATCGACGGCGACCTGCTCGGGCTCGATATCGATGCGCTCGGGGTCGGTCATCCAAGCAGCGGCCAGCCGCATGACTTCCTCGGAGAGGGTTGCACTGAAAAGCACCGTCTGCCGTTTTTCCTTGGGAGGGGTCTTGTAGATGATGCGGCGGACGTCAGGGATGAAGCCCATGTCGAGCATCCGATCGGCTTCGTCGATCACCATGATTTCGGTGGAGCGCAACTTGACGACACTCTTGTTTTCGAAGTCGAGCAGACGGCCGGGTGTGGCAACGACGATATCGACCGGGCCTTCTTCGAGCTGATACTGCTGCTTGTTGTAGTCCATTCCGCCGTAAAGCACGACGGTACGCAGTCCGGTAAACTTGTTCAGTTCCTCGGAATCATTCGCAATCTGCATGGCCAGCTCGCGGGTTGGCGCAATAATGAGTGCGCGCGGACAAGCCGTGCCCTGTTTAGGCAATGGATTGTTGAGGCAGTGATTGATGATCGAGATCAGGAACGCGGCGGTCTTGCCGGTGCCGGTCTGGGCGCGGCCCGCCATGTCGCGACCTTTGAGGGTGCCAGGCAGGATTTCGCCCTGGATGGGCGTGCAGTATTGCCAGCCAAGCGCATGGATGCTGCGCATCAGCGTGGGATGCAGACCCAAATCATGGAAGCGGATCTTGCCTTCCTCCGGCTCCACCGTGAATTCGGAAGGGTCCCACGGGGTATCGTCCACGACGGGTTTCGGCTTCCTGGGCGGACGCGGTTTGCGCTCGGCTTCCGGACGCGGCGTTCTTTCCCCGGGGCGCGGCTTGGGTTTGCCTTGCCCGGAACGGGTTTGTCTGCGGCCGCCATCCTCTGCGCGCTGTTTCTGCCGCTTTTCCCAAGCGATGCGCCGATCCTCTTCTTCGGGCCGGAACTGGTTGCGCCGCTCCTCTTCCGTCAAGGGCTTGCGCTCGCCCTGCGGCTTTCTTTTCGGTGCCGGCTTTGTTTTGCCGCCGGGCCGCCACTCTTCCTGCTGCGGCTTTTGCCGTTTTTTGTTTTTAAATGTGGCCGCCGGTTTCTGTTGCTTCTCTGCCTTCTGTGCTTTCGGTGCGTCCTTCTTGCCGAAAGCCGAGGCTATTTTCTTAATTAAACTCAATGCTTATCCTTTCGCATCCAGAAAGAATGGAAGGATGGATTGATGAATGGTTGGATTGCTGTCTAAAAAATGGTTTGTCGCTCTACATGCATTCAGTGCTTTTCAATAATCCAGTAATCCAAAAATCCATACTTCCATCATCCTTTGGATGATCTTTTTAGTATTTCTCTTATCCAATCGCAGGCCAGGCACTCTGCCTTTTCGTCGTTGATGGTTTCATCAAACGCAGCCTGCTTGTCGATGTTTCCCACGGGGCCTGTCATCATGGCCATGGGAACGGGCTCGGCGGTATGCCCCCTGAGCGCCACCGGGGTACGGTGATCCGTGCAAAGCAGGAGGGTGTAGGGCTCGCCCGCGTCTTCCAACCATTGGAAAACCGGCGCGACTACCCGGGCGTCAAACGCCTCAATCGCCTTAACTTTCAGTTTTGCGTCGCCCATATGTCCGCATTCGTCCGGCGCTTCGATGTGGACAAAAACAAAATCGTCCTCTTCGAGAATCTTCAGCGCCGCGGCAACTTTTCCTTCATAGTTCGTATCGATAAAGCCGGTGGCACCCTCCACATCAGGCGCGCCTAGACCGGCCAGTTTGGCTATCCCCTTGAGCAGATCGACCGCGGAGATGACTCCGCCGCCCAGCCCGTAGAGGGATTGATACGTTTCCAGCTGCATGGCAGACCCCTGCCCCCACAGCCAGATTTGCGTTGCGGGCTTTTTCCCTTCCGCAATACGCTTCTTGTTAACGGGATGATCCGCAAATACGGCCTTCGAAGCCTCCATCAGTCCGCGAATCTCCTCCTGCCGATCTCCGGCCGGAAAATGTTCAGCAACCGGTTTCCCGGCAATCTCGTGCGGCGGAACCGCTTCAAACGCCACCGGTCCACCATCCCATATCAACAGATGGCGGTACTGGACGCCGGCATGGAAGGTACAACCTTCGTGCCCAAGCGCCTCCTGCAGCGATCCGATCAGCTCCGCCGCCTCCGGTGTGGAAATGTGTCCGGCGGAATAGTCGTCCATCAAGCCGTCTTTAACTGTTACAAGGTTGCAGCGGTAGGCGATATCCGATGGTTTCATGGGAATTTCCGCGCCCGCGGCCTCGATCGGAGCCCGTCCGCTGTAGTTTTCGGCGGAGTTGTACCCCAGCAAAGCCATATTTGCAACATCGCTGCCGGGCGGCAATCCATCCGGCACGGTCTGAACCATGCGCACCTCACCAGCGGCGGTGATTTTCCGGATCATCGGAATATTCGCCGCCTGCAACGGTGTTTTACCACCAAGCTCATCGACGCGATAGTCCCCCATCCCGTCACCAACTAAAATCACATATTTCATTCTTCTCTGCTGAAAATTTCCATTAATGCGCGCTAATGTTCAGAATTAATCGCTTGATAGCAATCCTTTAGTGAAAATGATTGAAACTGGATCAGCGGGCCAAGTCCTGCCTGACGGCCGGATTATACAGGGGTGGAGTCGTCGGTTTCACGCTTCCTGATCAGCCGTTTTATTCCCAACATGAAGGCTCCGCCAAAGGTGATAAAGCCGGCCACTGCCGGTTCGGGCACAACGCCGGTCAGCTTGATATTATCAATGAACACCCCGTTGTTTGCCGAACTCAGATTAGACCCATTCCCCTGATTGGAATCCACTTGGTGACGCAAACTCAACATTTGCACATTGCTGAACACGTCATTAAACGATGCGGCGCCATATACCTGCTGGACATCCGCCTCTTGCAGGGAGATTTCAAACGACCGCCAAACCCCGTCGTTGGTTACCGCGGCAAACTGTAGCGACGCCCACAACGAAATCGCCGGATCACCACGGCCCTTGTCATACACAACCGCAAACAGCTTAAGGGAATCGTCGTTAGTTACCGGATTCATGGCATCGAAACTCAGGGTGATTACCCCGCCGTCGACATAGTTACCCAGATATTCAGCGTTATCTTCGTTTAGAATGTTCAACCTGAGATTGGAGGGATGGGGGGACCCCCACAAGGCATAGTCGCCGGATCCAAGCGGACCGCTGTCTGCCGTTACAACCGTGTTGGATCCGCTCCAGTACCAGTCGTCATCAGCACCGTCCTGAAAATCGGTGGATCCAACCGTATTGGTCACCAGATCCGCTTTCACACCAATTGCCGCCATCAGCAAAACAATCAGCACACCGAAAAAAATACGATACAACCGCATAACCATCTCCTTGCAGACTAACTGAACACTATGCATTTACTATCTGCTGTGCAGAATTTAACATAAACTTTTCTGCTGTAAACAGCATAATTTATGAAAAGAACGCGGATGTTCGAGGAATTCCGACCGGTCTATTTAACCACCGCGCCCTTCACATCGATGGCAAACAACGCTGCCGCCTGGCTTTTCGCGGAAGGCTTCCGTTTATCGCCCAACCCAAAGGACACTTCCAGAACGAGGGTGCCGGAAAAATCCTTTCCCAGTTCGAGCATGACCGGTTTTGGCGATTTCCAAACGCCCGGGATACGGGCGGCAGTTATGGTCTTGTTGAGGATTTCCTTGTTCTCCGCGTCCTTCACGGCAAGCCGTATCGGCGGATTCATCAGAAACCGATCCGTCTCGATTTCCAAGTCAAACACGAGGAATGTTGAATAGCCGTACGTTACGGTCTCGTCGTAACGCTTTATGTTTGATATGCGGACCCGTTTCCCGTCCGGAATTTGAACCCGGCTCCCGGCAGAAAAAACCAAGGGGATGAACCGACCTGCTTCGTGGCGCTGCGCAGAAAGAACAATACTCGACTCCTCGCTGCCGCTATGGCCCGCCCGTGCCGTCCGGTGCCTGATGATATCCACAGCCCACCGGTCACCGGCCAATGGCGCTCCGCCCAGATCGGCAAAGGGAATGTGCATCTCCACGGCCAATCCATTTTTGCTTTTTTTCACCCCGCTCGCCCACGTTCCGTTCCATGTCGGATCGGACGTGCCGTCTCTCAGGCTTTTTGCATCCCACCGGGCACCGGATGCCGACACGGCAAAACGGTGGCAGTCCCCATGGCCGCCGGAACAGATAAAGATCTCCACCGCGTCGTCGGTTTGCCAGAAATCCACATCCTGATCGGTCGGCTTCGTTTTTGCGACTACTCGCCCATTGGGTTCGAACGCCTCGACAAAAAGATAAAGCTTTTCATCATCCCAAGCCATCCGGGCCAGAGATTCATGCCGGGCCAGCTTTTTTCCGGCGACCGTGAAAAAATCGGTCGGCAACCCGGTGGTCCAGCCTCCCTCGCCGCGCCGGCCATCGGCGATTACGTCGTACTGCGGCTTGAAACGGCCCACGGTGACCGACCGTTTTTCGAGCTGCTTCTTGATATGGTCCGGAATGGTTCCCACCGTGGCGGCCGCGTCCATTTCCCCGATCAGGTCTTCCAGCCTGCCGGCATAGGCGGGCGGGCTGAACGAGTGGAACACCGAGTCGGGCCGTGACGACATTCGGGTTTCCTTGTTGTGCAACGGATGCCGGTCTATGGCCGCGTGGATTTCTTCGCACCGTTTCTGCATGCCCGGCAGCGTTTTGATTTGATCGGCTACCAGCGCTCTTGCTCCTTTGAGATCGTCCGCCGCCATGCGCTTGCGGGCCGCGTCAATGCCCGCGTCGAGCTCGGATATCATTGCGGCGATCCCCGAGGCCTTATAATAATAAAGCAACCATGATGCGGCATCGGGCGGGAGGTTTTTCATGTTCGGAAGTTGTGCAATGAACGGTTTAAAGATCTCGTGGATAGAGGCGAATTTTTTCGCCTGCTCGGCCGTGTATTTATAGGTATCCTCAAAGTTTTCACCGCGTTCCGAAGCCACATCACCGGGGAAGGCGGCATACCGGAAACTTACATTCGCCCGGACCAGCCCGATGAAAGGGGGTGCCGCTTCGCCGTAGAGAAGACGGCAGACCCGGGGAATGAGTACATTCTGCTGGAAGGCGGTAACATTCCGTCCTTCTGGTTCGTACGCCCGAAGTGCCGCGTCGAAACCGGCATCTGCATCAGGCTGGTCCGGATTCCAAAGGTATTCCTGCTGCGACAACCGCTGCACCCGCTCGTCGTTCGCCGCATCCCACGCCGAGGCCACGAAATAATAGTCGCGCGCACCGGGGCGGACAAAGGATTGGGCGTACCGGACCTGCGGACAGAAACTCCCTAGCCAACCCCTGTTCCGATCCGGGTAGATCCAGACCGTGACCGGGTGCCCTTCATAGAGTTTTCCACAGGCAAGGAACATATTCGGGGCCGCTTCCCGGAACGTGACGGCTACATCTTTAGACAGATTTTCCCCAAGGAAGCTGTGATATGCCACGAGCTTATCCTGCACCTCTTTAGCCATGGCGGCATTGCTGATGGAACCCACCCAGCCCGTATGCGGCATGCCCTTCGCCATTTTAGTGAAGGATTCCAAAAATTCGGGTACGGCAAACTGGTAGTGGTAGGGATAACTGATGGCCTCGAGTTCGATCCAAGGGCATTCTTCTCTTACGGTATCGAAGTAGATTTTAAAGAGGTCGAAGTCTGCCCGCGTCCGGTCGTCGCCGTACATTTTTTTGCATTCCGGCGGGCGTTGGCTCCACTTGCCCGGATCGTCAAACCCACCCGAATCGATGGGATGCACACAGAAGATCCCCGCATGCGCCGCCTTCAGAAATCGAGCATAATCCCGGGCATGGGCCCGATGCGCATCGTGGGCGCTCCACATGTAGGCGGTTCCGGGCTTCCGCACCACGGCGGTTTTCTTCTGTTCCTGCGTGAGATATTTGCCGATTTCCACGTGGCCGATAATCCGGGTCTTGATGCCCCGTTTCGCCGCATACCGGGCAACTCCGGTTGCTTCATCGAAAACCAGTCTCTGGCGATCATCTGTCGGTTCATTGGTTATGTTCCCGACGAGCTGAACGTAATTGATCTTGTGCCGCAGACACCAGTCGAGTTTGCGCCGCAATGCGGCGGCGCGTTCTTCCACTTTTTCCGACGATCCTTTCCGGGTCAGGTCACGCATGTTTATTTTTGCGTTGCACCGGATTTTAAATGCCGGCCAGTCCCGGACCGCCCCGCCAAGTATGACATCCTGTCCATTCTTGTTCTGAATCATCCGCCGGAGTGTGACCGCAGCGTAAAGCGCACCCAGATTGTCGCTGCCCCCGCATAGCACAACGGGCCGACCGTTTACATACCCGCTTTTGATGATGTAGCCCTGCTCGCCCGGATCGTCCACGGCAAGCTTCATCTTCAGCAACGACGCCGTCTGCTGCACCACGGACCAGAAAGCAGGGCCGATGATGATGGCCGGACCCTTCGGAAGCTTCGTAGAGACGGGAAGGGGTTGCCCCCCAAGGGAAGTGATCCTCTCATTCAATTCATCTGCGGCAACCCGCATCAGGCCGTTGCCATCAGGTATGACGATGGAGAAGGAAGCTGCCGGCCAAGCGGTTCTATCGAGTGATATTTGCCGCGGCGTGGGCAGCAACCCCAGTTCATCGGCTACCATATTCGCGTCCACTGCCGCACGGGACGACATCGCTAACGACATCAGTATCAGACACCCTGCGGCTTTGTTCCAAAAGATGGAAGTCAGCTTCATTGCAGGGAATCACCTGATTTTGTAGCTGACCAGCATGCCGTCGTTCTTTTCCATCGAGGCACGGATGATTACGGTGTCGTAGTCGGGGCTGTTCTGGATGTAGTCTAAAAAGTCTTTCATGGCCCTCTCGGACTTGATCACATTGTCGGCCACGATTACCGAACCCACCTTGAGTTTTGGCTCAACAACCTTGAAATACTTCATGTAGTCGCCTTTGAGCGCATCCATGAAGAGGAAGTCGTACTCGCCCTTGAGCGTCGGCAACACCTCCAGCGCATCGCCTTCTATGCATTCAACGCTTTTCTCCAGCCCGAGTTTCTTCAGGTTCCCACGGGTTTCCTTCACACGCTCAGGATCGATTTCCACCGTAAAGAGCTTTCCGCCGGTTCTTTCAAAAGCAATCCCCATATTCATCGCCCCGAAGCCTTTGAACGACCCCACTTCGATGCCGCGCTTGAGGTTGGCGCTTTCGACAAGAATCCGCAGCATCATGGCATCACCCGCGGTCGAGTCCATCCCGGCGTGTTTGTACTCAGCGAGGAACGCATTCCGGAATTCGGCGCTGGTTGTGTCCGGTTCTGCCGCACAGGCCAAAATGGCGCTCAAACCCGCTAAAACAATAATCAGTCCCGCAATAAGATTTCCATACCGTTTCATAACAACCTCCTTGAGTTTAGTTTGAAGATACTGGGTTTATCCTTGGTAATCAGATTATTTCACAGAGCAACCGAACCGGAAATTGGAAACGACTAGGGTGAACGGGGCAGTCAGACCACTCAGGTTGTTGGTTTTTCGTTGTGCCTTTCCAATTCAATGATCCTTTTGTTTATTACAGCGGGAAGGTCGTCAAAGAAATCCCCTTTTCGGAATCCAACCCGGTCCCCCGGCTTGAACTCAGTGAAAAAAAGCCGTAAGCGATGCATAGGACCGACTATTTTGTGAGTCAGAATGATATTTCCCACCAAAGCGGACATAAAAACAATAACACCGGTAGATGTGAAATAGAGAAAAAAGCTTTTTCTCTGCAAACCAATGAATTCGGAATAGTGGGGATACTCCTCCGGTCGAACCACCTTATCGAGCTCGTCATAGCTATTGAAGTGAATGCTCATCGCGGCATAGAGGATTACAAGGGCAACGAGTACAATTGCAAGGTTTGTAAATACCATCAGGATTTGAAATTTTGGATAAATCAAATAATTCTTAACTCTTCTGGCCATTATTCACCTCACAGTAGATTTTCCCCTATCGTTCACTTAGTCGGCGGCCTACAGTCACACCTCTTTGCGGCTTAACCTACCGGCGTGCAACATTAGACTACTACTCCCCCCCGTTATAGTTGACTTGTGTTTTTCGCGTCAAATAGTTCCCGGTTTTATATTTTTCAAGAATCAGGAGGTATTGTGCCAATAACGTACGGAGTTTTTGCATGTCGGGGTTCCCTAGGCGAAGAAGCTCAACCTGACGGGTAGGCAGGTCATGGAATGGAGCAAGTTCAGCCGCCTCAATAAGATTCGCACAACTTTCAGCGAGATCCAGCATCTCCTCCCACGTGCCGTCAGTACGCCCAAGCCAGTACTTTATATTTTTTACTCTCCGGGTAACTTTGTTTTCACGGTCGGGGACAACCGTAACAACGGAAGCAGACCTGTTTCTGAAAAAACCGGAGAGTGCAGCCACCGCCGCCGGATCCCGGATGGTACCATCGGCGTAAAAAATACCGTGAACATCCCCCCAGGCTCTTGTGATCATAAGCTCCCAGATAAACCAGCCTATTCTCGCCCTCATATACTCTTCGAGTGCAATATCATAGGGATTTGCACGGGCGATGCAGCCTATTTCTGTACAGGCTACCGGCTTGCCCATTTTTGCCCCATATGCCTTGGCGCGGACAATGGCAGACTGGATACCCTTTCTTGTATCCGCGTAGTCATGATATGAAAGTACATCAACGGCATCGCCATGATCTTCCATGCTTTCTTCCCTGGCAAATCCGATGGTAACCGGCGTTTCAGGGTCGATCTTTTTAAATGTCCGGGCCATGTGCCGGGCCAGTTCAATCCGCTGTTCTGTGAATTCCCTTGTCCGGCCGTTATCCGGTTCATTTGCCACGTCCCAGCAGACAAGATTGGGCTGTCCGGAAAGCGTTTCCACCAGATAGGCGGCCAATCCTTCCGCCTTCAAATAATCCTCTTTTCCCCAGGAGACAGGATAATTAACCACGGGCATGCATTTTATTTTATGGGCGGCACAGGTGTGGCAGAAATGAATCAGGTTAGCTTTCAACAGGCCTTTATCCTGCACATACGCATTGTATCCAATGAAAAACCGCACATGGCTCAACTGAAGCCGTTCAGCCAGCGCCATGTCAAATTCCGTCTCCGAAGGAATATAGTTGGCAAAAAAATCGCCCATGCCTTTTGACCGGGCGGGCTGATAATTAAACCCACGGATATCCGACATGTTCTGCGTGGACAACCTTTTACCTTCCCCATACAGCGGGAAGAGAAGAGTCGTCAGGTAAAATATGATGAGAATGTATATTTTCATGGCTGTACTTTTTGTGCCAATGGGTTCCCCTTATACCTCTACCCTTCCGAACCGACAATACTTACATCCAAGGACTTCCCATTTTTCCTATTCTCCCTGAAAATGCATAGGTATCCCGTCGGCCTCTGACGGGAAGCGTTCAGATAAAATGCCTCAAGGAGAGCCGAATCCGGCAACAAGCCTCCGACGGAGAATGTCCTTGGCATAGGCTGCGTAGAGCCATGTGTTGTCCGGGCTCATGCGGACGTAGTTGCAGCGCGACCGCCCCTCGGGCGGGGGGATCACGATCAATGGAGAACGATTCCCGGGAGAACCATAGGGCGCTGCGATTTGAATGCCGAGTGCGGTGCCGCAGAGCAGGCGTCCATCGGCCAACACCATCATGCCATCCAAACGGCCTTGTTTATTGGAAGGCACACCCAGCTTGTAGGCAGGGCTGCATTCACCCATGAGACGAGAGTTTTCCCCTATGGGGAATCCATGGACCGTATCCGAATCGAATTCGGCGACGAGGAGGGTTTTCTGGTCAAGGGAAAGGGTGATTCCGTTCGGTTTCCAGGAAAGCGCAGCGGCTTTCTCTTGGATAAAACTACCGGCCGCGAGTCTCCAGACCAGCATGGATTTCGGGTCGGTGTAGAAAATAGTGCCGTTATCGAGAATGGCTATATCATTGGACAGCGTCCCTTTGTTTACGGCCGTTTTCTTCCAGGTTTGTGGATCCCAGGCAGTGATGCTTTCATGCCCGCCCGAACAACCGTACAGACGACCGTCCGGACCGAAGGCAATTCCATTGGCGCGTCCGGTGTCTCCATCGAGCAGACTTTTTTCGCCGGTATCCTTGTCGATTCTGAACAGCTGGTTTCTGGGCACATCAGTAAAGTAAAAGTGGCCGTCCCGGTCCCAGGCCATGCCCTCGGCGAACTGATGTTCGGCGGAAACGATTTCCCACTCGGAACCGTCCTTGAACACCATATCTTTGGCAAAACCCAGGGTGGGAAGGAACAGCAAGGCCGGAAGCATCCGGAACAGCATGGTTTTCATCGAGACGCTCCCCGGCTGGCTGGCAATGTTATAGCTGATCATTCATATTCCTTCCATGGGTGACAGATGACGGCATCCTCTAAGCTGATATCCCATAACTGAAAAGTGAACCAGGGGCTCAAATCCGCCACTGCAGTTCGGTGATGCTGCCATCCTGCTCTGTGCATCCTCCAACTGCATTGAGTTTGAACGCCCCCCCGTGGGCAGTAAAGCTGGCGTCCACCCACCCGAGCGGTTGCTGCTTATCAAAATTATAGGCCGTGGAAGGGAGGTTAATCAGGTCAATGTCCGCATGCTTGGTGAAGCTATAGGCATGCGAGTGACCGAATATGACCGCCTTGACCTGACGGTGCGGAACAATAATCCGAAAGAAGCGCTCATCATCCAGCAGATTTGAATCTTTCTCCCCAAAGGTATGATGAAGCAATATAAGTGTCGGTGTTTCGGGCGTACTCTTCAGATAGCTGTCCAGCCAGATTCGTTGCGCATACCCCAGCAGCCCTGGAGTGTGGTTGGTGATTTGCAATGAATCGAGCAGGATCAGCCGCATGGGCGAGGCATTGACGATCATCACATGCTTGCGCTTAACCGGCGCTTTTTCGCCGGGGAATGCATTGAATGCGGCATTAAAGTTTTTGAAATGATCATGGTTACCCAGCACCAGACTGACCGGCGCTGTTTTGGAGAGTTTCGCCACATATTCCCCTAATACCGCATAATCTTCCGCCCGGCCCTCCAACCGCGCCAAATCGCCGGTTATGGCCACGCCATCCAGCTTGGAGCCGACGATCTGGGAGACGGCTGCCTCAAGGTTCTCTATTATCGGAAACCCGCGAACGTTCTCCGTCTTGTCAGCCGGGACGTGCGTGTCCGAGAGCAGCGCCCAGCGACAGAACTTCTTTTGGGCGGCATAGGTGATCTCGGTAATACCCAACGATGCCGCCCCAACGGCAAACACCGAGTTTTTTATCAATGTTCGACGCATTATTTTGCTGGCCATCTCTTACCTTCCTCGCTGTTTAGGTTTTCTATCAACGGACATATAAATCAAACCCTCAATCGCTACCTTTGGAAAAACTCACCAGACAAACGAAAATAAACCGTTCACATCGATCATTCAATTATTTTCACCACCTCTGTTCATCTTATCCGAGATATGCCCACGGCCATCCGCTACCACAATACTTATTTTTAGCTGGCATGCTAAAACCGCTTCGGAATGGACACCGACTCGGGATCTTCGATCATCAGGAGCCCCACTCCAACGGTCTCCGTGCTTAATGGTTGCCAGGTTACCGGCGCGACCAGTTGATCCGTATATTGAATCTCCAGCTGCAATTTCCATTTGATCAAGGCATACCGTCGAAGTGTATTTTCAAAAAATCTGCGACCCCTTGCAACGTATCATCCAGCCGGTCACGGAATGGCGAATGCCCACAGCCTGACAGCAGTAGCGTTTCAGCCGCATTTGGCAGCAGCTCCGTAATTCTGTCCAGCTGACGGAGCGTCCCGTAGTTATCCTGTTCACCTTGGAGCAACAGGACCGGAACCTTAATGTTCGGTAGATAGGTGTCCAGATTCCAGCCCAAAAAGTCCTGATCCAGCCAGGCCTGACTCCAACCCAGGAAAGCACAGTCAACGTTATCGCCATGATAACGGCTCAGCCGTTCGCGCAGATCGGTTGTTTCGAAAGCGGTTTTAGCCGCACGGATGCTGCGCAGGGTAAGTTCTTCCACAAACACATGCGGGGCCATCAGAATCAACCCCTGAATGCGGGCATCGGCGATCCCGCCAACGTTGATCAAGGCGATGGATGCACCATCGCTGTGACCGACCAGAACGGCGTTCCGAATACCGGCAGCATTAAGAATTTTCGGCAGGACACGTAATCCTTCGTCCTGCATAAATGAAAGAGGCCGTGGCAATGGACAAGGATCCGATCCGCCGTAGCCTGCCCGACTATAAATCAGGACCCGGCAACCGGTCAACCGGGCCACCCGGCGCGGGAAATCCTTCCACATCGCAACACAACCCAACCCCTCATGCAGAAAAACCAGCGTCAGGTCGATACCTTGCAACGGAGTGAACCACTGATATTCCAGTTGAACCCCATCAACATTGAAAAAACCGCTCGACTCAAGCCATTGACCATCAGCCTCCTTCATAGCACGATCTCCCCTGTCCCCAGCTGTCCGGTGGTGTCTTGCTATTTCACTAATGCGCCCGGCCCGATGCCGCCATCGATCGTGACGAGCCGGAGCTCGTCAGCCATGGAGGCCGCCAGCAGCATGCCCTGCGACTCCACACCGCGCAGCTTGGCCGGCTTGAGGTTGGCGACAACCACAATGGTCTTGCCGATGAGTTCCTCGGGCTTGTAATGCAAAGCGATGCCGGCAACCAGTTGCCGTTTTTCATCGCCAAGATCGACCTGGAGCTTCAACAGTTTGTCCGCGCCGTCGATTTTTTCGGCTTCGAGCACAACGGCGGTCTTGAGCTTTACGTTCATGACCTGGTCGAAGGTGATGAGGCCGTCGGCGGACGGTTTTTCCTTTTGCTTCGGGGCCTTTTCCTTCTTCGGCTGTTCGACAGGCTTTTCTTCCTTTTTCTCCAGTTCGATGCGGGGGAAGAGCGCGCCGGGCTGGGAGATTTCTGAGCCGGGAACGAGTACGCCGAATTCGGCGAGCTTGCCAAGGTGCGGCTTGGCGTCGGCCATACCCAGCGCGGTGCGAAGTGCCGCCATCTTTTCCGGCATCACCGGATAGAGCAGCGCGGCGCAGACGCGCAGGCATTCCGCGGCCGTATAAAGGCAGTGTGCGACTTCCGCTTCGGAGCCTTCCTGCTTAGCCAGGCTCCACGGGGCGCGTTCCTGCAAATAGACATTGATCTTTCTGACTGCCGACAGGACCAGCCCAACAGACCCATCCAACTTCATGTTGGCAATCATCGGCGCGATTTCTTCGGCAACCGCCACGGCGTCCTGCCACAGGGCATCGTCAAGCGCGGTATCAAATCCGGCATCCGCCGCAGCGGCCGCCGGCATTTTACCGTCGCAGTAACGGCTGATCATGTTCAGCACGCGGTTGGCAACATTGCCGAGGTCATTGGCGAGATCGGCGTTGTAACGCTTCACGAAGGCCTCTTCTGTGAAGGAGGCGTCCTGCCCCAGCGTCATTTCGGCGATGAGGAAGTAGCGGAAGGCATCGACACCGTAGCGGTCGATCATTTCCATCGGATTAACGACGTTGCCGAGCGACTTGCTCATTTTGGTGCGGCCGGTCAGCCACCAGCCGTGGGCAAAAACACTTTGCGGCTGCTCAACGCCCATGGCCTTGAGCATGGTCGGCCAGTAGACGGTGTGCGTCGTGAGAATATCTTTTCCAATCAGATGGCAGGAACACGGCCACCATTTTTTGAACATGTCGTCGTCACTGCCATAGCCAATCGCGGTGATGTAGTTGAGCAGGGCGTCAAACCAGACATAGGTGACAAAATCCGGGTCGAAGGGCAGGTCGATCCCCCACGCAAGCCGCGACTTGGGGCGCGAGATGCAGAGATCCTGCAGTTCCTTGCTTTTCAGGAAGCCAAGGGTCTCGTTGGCGCGGAAGGCGGGCTGGATAAATTCCGGGTGGGTTTCAATATAGTCAATTAGCCACTCCTGGTATTTGCTCATGCGGAAGAAATAGTTCGACTCCTGAATGGCATCCACTTTTTTGCCGCACTCGGGACAGTTCCCGTCCACCAGATCCTTTTCCATAAAGAACCGTTCACAGCCGACGCAGTACCAGCCCTCATATTCGGCCCGATAGATTTCATCGCGGTCGTACAGTTCCTGCAGCACATTCTGAACAATTTTCTTATGCCGCTCTTCGGTGGTGCGGATAAAATCATCGTTGCTGATTTCCAGCCTTTTCCAAAGCTCCTGGAAGCGAATGACGGTCTGGTCGCACTGTTGCTGCGGGGTGATTCCGTTCTTTTCGGCGGCCTGCTGGACCTTCTGTCCGTGTTCGTCGGTTCCGGTCAGGAACCAGGTCGGCACATCAAGCAAACGGTGATAACTCGCCAGCACATCCGCCAAAATGGTGGTATAGGCATGGCCGATGTGCGGCTGGTCGTTCACATAGTAGATCGGCGTTGTTACATAGTATTTGGCTGGCTTGTCGCTCATATTTTTCCCCGCAATTAATAACCGGCGGACATTGTAGATGGATTGCCGGGCTTTTCAACGCTTTATCCAAACATTGAAAAGGCCGCCCCGGCATGCAGGGCGGCCATTATCAATTCCATGTTCAACCAACCTACTTGATATCGTACGTGATGCCTGCCATGACCGTAACATCGTTGTGCTCAATATCATCACTGTCCGGCACGCTGTCATACTCGTCGCGCAGCTCGACAAACAGGCTAAGCTTGGAGGTCATCTTGCTCTTCAGGCCGGTAACCAGCAATGCGGTACAGTCGAGCACATCATCCATGCGCGAATACAATTCGCTATTAAGGTAACACGACGAGGTTTCGCTGAACTGCCAGTCGAAGCGCTCCGCCAGACGGGACTGGCCGTATTGATCGGTGCCGGCATCCGTCTTCTCTTAGACGTAGACCGCACCGGCCGAACCATCGAACTTCATGGTTTCATTATTGATGAAGTAGTACCCCACATTGGGGCCGATCTTGGCGCGATAGTTGATATCCTTGATCGCATCGTGGTACAGCTCACCGCTGATGGCGGCAAACCATTTTTCACCAAAGTGTTTGCGTAGTTCGGTCAAATACCGGGCCGAGCCTTCCGTGTTTTCCCCTTCCGTCTTACCGTATTCCGCATAGAAACTGTTCAGGTAATCCAGCTCCGTCGAGCGCCGATCGGCCACCGCGGTGAAAGTAAACAACGACTTCTCCGTGTTGCCCGACTTATACGTTGCCCCAGCCCCGATGCTGCTCTTCCAAACCACATTCGTATCTGCCCCCGACACCACCGGCAACACCAGCAGCCCAATAATCAATACTACAAACCATCTCTTCATATAACGTTCCTCCTGCACATATACTTAGGGCTCCGAACCGAGGAATTCAAGCGTATAAACATTATGAATTCCCAATGTTTGGAAAGCACAGCAGTCAAGTTTTCCATAGGCTGGAAAACCATCTAAATAATTTCAGCCGCCTGCGCCAACGCTTCCTGGACCTGCCGGGTGATTACATCCCACTGCTTGCCGGCGATCTGCCGCTTCGTGGCAAGCCACGAACCGCCGATGGCGCTGACGGTCGGAAGCGACAGATAGTCGTTCATGTTGTCGAGGTTCACGCCGCCCGTCGGGCAGAACCGCACGCCCAACGAGGCGTACGGCCCGCTGATGTTCTTCAGCATGTTTACGCCGCCCGCCGCGCCGGCCGGAAAAAACTTCAGCATGTTGCAGTCTAATGCGATGCCCTGCTCGATTTCCGACGGCGTCATCACACCCGGAATAAACAGCGTACCCGCTTCCTGGAAGGTTTTAACGGTATCCGGATTAAGGCCCGGCGCCAGCCCAAAGTTCACACCGACATCAAGGCACATTTTCACCTGCTCCGGCGTCACCACCGTACCGGCTCCTACCAGCATTTCAGGAAAAGCCTGCTTGATCCGGGTCAGCGCCTCTTCGGCCGCCGCTGTGCGGCAGGTCACTTCAATCACATCCATTCCGCCGGCTAGCAGCGCCTCCGCCAGCGGCTCCGCGTCGTTTGCATCCTCGATCACAATCACCGGAATCACCGGGCGTTTCAACAATTCGTTAAGCATCGCTTTCCCCTCCTAATTTCGGCCCGCGATGCTACCCCACCCGCTACACATCCGAAAAGCAGGAAAACCCACTGCCTCGTCTGAACAGAATGCAGTGAGAACAATAGTTCCAATGATTGGAAGATCGTTTTCAAGGGCTGGAGGGCGATGCTTCGTCATCGCCACGGTACCAGCGAAACGGCACCTTCCATTTTCATTTTTGTCCGTCTTCGCGTACGTCGCGCCCTGGAGGTGAACTATATCCGGTTATTCCACGAAGGCGGGAATGGTCCGCTCCGGGACGGTGGTGAGCATTTTGCCCATGCCTTTGATATGGGCGGTGACGACGACGATCAGATCGAGTTCGGGATACATCTGGATAAACTGACCGCCGGCGCCGCGGCCCGATTTCTGGTCATAGGTCTTGTCACCAACATTTACGTCTTGCCGCCACCAGAAATAGCCGTATGAAGTGCCCTGTGGGTTGGTGTTGATGCGGTCGGTGGCGCGCTCGATGTATTCCGCCGGAATAAGTTGTTCGCTGCACCATTTTCCTTGGCTCATCACCAGCATCCCCCACTTGAGCATGTCGCGCGAGCGCATGCTCGAACCGGCCGCCGATTTGGGCAGCCCGCTGACATCGTCCTGCCAGCCATAGTTGACGATGCCCAATTTTTCCAGCAGTTCGGCCTTGATGAAGTCCTGCGCGGAACCGGGCACAACCGTTTCGAGCACCTGCATGGTGATGGACGGGTCGGAGCCTTGGTATTTGAACTCCCGGGGTGCGTCGGGAATCGGTGCGCTGTTTTCCAGGTAGGTCTGGATCTGTCCCTGCCCCTTGAGTTGTCCGGGCTGTTTCATCAACTGCCTGGCGAGTTTTTTGTCAATCCGAATGCCGGACTTCATGTTCATTGCTTCGGCCAGTGCGATTTTCTCTGCGCCGGATACCAGCTTGCTGCGGTCGAGTTTTTCAAGGAAATCCACAATGGGTTTGTCGAGATCGTCCATGGTCAGATAGCCCAGCTGCATGGCGCGGCCAACCGCCATGGCGGTGTAGGATTTGGTGATCGACATCTGGTAGTGCGGATAGTTCGCGCGGCCGCGCCGATAGTAGGACTCAAAAACCAGTTTCCCATCCTTGGAAATCAGCAAGCTGTCGATCGCGCCATGGTCGCCCGCGAAGATTTCCTTTGCAAACGCCCGGACTTTCTTTTCCGCATCCGCGTTTAATTTCCCGACCGGAATACCGTCTCTTCTGTCACGAGGCGCGGTGTTGATAAATGCATGCTTCAGGTCGGGAATTTCTTTTTCCGCCGCGTAGGAAACATCCGCCGCGTTCAGGTCGGTGATTTCCGGCGCGAGGCCGTTGCTTTCTTCGGCGTAGCCGGAAAAGCAGGCGAATGAGAGCAGAAGCTGGATATATAGTTTGGTTTTCATTTGAGCGGAATCCTTTCGTTCTTTTCGTGTGGCACTACCTTGTTCAGCAGTTTTATGGACTCTTCAGCGAAGCGAGTCCCCATGATTCTGTATCCTTCTGCGGACATGTGCAGGTCATCGACGCGTTGAGACACTTGTTTCGTTTTCCAGTGGGGCGGGGAATCGCCGGTGTTCAGATCGTCGGTGCTGAAGAGGGTGCAACGGGGCGTGTCCCGCGCCACATTCTCCTGCGCCCGACAAACCTCTTCCCATTCGGGATAGAGCGGTTCCTTATTTCCTTTCCCGAAGTCGCTGAGCTTTCCGATCACGAAAACGACCGGAGTGTCGGGGAAATCTTCTTTCAGTTGACTGAAAAGTTTCCTGAGGCTTCGTTCGTAAACCGCCGAATGCCGTTCGCGCGCGTCGCGCTCTCCCTGTATCCAGCAAAAGGCGATTGCTTTCGGCCGTTCCCCTGCGGTTGCCTTTTTAATCTTCTGCATCATGCTGTCATACATGATGCCGTTTTCTTCCTTGGTCGGGGGCTTGGTGTTCGGGATGTTCGGATCGACCTTCCAACCGGGCGCGGGAGCCCAGTCGTGCACCCACATGCGAATCGGCCGTCCGCCGATGGCCTCTTTTACTATCAGGACATTTTCCTTGCCGTACTCCTGAAATATCCGGGGTTCAAAGGTTTGCCGTTGATCCATGCCCTGCATGTTGGATTGACCGGACAGGATGAATAGGATTTCCCCGTTCCCTTCTGCAAAAGCAGTTGTCGCCAGAATGAACAGAGCAGTTAAACAGTGTCTTAAAATCATATTTCCCTCAATTAATTGCGCGGAGCCGCATCTTGTTCCATAAACAATCCGTGTCCATCAGTATTCATCCGTGGTTCCAACTCCCTATTGCGTCATGGCCGGGCGTTTCCAGTCGGCCTCGGTCTTGGTTGCGGGTTTCGCGGGCTTCTCGACCGTCACGATTTCGGCACCGGGATCAAACAGCGGCCAGTCGTCGGTGCGAAACGGGGAGGCGGGAATGCCTTCCTTGTTGTAGAGCAGGTTGCGCTGCGACGGGTTCATCGCCCACGCATAGCGCACGGCGACGGGCTTGGAAACCTTCGGTGAAGAAACAACGATGGTGTTGCCTTTAATCTCGGCGTCCGCCCACTGCCACGCCTGGTCTTTCCCGGCAATGGCAAAGGTGTCGAGCTTTCCGGACTTGGCGGAAACCATGCCGCCGCCGATGGAATCGAATTCGAGGATGATCTGCTTGCCTTTGATGGTCTGCTTTTTATAGCGCGGACCGTAGTCGACAAAGTTCTTCCCATAGGTCTGCTTGAGGGCAAGATAGGCGTGGCGGATACCGACAGGCTTTTTGTTTTTGGGATGCAATGCTGTCGCATCGCCCGTATCAATGGCAACAGCCATGGCGGTGTTGGGCACTTTGCGGGTGACCTCCAGCATCGACTCGCGATTGACCACCCACGGGGATTTGATCCCTTCTGCCGGCTCGGTCTGCTCCGGCGTCCAGCTAGGCAGCTGCGTGAACTGGAACGGAAAGTCGTCTGCCACATTCCCGCTGGAGAGTTCATGCCACGAAGAGCGGTAGTAGTTGATGAGCAGCGCGAGCTGGTTGCGGTAGTGGAACGCCTGCGGAACATTCTTGGAGTTGCGCTCACCCTGGTACCAGATCGCGCCACGGATGCCGTAGGGAATCACCGTGTTGATCATCACATTGAACATATGTCCGGGATACTGGTGGCCGAGGTTGGCGGGCTTGGTGATGATCGGCGGCGCCAGCGGTTTTACACTGTTCTTCATGGTTTCGCCGGCATCGATCTTGGCGTTGTATTCGGCCAGCTCTTTTTCAAAGTCCGCCAGAGCCTTTTCCATGGTTGTTCCGCTCCCAATCTGCCGCTCGGCGGAAGCGTCCAGTTCGGCCTTGTGCGCCTGCGCGCACGGATCATCCTGCTGAATATCCCACGGCATCCAGCCTTCGATTGGGGTGCCGGCAAAAGCCTGCTGAATAATGCCAACGGGTATGCCGAGTTCCTGGTGCAGCTTTTTGGCAAAGTAGTAGGAGACGGCCGAGGTTTCGGCAGCAGATTCGGGATTGCAGGGTTTCCATTGCGAAAGGCGGTCGCGCGACATTTCGAGCGGGGTGTGCCAATGCTCGCGTTGCGACTTGAAGATGCGGTAGTCCGGCAAATTGACCTCCGCCTCTTTTTCCGCCTCGAACGAGTTGCCCATAGACCAGCCCATGTTGGACTGCCCGGCGCAGAGCCATACTTCGCCGATGGCGACGTTTTTGATTTTGATAGTGTCTTTCTTGCCGCTGATGGTCAACGAGTGGCCGGTTCCAAACTTCGGCGTTTCGAGCAGCAGTTTCCATTTGCCGTCCTTATCGGCCTTGGCCGAAGCCTCCGCGCCCCAGCTGGCTTTCACCGTGATGGTTTCGCCCGCCTTCGCCCAGCCCCAGAAGGTGTTTTTCATCTGCTGCTGGAGGATCATATTGTCGCAGAAAAGGCGCGGCAGCAAAAGCGAGTCGGTCTTAATCTTAGGAGGCGCCACTGCCTTGAGAGGCTTGGTAGGTGCGCTGGTTGTCTTGGTGGTTTTCTTCGCCACGCGTTTTTTGGCCGCTGGCTTTTCAACAACAGGGACAATGATGGGAGCCGCCAGCTTGGCGGCATCCACCGGAACGTCGAA
>JAIPIO010000018.1 GCA_021734595.1 Kiritimatiellales bacterium | reverse complement strand
CCATGCTCAACCGGCCGAAGAGGGGAAGCACTTCGGTGTTTTTCCAGTGTTGGCCCTCCAACTTTTTCGTGGCGTCCTTGATATCGCCTTCGCCGGGAAGGAAGACCAGCACGTCGCCTTGGTCATCGGCATCCGACATGCGGTGCATGGCACGGAGAATGTGGTCGGAAAGATCCTCGTCGTTGCCCGGCGGCAAGAAGAAATCCTCGACGGGATATGTGCGGCCTTCAACCTCGATGACCGGCGCATGGTCGAAAAACCCCGAGAAGCTTTCGGCGTCGAGTGTGGCGGAGCTGATGATGATTTTAAGATCCGGGCGCACTTTCATCAGGTTTTTGAGGTAGCCGAGGGTAAAGTCGATATTGAGGCTGCGCTCATGGGCTTCGTCGATGATGAGGCAGTCGTATTGCAGCAGCTGGCGGTCCCGTTGGGTTTCGGCGAGCAGGATTCCATCGGTCATGAATTTGACGATGGTTTCATCGCATGTCTGGTCATCGAAGCGAACTTGGCAGCCGACGCCTTTGCCGTAGTCGGTTTGCATCTCCTCGGCAACGCGGCGTGCCATGCCGGTGGCGGCAAGGCGGCGCGGTTGGGTTACGCCAATGCGGCCGGTTTTCCCGGCCCCCGCCTCCAGCACTATCTTTGGCAACTGGGTGGTCTTGCCGGAACCGGTCGTGCCGCAGACGATGACGACTTGGTTTTCTTCGATGTGTTTTTGGATGTCGGAACGCCTGCCGGAGATGGGGAGCTCTTCGGGGTAGGCGAACCTGAGTTTGGTGGCGGCTCTTTTTTGAGCGCGTTCCAATGATTGGAAATGAACATCCGTCAATGTTGCCACCAGTTTATCGGTGCCTTGGTTGTCGCGGATGCGTTGGCGGATTTGCCGCATCAGGCCGTTGAGGCTCGAACGATCGCGCAGCAGTACCCCGTCGAGCGACCGTTTGAGCGTTTGCAGTATTTCCTTTGTTTCGTTCCCATCCATGAAGCGGGAAATAACGACATAGCAAGCCGGGCAGTTCAAGGTTTTATGGAATGGATTGTTGGATGTTTGGATATTTAGATGATTCGAGAAAGACAATAATCATTCCGACGCTGATCCTTATGCCTGGTCGTGGCTTTCAGATATGCTAGTTCGTGTTATTTATGATTGATTTCCAATGGTTGGAATGGTTTTATGCCGTGTTTTCCAGCCATTGGAAAACCGCATAACTAACAGGGAGGATACAAATGGGGTTTGTGGCAATTGCAAGTTTTCTGATGTTTACCGTAATGGTTGCGGTCATTTCCTACTTCAAGACGCGCGACGAGGATCTGGGGCATTCGACCGGTTATTTCCTGGCGGGCCGCAGTCTTTCGTGGTTCGTGATCGCCGGTTCTCTCTTCCTCACCAACATTTCGGCCGAACAGCTAACGGGTTTGAACGGCAACGCGTTTTCCAGCGGCGCGTGCGTGATGGCCTGGGAAACGGTCGCATCGATTGCGATGCTTGCGATGGCTCTGTTTTTCCTGCCGCGTTACCTTAAAAGCGGAATCACCACCGTGCCCCAGTTCCTCGAAAACCGCTTCGGGCACAACATGCGCACGGTGGCCTCCTTCATCTTCCTCTACGCACTGATCATCGGCTTCCTCCCGTTCGTGCTCTACGCCGGTGGAATTACCTTGGGTAAACTTTTTGACGTGTCGGGCGCGCTGCACGTTTCCGATCCGGTGGCGTTGTGGATCATGATTATTGCGCTCGGCGTGGTCGGCGGTTGCTACGCCGTATTCGGCGGTCTCAAAGCGGTTGCGGTTTCCGACACCATCAACGGCATCGGTCTCGTACTGGGCGGATTCCTGATTCCCATACTTGCGCTGATCAAACTCGGTGACGGCAGCATTGGGGCGGGGTGGGGCATTCTGTTGGAATACGCACCGGAACGCTTGCAGGCGGCCGGAAGCGGTACGGACGCTTCCGTTCCGTGGCACACCCTGTTTTCCGGTATCCTGATCATCAACCTGTTCTACTGGTGCACCAATCAGGCCATCGTTCAGCGTTGCTTTGGCGCCAAGGATTTGGCGGAAGGACAGAAGGGCGTATTGTTTGCCTCTTTCCTAAAGGTACTCGGAGTGGCCATGCTGGTGCTTCCCGGAATCATTGCCTGGCACATGCACCGCCTGGGAATGATCGAAGTGCCGATCAAGGAAACCACAGCCGCCGGAGAGATAATCCTCGCCAAGGACATGGCCTATCCGCTGCTCGTGCGTTTCGTGCTCCCCGCATGGATGACCGGCTTTTTCGGTGCGGTTATGTTCGGTGCCATCCTCAGCTCGTTCAACAGCGGGCTCAACAGCATGTCGACGCTCTTCAGCGTGGATATCTACAAGCAAATGATCAAGAAGGACGCCACCGACGCGCAGATGGTGAAGGCCGGTAAAATCTTCGGCACGATCCTGATTGTGGTCTGTATCTGCATTGCGCCTTCCATTGGAAAGGCAGAAGGCCTCTACACACTCATGCGCACCATTATGGCGGTTATCAATGTTCCAATCCTCGCCGTCATACTCATGGGCGTCATGTCCAAGCGCGCCCCCGCACTGGCGGGCTACATCGCGCTGCCGGTCGGCATGGCCTTCTTCTACATCATGCATTTTCAACTGGGCGACAACTTTGGAATCTTCCAACTGCACTGGTTGCATACCTGCGGATTAAACCTGTTGATTATGCTGACCATCATGACCATCGTTCGCTATATCAAGCCACTCGCACAGCCGTATAAACAGACCTATACCGGCGAAGTCGATATCACCGGCTGGAAATATGCAGGGCACGCCAGCGCGTTCATCGTTGTTGCGCTGCTCGTGATGTACACCGTCTTTTCCAAGCTTGGAATCATCGGGGCAGGGGATGCCACCAACCGCAATGTCGGGGTCATCGTCGGAGCCGCTGTCGCTCTGCTCGCCGTGCTCTTTGTCCTGCTTAAGTTCAAAAAGAAATCGGTCCATGAATAACATCATGGTCAAGCATATCGTGATGTGGAGGTTCAGGGATGGCGTCGCCGAAGCGGATAAGCTGGAGATGAAGCGCCGGTTGGAAGCGTTGAAGGGCGTAGTGCCGGGCCTGGTTGAAATCGAAATCGGCATGAACGTGGCCGCCGGCGATGCCGCAAAGGACATGGTGCTCTGTTCGGAGTTCCAATCATTGGAAGACCTCAAGACCTACGCCGTTCACCCGGAACACCTGAAGGTGGTGGAATTCGTCAAGCCGCTCGTCTGCGAGCGGGCGGTGGTTGACTACGAAGGGTAGTCTATCCGATTCATGCTGCGAAAATGCAATGGATACCTTCGGTGAAACCGTGTTTGTGCAGGAATTCCCGGATGATCTCCCGTGCGCCGCGTTTCCCAACCATCGGAAGAACGAAGCATTCGGACGGATCGGGGAGTTCCAACGGTTGAATAACAGGTACGCCGATCTTGCGGGGTCTGATATCCACGTATTGCGTAATGCGCAATTCGTATTGGTTGAGAATCGCCACCCGCTTTCGTGTGACGCGCCCCGCGCCCCAGACGATTATGTCGGGGTGGTGGGGGTTGTGTTTTTCCAGCCATTGGAAAAGATACTTTGCCTTGGTTTGGTAGAAGGCTTCGACGCGGTAGCGCGCATCGGTGCGCGAGAGACGGTTGGGCGGGTCGCTCCAATCCAGCAGCACCTCATCGACTTTGGCGACCTTGACGCCGTTGCCCATCCACCGCAGCCACAGCTCGTAGTCCTCCGGAAACAACCCGTCCCGGTAGCCGCCGAACTTTTCAACCAATTCGCGCCTGAACATCACGGAGGGGTGGGCGAAGGGCGATTCGACAAAGCGGTTGAGCGCGATGTCTTCCGGTTCCACCAGTTGGTTGATCCAGTCGACATAATTGGCGTAGCCCGCCTGTTTTTCGCGGTCGCCGCCGAACCCGACGCGGCAACCGACCATTCCAGTGTCTGGAAACTTGTCCAAATAGGCAACCTGCTTTGCAATGCGCTCCGGGTGTGAGATATCGTCGGCATCCATCCGTGCGATGTATTTACCGCTGGCGGCAGCCAGTCCGGCATTGAGTGCGGGGACGATTCCGCGGTGGGGGCGGTTCAGGATGGTGATGCGCGGGTTGCGTTCGGCCGCTTTTCCAATGATTGGAAACGTTCCGTCGGTGGAGCCGTCGTTGACGACGATAATTTCCAAGGGTTGGAAGGTTTGGGCGGTTAGGCTTTCCAATGCCTGGGAAACCGTGGCTTCGGCATTGTAGACCGGCATGACGATGGAAACTTTCATGCAGGAGAGTTAACCATGAAACAGACGAATTACACGAAAATTAGGCAGACGATTGGGTGGTTCTTTGATATGTTCCTGAGTCGATTAGAAGGATGTCTGGATGAAGAAGCGGTTACATCGGTTGAGTATAATTTGTTGCCTGCTTGCCGGTATCGGGAAGGCGGAAACAATTCTCGTTGATTTTGGAGCCTCCGACAAGACATCGCCGACGAACGGACCGGTGGTGTGGAACAATGTTTCACATGCACGGCAGGATGGCATGCCCAGCGCGGGTCTGATGTCGCTGGATCTCGGCGGAAACCTGTTAGCGACGAACGGCGCCGATACAGGCTTTACCTTTGCGGCAACCAACCTCAACGGTACCGCGGTGAGAGTGGGGCTGGCTGATGTGGATCTGCTGGGGATCACGCCGGTAAGTCCCGCCGGCATCGTGTATCCAACAAGCGCCGCCGAAGACAGCATGCAGACGGCCGGTTCGGATGAAACCATCCAGTACAAGGTGACGCTGGGAAATCTCGATGCGGCATTGCGATACCACTTCCATTTTTTTGCAAGTTCCCGAAAAACCAATGTAAGTGGCAGCGAATGGGATGTTGCCGATAGCAATGGAAGCATCAGCGTGTCCATTTCCGCCGCGCAGGTGTTGAACAACAGCAACAGCTTCCGGTCGGTGGAATGGCGGGTTCCCGATGCCAGCCGGGAGATCAATATTGTTTTCGACTCCCCTCCCGGCGATGCAAATCTCTATTCGCGCTGGAACACGCTGGAGATCGTGACCACCACCAATATGCCGCCGCCACCGCAGGTCTATACTAATTTTCTGGTGATTACGGCGGACGACCTGCACAAAGAGGCGCTCGGATGTTATGGATCGCCCGTGGTGGATATTTCCCCGAATGTTGATGCGTTTGCTGCCGGCGGGCTGCGGTTTACCCACGCATTCGTGAACAATGCGATCTGCGAGCCGAGCCGCAAGGTGCTGGCGTCCGGGTTGTACGGACACAACAGCGGAGCCATGGGTTTCATGAAGGTGAACCCGGACGTGATTACTGTGCTGGACCGGTTGCGTGACGAGGACTACAAGCTGGGAATTCTGGGCAAAGTCGGCCATTCCTCTCCGAAAAACATAAACGAGTGGGATTTCCGCCATGATGCTGGCGAGCTTGGCGGCGGGCGCGCCCCGACACGTTATTACGATTTCTGCACCAACTTCTTCAACTTGTGCAAGGCGGAAAACAAACCATTCTATTTCATGGTGAATTCCCACGACCCGCACCTTCCTTGGTACGACCCGGGCAACGGGACGACCTACACTAACGAGGAGGTGCCCTCCAGGCTCTATGGGCCGAGTGAATTCCCAGTGCCGGAACATCTGCCGGATATTCCCGGGGTGCGGGACGCGCTGGCTAATTTCTATAATTCGACCAAGCGTTTCGACGACACGTTCGGCAAGGTGATGCAGGCTTTGGACGAGTCGGGATTCAGGACAAATACCGTTGTGCTTTTCATGGAGGATAATGGAATTGCGACCCCGTTTGCCAAGGCCAACACCTACTTTGCGTCGAACCGCACGCCGTTTATTTTTCAGTGGCCCGGAGTGATAACGCCCGGATCCGTGAACACCAGTATGGTGGAGGAGGTGGATTTTTTCCCGACCGTTCTTGATATCTTGGGCCTGCCGCCGCAGGCCGGGGATGGACAGTCCATCCTGCAGATCCTGCTGGATCACACCCGGGATACCGGGCGGCAGTATGTCTACACGCAGATTGAGTCGTTGAGCAGCCAGAAGGCCTTTCCCATGCGTTGCATCCAGAACCGGCGGTACAGCTATATCTACAACATGTGGAGTATGGATGGCCGGTGGTACTCGAATGCCAATGAACACGAGGTTATGGCCGCCATGGAAGCGGAAGCCGCAACGGACACGAATATCGCGGCGCGGATCGAGCTTTTCCGCTACCGGGTTCCCGAAGAGCTGTATGACATTGTCAACGACCCCGGCAGCCTGACCAACCTGATCGCTTCCGCCGCCCACCAAGGCATTTTGGCCGAGTTGCGCACAGCCATGCGCACCCGCATGGTACAGAGCACCGATCCGCTGCTGCCGGCCTTTGATGCGCGAGACAACGCCGATGCAGCACGCCAGGTTTTTGACGATGCGTATGCAAACCGGAAACTCACGGGTATCAGCAAATACAATACCTGGACAAACAAATATGGAATATACGGTGCCGAGGCGGAGTTTTCCGCAGATCCTGATTCGGATGGGCTGGACAACCTGACCGAATATTCTTTTGGGGCAATCCCCACCAATGGAAACGATGGAGCTGTTCTTCCAATGTTTGGAGCATTGGAGACCAACGATTTACAGGTATTGGAATATGTATACCGTCGACGCCTTGATGCTGCAGCCCGCGGCTTACATTATGATCTGTCATTACGCAACGACCTGACTGCGGGATACTGGAAGGCCGAAGGCTACACAGAAACCGGCACAGAGGCGATAAACTCATACTTTGAGTGGGTGACCAACTCAATTCCGATTGCAGGCACGACCAACCAGTTTATTCGGCTGAAGTGCATTGCTTGGTAGGGCAGACAGATTGCCGTGTTCGCAAAAGATCCTGTTTTAACCGCATTATAGGTATTGGCAAATTGGACCGACCCTAGTAAACACATGGGTTTTATGCATTAAATAGAGGGGTCTTTTGTGCATTGCTTGAAGTGTACGATTATTCTGATATGGTGGGCAGTCTGCGGCACGAGTGGCGCTGCGGACTGGTATGTGGCGACCAATGGTAGCGATGCCGCCGCTGGCAGCATTGGCGCGCCGTTCGCCACCATCTCCAACGCGGTGGTGAATATGAGTGCGGGCGAAACCTGCCTTGTCCGTGGCGGAACCTACCACGAAGCGGTTGTTGTTTCCGGCCAAAGCAACCTGACCTTCAAGGCCTATCCCGGCGAAACAGTGACGATGGATGGAACGGTGCCGATTTCCAGTGCATGGATACCGCACACCGGCAACATCTGCAAGACGACGCTTTCCGATGATGTCTGGCAGCTCTTTGCCGATGGTGAAATGATGATGCCCGCACGTTGGCCGAACGCCTTCCTCCATGATGGCAGTGTGTGGGATCTGGATAACCACTGGGCGCGTATCAACCACAACATCAATACGACCACGACCATGGTCGACAATCCCACGGTGCATTCCGATCTTTCCGCGCTTCCGTTCAGTGTGGCCGATGCGATGGCCGTGCTCAATGTCGGCAGCTTCAAGACCTATACACGTCAAGTAAACACCCATGCGGTTGGCAGCGACACGTTTACGGTGGATGCGGTGGGTAGCTTGAAAAGCACGCTTCAGTTCTATTTTATCGAAGGCAAACTGGAGTTTCTGGATGCCGAGCGCGAGTGGTTCTACAATCCCGCAACCAGGGATCTTTATTTCTGGGGCGACACCAATTCTGTAATTCGCGGGAAAGTGCAGGACTATGCGTTCCATGTCACCAACAGCGACGACATCACAATCAGTGGAATCAACTTTTTCGGCACCACCGTATATTTCACGGACTGTGATCGCACCTTGGTAGAAAAGGGTGCATTTGACTACCCAAGCTGTACCAAGCGCATGCTCGGCGTCCATTCGACCGCTCCGTTTGCAACTGCTTTTGACGGCGGTTCCGGCACCACCTTTTTCGACAATACCATGCGCTATGCCGAGACCCAGGCAATCTACATGAACAACGGGACGGACAACACCATTGAAAACTGCCTGTTTGAATATATCGACTGGAGTTGCGGTGATCTGCCCACCCTGCAGGGCACCGTCTACATGCGCGGAACGGGATCGACCTTCCGCGGCAATACGGCGCACACCACCGGCGCATCGGAGTTCCTTGACGTCAATGCCGCGCCCCTCATCGAACTCAACCGGATTTCCAACATAGGCTTGGTGCAGAACGACGGGGCCATGATCCAGCTCACCATCAATGCGCAGCCCAACAGTGAAACCGCCTACAACTGGTTTATGGATTCAGACAAATATGGCGCGCGCTTTGATGCGTCCACCGCGCTGGGAAGCCCGACCGGCACAAACGGTCTGATGCACCACAATGTCGGTTTCAATATCAAGGCAGCGATTATGCAGAAGGGCGACTATCATCGTTGCATCAACAATACCGCCCTTGATAACGAAAACAACGGCATCATCATCCTGTCTGATGCGGTATCGACCAACGTCGGCACGGTTGTGCGCAATAACGCCGCCGAAAAACTGGGTTCGTCCCGTTCCGGGAACGATGCGCTTACCGGAGTAATGGAACACAGCCACAACTGGAACGGCTATGAAAATGCCGATGCAGATCTGCGCACCTTGCTGCGCGACCCCGACAACCTCGATTTCCGGCCACAGGCCGATTCCGTTCTCGTGGATGGCGGGGTGGTGCAGGACAACCTTACCGATGGCTATATCGGTTCGGCTCCCGACATTGGCGCATACGAGCACGGCGCATCCAATTATTGGATTCCAGGCCGCAGGAAAACCAGTGCCTCTACGCCAATCCCGCCCGACGGCTCCACAACCGCAAAGGCCACCGCCTCACTCATGTGGCTTCCCGGGCTTGAATCCATTTCGAGCGATGTTTATTTGGGAACCTCCCTTCGTGCCGTGGCGACGGCCACCACCAATTCGGGTGAATATGTCGGCAACCAATCCAATAACATCCATGATCCGCTCGGTCTGTACGCACAAACCTATTATTGGCGTGTTGATGAAGTCTCGGCCACCGGAATCGTTAAAGGCACGGTGTGGAGCTTTACACCCGAAGGTGGAACTCCGCCGCCGGAAATGAAAACAGCCGTGTCCCGGCTCCCCGTAAACGAAGACTCATGGATACAGCTTGTTGGTGACAACGTGAGCTCCAACTATGGTGCGGGAACCTATCTCCGCATGCGTGGCACCACCCGCTACAGCTACCTCAAATTCGACTTGTCCGACTTGGATGGTGCGCAGGTTGTTTCGGCGAAGTTGAATCTGAAAAGCTTGAAGAATATCGACAATGTTTCGCTTCATGGTGTTGCGGACAACAGCTGGTTGGAAATGGATATCAACGGAAGCAACAATCCCTCGTTCACTGCCGCCTTTGCTTCCAAAAACAATATTACTTCCAACGTGTGGATGGAAATCGATGCTTCGTCCTACATTGACGGGACAGGAATCTGGTCGATCGCGCTTTCCACGACACAAAATGCGGCAGGGCTGGATTGGCACTCCCGGGAATCCGCAGGCAATGCCCCCTATGTTGAACTAACCTATGCATCTCCGGATGCCGACCTCAACACCAACAGCATTCCCGACTGGTGGGAAACGGAGTATTTCGGGAACACCGTAGCAAACACCGACTTTGATTATGACGGCATGGACAATCTTGGCGAATACCTCGCCGACACCAACCCGACCAATCCGCTATCCATATTCATGATGGATGGAGCGCCAACCAACACCTCCGGCTTCGTTGTGTCTTTCACAACTTCGACCAATCGCAAGTATACCATCAAGTCGACCACCAATCTGGTTTCCAATGTTTGGAGCCCTGTGACCAACAATATTCCAGGCACTGGAAATATTATCGAAATCACGGTACCCATCTCAGACGATCAGGAATCATTCAAAATCGAGGCCAGCGTTCCGTAGAGATATCGCAATCTTTCTTAAAGAAATAGGATTTACTGGATTAAATAGGTACACAAATACCTAAAAGCGCCTTGTATCTATTTCGCTTATTAGTGTAAAACATCCGGTTAATGAAACGTCGTATGAAAACAGACCCGGGTAAGAACCCGTTTAAAATCTGTCCGAAGAGCGGAAAATTCGTTGGATTCAACAGTAAATCAAGACTGTTCCGATGGCTGTTTCCGGCTTTCGGGCTTTTGTCGCTGGTCTGGTACCTAATCCGTGTGCTTCCCAAGCCGAGCCGCGCAACCTATCCGTGTCAGCGGGTGGCAGGTCCCCTCGCATGGAGTTTCCTGGGTTATCTGCTGAGCTGGGGGATTCTGTTTGCGTCTTTCAAAAAGGCCCGTCATTTGCTGAACCGCTCCCGCTACGTGACGGCGGGTTGCTGCACCGCGGTCGGGTTGATCGCGCTGGTATGGAGCCTCGACGGTTTTTCACTGCTCGCCTACGCATTCACCCCCGCCGATTCCCCGAACACCCCGGTTGGAACAGCCAAGGGCATTTATCCGGGCCGCGTGGCCTGGATCCGCAACCCGGCGGCAACCACCTATGACGGAAGCTCCGGCAGATGGTGGGATGACAACGGTACCGATCAGACCGCAGTGGACTGTATGCTTTCGCGGACGTTGCAGCGCCTGACCGGGGAGACGACCGACAGTTCGGCCTGGGAAGCCCTGTTCAGCTACTTCAACACGACCAAAGGCTTGGGCAGCAGTGGATATGCCGCCAGCGAAAAGATTGCGGTGAAAATCAACTGCAACAACGCCGGATCACACGGCGACACGGACAATCAGATTGATGCCTCCCCGCACACCGTTTTGGCCATGCTCCGCCAACTGGTGAACGAGGCGGGTGTGCCGCAGGCGAATATTGTTGTGTACGAAGCTAAAAAGGTGATCCCGGATCGGATCTACACCAAATGCCATGCCGAGTTTCCCGATGTGCGCTGGGGGGAACCCTCCAGCGGCTCCGGCCGAATCGGCGCAGTTTGGCAGACGGCCATCAGCTATGCCCGCAGCAACGATTGCGGCACCGATATCCCGGACTATGTAGCAGAGGCCAAATACATAGTCAATATGGGGTTGCTGAAGGTTCATTCCATTGCCGGGGTTACGCTAACCGCCAAAAACCACTACGGTAGCATTGATGGGCAAGACCATACCTACATTGATTCCGATCGCGCCATCGGTGGCTTCAACCCGCTGGTGGATCTGATTGGCAGCCAGGAGCTGGGGGGCAAAACCGTCTTGTTCATGATCGACGGACTTTACGGGGTAAGCAATCTAAAAGCCGATGTGAGCAATTCCTCCCAATCCAAGTGGTCTCTTTTCGGCGAGGAGTATTCCGCGAGCATCTTCCTGTCGCTGGATCCGGTTGCGATCGACTCCGTAGGGTTGGATTTCCTGAATGCCGAATGGGGGAGTATGATTGGACGAGGTGCCGACAACTATCTGCACGAGGCGGCGCAGGCGGATGATCCGCCTTCAGAATACGCGTATGAACCCGACGGGGTGCCGCTGCAGAGTCTTGGCGTTCACGAGCATTGGAACAATTCAACCGCCAAGCAGTATACCCGCAATCTCGGAACCGGCAGCGGCATCGAGCTCTATCAAGTTGCTCTCGACACCGACTCGGACAACGACGGAATGAGCGACCAGTGGGAGATCGACTATTTCGGCGGCACAAATGTCGCCAACGGCGGTCCGCAGGATGACTTTGACAATGACGGCATTAGCAATCTATCCGAATTTGCACTCGGCGGAATCCCAAACGACGCCGGCGATATCTCATCGATACTGCCTTCGTGCGGAATCAAATGGGCAGACGGCGCAATGTGGTTTGAATATACCTACAACCGACGGCGGAACGCTGAGGTCTTTGGGCTTAACTATTATCTGGAAGTGACGTCGAACCCGGTTTTAGGCGAATGGGTAAATGACGGCTACGACGAAATCAATGTTGAAATCATCAGTGCCGACTTTGAATCGGTTCACAACCGGGTTTCTACCGTAAACCAGCCGAATCAGTGTATCCGCCTGCAGATCGAGCACATTCAATAGGGCTTTCCAACCATTGGAAAATAGGTTCCAATGTTTGGAACCATGAAAATTCTTCTGATAACTCCGCCATTGCTGCAACCCAATACACCTTATGCGGCGACGCCGTTGCTGACGGCATGGCTGCGTCAAAACGGTCATGATGCCGTTCAGGCGGATCTTTCGCTGGAGCTGCTGCTAAAGCTCTTCTCAAAAAAAGGGGTGGGGGAGCTTTGCCGTAAACTGGAAAACCGCGAGGAAGCGCAAGCCTTCATTGACGCATCGGCGGATTACCGCTTAACCATCGACAATGTAATGGAATTCCTGCAGGACAGGGATCCTGCGGCATACATGCGGATTGCGGTGCGCGGCTGGCTGCCGGAGGGCCCGCATCTCGCCCATGCCTATAGACAGCAGGAACAGGTCGGCTGGAACTTCCGGGGGCTGGAAGCGGAAGATCGCGCCCGCCATCTCGCCAGCCTTTACCTCGACGACATTGCCGAAGCCGCCAAGCTACACGACCCCGCATTCGGTTTTTCGCGCTACGCGGAAAAGCTTTCCGTCAGTCTTCCAGGGTTTGGAAGAATCCGCGACGCACTGGAGTCGACCGACTCCTTGTTTTTCCCCGGAAGCGAAGCGATAGATAATTTTGCCGAAGGCAAAATAACGACCGGCGGAAGTGGTTCATGGTTGGAAAAACTGACCGATGCGCAGATGGAAAAACACGCGCCGGAAATGGTGGCGCTGACCGTTCCGTTTCCTGGCTGTCTGTTCGGTGCGCTGGCCGTGGCGCGGCGGATCAGGCAGACGCATCCCGCGGTCCGCATCGTAATGGGCGGCGGCTATGTGAACACGGAGCTGCGCGAACTGCGGGATCCTGCCATCTTCGATTATGTTGACTACATCGTGCTGGACAGCGGGATGCTTCCGCTGCTGCGATTGGCCAATGGCGAGAAGCCGGTACGGACGTTTGTGCGCGAAAACGGAACCGTTCGATTTATCGAAGGGAGGGGCGAACCCATTGCGCATGATTCGCTTCCGGCTCCGGTTTATGATGGGCTGGAAATGCAGAACTATTTCGGCATGTTCGAAATGCTCAATCCCGTCACGCGGCTGTGGTCGGACGGACGCTGGAACAAGCTGATGCTGGCGCACGGTTGCTGCTGGAGCCGTTGTGCGTTTTGCGACACCACCATCGACTATATCTGCCGCTACGATCCCGCCGCGCCCGGCACCGTCTGCGATTGGATGGTTGCGGTAATGAAAGAGACCGGCTTCAACGGATTCCATTTCGTCGACGAAGCCCTGCCGCCGGATTTGCTGAACGGGTTGTGCGATGAAATTCTCCAGCGCAGACTTGAGGTGGAGTGGTGGGGGAACATCCGATTTGAAAAACGGCTTTCAAAGCCGCTGATCCAAAAGATGGCCGCTGCCGGATGCATCGCCGTCACCGGCGGACTTGAAACCTGCTGCGACCGCACGCTCAAACTCATGCGCAAGGGCATCACCGTTGATGGCGCAGCGGAAGTGCTCGGCAATCTGGCCGACGCGGGGATCATGACCCATGCCTACCTGATGTATGGTTTTCCGACCCAGACCTTGGAAGAAATTTTCCAGGCATTGGAAACCGTTCGTTCCCTATTTGACTCCGGCGTGCTGCACTCCGCCTTCTGGCATCGCTTCGCGCTGACCGCGCACAGCGAAATCACCCGCGATCCCGGGAAATATTCCATCGTGGTTCCCGACCCGCCACCCGCCGATTTTGCCCGCAACGAAATCCCGTTCGAAGAAAACTTCGACTATGACCCCGAAACCGTCGGCGAAGCCCTCCGTGCCGCCACCTACAACTACATGCACGGCGCGGCCCTTGACCGACCGGTTTCCCAATGGTTGGAACAAAATTTTTAATGGGTGGAAGAGTTGCGCTACTGTCCAAATCGTCTACTATGTGAGCGTCTCGTATTTATATGTTTTTAACCGATGGGAGTTGCCATGAATAGACGTGATTTTTCGATTAGAGTGGGTGTGGGGCTGGCGGCGGCTTCGGTCAGGGGGGCAGCGAAAGCAGCGAAACGGCCCAATATTATGTTCATCATGTCGGACGACCACACCAGTCAAGCGGTTGGCGCGTATGGCAGTCGGTTGCAGCAATTGAACCCGACCCCGACGATCGACATGCTGGCGAAGGAGGGCGTGTTGATGGAGAACGCGTTCTGCACGAATGCAATCTGCACCCCGAGCCGCGCCTGCATCATGACCGGGCAGTACAGTGCGGTGAATGGCGTTACGGATCTGGGCGGCCGGCTTCCGCCGGAACGGCAATATCTGTCCATTGAAATGCGCAAAGCGGGCTATACTACCGCGGTGGTTGGTAAATGGCATCTGAAGGAGCGGCCATCGACGTTTGACTACTACAAAGTGCTGCCGGGCCAGGGGAAGTACCACAACCCATCTTTCTTTACGGGCGCACTGAACGATACCAAGGGCACGGAAGTACAGATGACGGGACACTCGTCGGACTGCGTCCGGGAGTCTGTGCTGGAATGGTTCAAGAATCGCGACACCACGAAGCCGTTTTTCCTGAAGCTGCATTTCAAGGCACCGCACGACATGTTCGATAACGCGGAGCGCTATGAATCCTATCTGGAAGATGTTGAGATTCCCGAACCGGCCAACATGTGGGAGCAGGGTAACCACGGGTCGATCGCGACACGCGGCTACAAGGATGAGCTGCTTCCATACATTGGAACTTCGATTGGCGACCGCAACCCGCGCCGCAACTATGCCAAACTGTGGGCGGACGACCTGACCGACCCGGTGGCGCGGAAGAAGAAGGCGTATCAGGTTTACATGAAGAAATACCTGCGTTGCGTGAAGGGTGTGGACGACAACCTGAAGCTGGTGTTCGACTACATGAAGAAGGAAGGCCTTTTTGACAACACGGTGATCATGTACACCGGCGACCAGGGCTTCTACCTCGGCGAGCACGACTACATGGACAAACGCTGGGGTTACGAGGAGGGGATGCGCATGCCGTTCCTCGTGCGCTACCCGAAAACAATCAAGGCGGGCAGCCGTTCCGACGCGATTGTCGAAAACGTCGACTACGGCCCGACGATGTTGGCGTTTGCGGGGGTGCCGACGCCTTCCTACATGCAAGGGCGCAGCTTTAAGTCGATCATCGAAACCGGCAAGGAACCAGACGACTGGAAGCAGGCGGCGTATTACCGCTACTGGATGCACATGGCGCACCACGACAATCCCGCACACATCGGCATGCGTACCAAGCGCTACAAACTGCTGTTCTTTTATGGCGCTGCTGAAAAGAGCGGCACGCCGGACACCCCGCCGGGATGGGAACTGTACGATCTGAAGAACGACCCAGCCGAGATGAACAACGTCTACGACAATCCCGAATACGCCTCGGTGGTTGCCAAGCTGAAGGGCGAGATGAAAGCGCTTTATGTGAAATACGGCGAGGATGATCCGAAATATGCATGTAGCAAGGCGGTTGCCGATTTCTGGGCCGACGATGCGGAAGACCGCAAACAGGCCATTGAGATTTCGCATGAGGTGGTGAAAGCCGTTGAGAACGGTACGTGGCCTCACAACCGGCGGATAAAAAAACCTACTAAGAAAAAGAAAAAATAAGGAGTCATCATGAAAAGAAGAGGATTTTTGCAAGCATCAGTCGCAGGCGGCGCGGTTGCTACGGCGGCGCAGGCAGGTGTTTTTGGCAAAGGGAAGAAGCAACCCAACGTAGTGCTGGTGATGACCGACGACCAAGGGTATGGCGATCTGGCATGCACCGGCAACCCGTGGATCAAGACTCCGAACATCGATAAACTGCGCACGCAGGCGACGTTGCTGAACAACTATCACGTCGATCCAACCTGTGCACCGACCCGTTCGGCGCTGATGACCGGGCGCTATTCAGACCGCGTGGGCGTGTGGCACACGATCATGGGCCGCAACATGCTCCGTAGCCGCGAGGTTACGATGGCGAATGTATTTGGCCAGAATGGATACGCGACCGGCATGTTCGGCAAGTGGCATCTGGGCGACGCCTATCCGTACCGCCCGATGGACCGAGGCTTCCAACACGTGGTTTACCACGGCGGCGGCGGCGTGACCCAGACCCCGGACTATTGGGGCAATGACTATTTCGACGATACCTACTGTATCAATGGCAAGTGGCAGCGCTTCCCGGGCTATTGCACGGACGTCTGGTTCGATGAGGGCATGAAGTTCATCAAGGCCAATAAAGACAAGCATTTCTTTGCCTATATCGCGACCAACGCACCGCACGGGCCGCTTAATTGCCCGACAGAATACTCGAAACTCTACGAAGGCAACGACAAGGTTCCGTCCGACAAGTTCTACGGTATGATCACCAATATCGACGACAACATGGCGAAGCTGATGGCAATGCTGAAGAACGAGGGATTGGAGGACAACACCATCCTGATCTTCACAACCGACAACGGTACCGCCAGCGGCATCAGCAAGGATGGCAAAAAAGGCTTCGATGGCGGTATGCGCGGGAAAAAAGGATCGGAATATGAAGGCGGCCACAGAGTCCCGTTCATGATCCGCTGGCCGGACGGCAAGATCGAGGCGGGCAAGAGTATTGATCGTCTGACCGCCCATGTCGATATTCTGCCGACCTTCATTGATCTGTGCGGCTTGAAAGCACCGAAGATTGAATTCGATGGAACCAGTATCAAGGAGCTGATCTATACCGACGGGAAGAACTGGCCGGATCGTTCGCTCGTCGTCGAGTCCCAGCGTGTGGTTGATCCCGAAAAATGGCGCAAGTGCTCCGTGATGACCGATCGCTGGCGGCTGGTCAACGGCAAGGAGTTGTACGACCTGAAGGCCGACCCGAAGCAGGCGACCGATGTTGGCGACAAACATCCCGAAGTATTCGAACGGCTCAGGGGCGAGTACGAAAAATTCTGGGCGGACGTCTCCAGCGAGCACGACATTACCAGCGCCATGATCGTTGGTTCGGACAAATGCCCGGTCGTACCGCTAACCTCCCACGACTGGCTCGTGAACGGCGCACCGTGGAACCAGGGGCACATCAGCAAGGGGGCCGATGCCAAACCTGGAAAATGGGCCATTGAAGCGGCGCAGGACGGCAACTATGAAATATCGCTGCGCCGTTGGCCGGCGGAAGCCGACAAGGGCATTAACGATGGAACCTATGGCAAGGCGTTTGCCTTCGAGAAAGCCCGGATGCTTGTGGCGGATATCGATGAAACCATGGACATCCCCGCTGGCGCGAAAGAGGTTACCTTTAAGGTGAAGCTCAAGAAGGGAGTTACCTATCTTACGCCGCTCTTCATTGGTGGTGGGGTCGAGGCCACGCCATACTTCGCCTATGTGACCCACAAGCCGAAGCCGGGCTGGCAGACCCCCGAGGCGATGGGGCGGGCGATCTACGACCCGGCCTATGGCCGCCAACCCCCGGTAAATCAGAAGAATGCGGAGAAGGCGAAGAATGCCTCGAAGAAGCCAGCGAGTAGAAAAAAGAAGAAATAGAAATATCTTAAAACCATTCGGCCCGTCGTCTGACGGGCTTTTTTTTTCCTCAAACACGAAGCAACGGCAGAAGATTCGGTCAACGGAGTGTGGTTTAATCTGTCGAAAAGAGTATATTAACTGGGTAGACAGTTGGAAGCGAAGGCGTGGAACCGGGAAAATGGAGGATCGGCAATGAAGGTAAAACATGGTTTGACGTTTGTTTTTACGGCAGTGCTGATGGTTTTTTCAGTGGTTTCAGCGGACGCGGAGGGTGATTGGCCGCGGCAAGTAAACAGCGGCGGCGGACGAACCCTTGTTTACCAGCCGCAGATGGATAGGCTCGAGGGCAATGTTTTGTATGCGCGAGCGGCCGTGTCGGTCGCGCCGGACGGAGTTGAATTCCCGGTATTCGGTGCGGTGTGGATCGAGGCGCGGATTGAAACCGACCCCCAGACCCAAACGGTATCGCTGCGGGAAATCCGTGTTCCGCGCGTTCACTTTGCGGATGATGCCATCACGCAACAGAAGGATTTTTCCGACCGGTTGGCCGGGGCTATTTCAAAATTGGATGTAAAATACAATCGGGACCAGATGGTTAGCATGCTGGATCTGGCCGGAAAAGAGAACCGGGATGCCGCAGACTTCAATGACGCCCCTCCAAAAATAGTGGTTGCCGGCGAACCATCGTTCCTCGTCAGTTTTGATGGCGAACCACAGTTTGTCGCAATCGAAGGAACCGGACTTGAGGCCGCGATCAATACCCCGGTTCTGGTTGTCCGTCACCCGCGGTCCAACGATCATTATCTCTATATTGGCGGGGAAACCTGGTATGTTGCGCGCGCTGCCAAGGGGCCATGGGTTGCCACGAAAAACGTACCGGCGGAAATCCGCCAGTTGGAACCGGCGGAAGATGCGGATGGTGCGGCGGAATTGGATTCGGGGTCTCCGCCCGCCATTGTAGTCGCCACCGAACCAACCGAGCTGATCGTTACCGACGGTCCGCTGCAACCCAAACCGCTGCCGGGAAACAAACTGCTTTATGCCATAAATTCGGAAAGCCATCTGCTGTTTGAAATCGATACCCAGCGCTATTTCGTCCTTATTTCGGGACGCTGGTTTGCCAGTCGCTCCCTCAATGGCCCGTGGGAATTCGTTCCGTCGGACGGACTCCCGGCCAGTTTTTCCGAGATCCCTTCCGGCTCGGAAGAGGGCGTTGTTCTGAACTGGGTGTCCGGAACCGAACTGGCCGAAAAGACCGTTCTCGACTCGTATATTCCGCAGACGGCCGCCGTGCGGCGCGATGCCACGATAACCGTCACCTACGACGGCCCACCGAGGTTTGAGCCAATAGAAAAAACCAGACTCTATTATGGGGTCAATACCGGATTTCAGGTTATCCGATACGGCGATAAATACTATTGCGCTGAACAGGGGATCTGGTATGTGGCGGATTTCGCCGAGGGGCCGTGGAGCGTCGCAACCCGGATACCCGACGAAGTGCGGGCCATTCCTCCTTCGTCCCCTGTTTACAACACAAAGTATGTCTATATCTATGACAGCACGCCCGATGTGGTCTATTTCGGTTACTATCCCGGCTATTTGCACAGTTATGTCTATCATGGCGGCATTGTGTACGGAACCGGATGGCGGTATCCGTCGTGGCGGAGCCGATACCGCTATTATCCGCGGCACTGCACTTGGGGATACAATGTGGATTGGGATCCATGGTATGGATGGAGCACCGGAATCCGGTACTCCAGTGGAGTCTTCTCGTTCACCTTTTGGGACAGCTGGTGGTACGGCTACGGCTGGTGGGGTCCCTCCGGGTGCCGGTACAGCCATCACAATCGCGTACCTGTCAGGAAAACCGCATATCAAGAAAACCGACACCACGACGTATACAATATTTACCAGTACAAAGGCAATAAGCCCCGCGTGGTGACCGCCAGCCGGAATACAACCGGCAGTAGGTTTTCAGGCATAAAATTCGGACACAAGCAGCAGGACCACGGGAAGGATGTCCGGGTCGGAAGCGATCGATCAAGATATCCCGAGCATCAGGGCGCTTTCAAACCCAAACCTGGCAGTGGCGGCTGGAAACCGGGCACAAAAAAGCCTGAGATCGTAACCGACCGGGGTGGTCATGGTTCCAGCGGCAGAGGCGATGGCAAGCCTCCGGGCCGTTCGTCGCGCGACAAAGACAGACCGTCGGTCAAGGTACCCGTTCCCCGCACCAAGTCGCCGGTTTCTCCGCAGCGCCCTGATCGTGTGCATACGCCATCTGAACGACCATACCGGCCCGATGATCGGCCTAAGACGATTAGTCCGGAGAAACCAAGGACCAATCAGGGAGGAAGAGGTGGCTCTTCGCACGACAAAGACCAGCCGGCAACCCGGAAACCGGTAACGCCTCCAAATCCCAAGGTAACTCCGCAGCGCCCGGATCGTGTTCATACGCCATCTGAACATTCATATCGGCCGTCCGATTATCCTAAGTCTGCCAGCCCGGAGAAACGGTGGGACAAGCCGGCGGCTCGGAACCCGGTAACGGTTCCAAAGCCCAAAGTGGCACCGCAACGCCCGGTCCGGAGCAAGCCGTCGATTGAACGCCCATCCGGAACCAGTAGCCATCAAAAGCCCCAGAGTTCCGGGAACAATACGAGAAGCCAGCAATCAAAACAGGTCAGACCAATTCCCGCACCACCCAAAAGGTATACCCCCGGTCCTACCCGCCGAACGGTTCCTGATGTGACGTCTCGGTCCGAAGGAAGCGGTCTGCCCGGAAGTGCTCAGGGTAACAGCCGGGGTGGCCGGAAGAAGAAATAGGAACGGGGGCAGAAAATGTTCCGACCATGAACCACGATTCAAACCGTGTGTTCAGCATTATTCACATTCGTAAATCACCCGTCGCTTTCGAGGAAGAATGACGGCAAAAAACGCGCCCGGCAACCGGGCACTTTTT
>JAIPIO010000017.1 GCA_021734595.1 Kiritimatiellales bacterium | reverse complement strand
AGCGTCACAGGTTATTCCTATTCTATATACCTAACGTTTAATATACGTCATAACGCATTATACGGAATTTCATGATCAGTCTAATGCGGGTTAAAGTGTACAACAATTAAAAAAGTCCCGTAAAATGGCGTTTTAAATTTTTGAATGACGTAATATCCGATGATATTGATGATATGCGTCTAGACGTATATCTAGGGTATCCAATATGAAAAAAGGGCTAAAACAGCACTTAAAATGACGCATTACCCCCCTTAATACTCAGATATGCGTCTAGACGTATATCCAAGTATTGAAGAAATTTTGCCCGTTTTACTGAGGTTTTTCGCACTTTCTTAGCTGGATTCGATGTTGCGTCTCGGAGAGTGTTTTATCTTATATGCCTTTTCTCGTGATCGAACAGGATCATTTCACGTTCACGGACACAGGGGTTATATTGTATATAACGTTAGCATGTGTCCTCCTCCATCGGCGAACGCTGGATAAATCATCGAAGCCGATCTGGATAACCTGATCTCTGATGCGGAAAAGATGATCTAGCTTGTCGGTTGTTAATCCAGCGACACGACGACTTTTTCGCCCATGCCATGGCGTTCCACTTCCACCAGAACGCCGGAGAGGTCGGACTTTGATGCCAGCTTGGTAATCTCTTCGACCGAAATGCCCTCGGCTCCCAGGAGTTTAACCACCGGTTCCGGCAGCAACCCGGTCCCCAGCTTGATGATCTTGCAAGGGATGGCAAATGTCGTTTCGAGCTTGGTTTTCTTGTATACGCAGATTTTTAATGTAGTCGCCATTGGATTTCCTCTGAAATATTTTCCGGTTCCGATTAGACTGCGCAATGTACTCAACTAATCGGACCGTAAAAAGAAAATAATGGAGATCGATGCTTCACGGTCAGAAAAGCACCCGTAAGGCGTGAGTTTTGACCAAGGAAATACGTCAACCCCAGCACGATGATGTGGGGTGGGTTACTTCAAATCGTATATAACGTTAGCACAATGTAGGCGCAAGCTTTAGGTAGGGCGTGGAGTCCCTTCCGCGCCGCTCGGCGGCCAAGGGTTTGGCCTCCCTACCTGATCTCCTCCCGGAATGTCCACACGTATGGCCAATCATCCGGCGATTCCACCAACCCGGCGCGCACCGGGTTCATACGGATGTAATGCGCTTTTTCCACAAAACTTTCGTCCTTCCGCAACCGGTGGTCAAAAAAATCGCGCTGCCAGCAAATCCCTTTTCCCAGACGGTGTAATGCTTCCACTTGGAAACGGATTGCTTCACACCGACCGAAGGGGAGAAACCCAGGATTCCATGAAGATGGTCCGGCATCAGCAACAGCAGATGCACCCAAAGCTCTCCCTGTGTCTGATAGAACAGCAACGACTCTTTCAGGAAATCCGCTATGCCATCCCGGCACAGCTGGTTTTCGCCTCGTGGTTCGGTACAGATCGTTACAAAATATTCCGAGCCATCACGAACCCACGGCGGAATTCCATGCGGCAGAATTTTGCGTTTTGGTTCCATAGCAGGGATTCCGGATTGCATATCGAACAGCGACAAGATCAAAACAGGCAGGGTACCGAGTCCTTCCGCGCCTCACGGTAGGGCGCTGAGTCCCTCAGCGCCGCAGCGGGCAGGGACTGCCCGCACTACCCAACATACGGCAACCAAGGGACTGCCGCCCGGCCAATTCGTCCACCCATCCAATCATCCACCCTTCCATTCTGCATCACATATCCGGCACGCTCTCAGGATAGAGCTGGCCGGTGGCGCTGATCTTGAAGACGTAGATCAAGCCGGGGCGGAGCTTCTTGTAGACCACGTTGCCATAGATGGCGCGGATGTTGTGGTCCTTGAGCGCGTCGGGATCGTTGGCCAGCTCCCAGACGGCCTCCCAGAACATCTGCTGCTGCGACAGGCTGAGGCGGCGCAGCAGGTCGGAGTAGCGCTCGGGATGCGTACCGGGTGTTTCGATGGGCAGCCCCTCGGACGGGCGCATGTATTCGCCATAGACCCGGCGCCAAAGATAGAGCGACCGCTCCCGGCCATCCATGACCGCCTCGTTGGAAAAGGTGACGATGAGCGCATCGAAGTGGATCACATCACCCTCGATCTCATATTCCTTCTCCAGCACCGTCCTGAGCTTGTCGTCGCGCGCGGTTTCAACAAACTTGAGGGTGGTGAAAAGTCGTCCGTCGCGCTGCTCCTGATTCAGAACCTTGCAATAGCCGATCTGGTCTTCGTGCGTCAGGGAGGTTAGCGCCTCCTTGAGCTTCTTGTTTTCACCCAGCAGGTCGTGCACCGTCTTGGTGCCATAGAATACCGTGGCGGAGATAATAATCACCGCCGTCAGCGTCAGCACCGCAATAATATATCTGAACACTCGTCTCATACCGTTTTCCAATGGCTGACATCGCAATCAGGACGCAGAGCCCGGTCTAGCCGATTACCGTTTCAGCCCAATCCAAGGTTTCTTTCGCAATGTGCAATGCCGTTTTAAGTTCGCTCCTATCCACCGGCTCGACCTCACCGGGATAGCGGGTTGTTACGGCGTAGTCGGTGAGGATGGCAGCGGAGTCAAGGATAGGGTCGCGGAATATTTCCGGGGGCAGCAATTCCACCAGTATTTTTATGTTGTGGGTTCGGGGAAAGGCCGAGTCCGTTGAAATCAAGACCGCCTTGAGGGCTTTTTCGACGGACTGCTGCGCATGGTAGCAAAGGTCTTCGAGCCTGATGCCTTTCGCCGGGTGGATCGATGCAAGCGCGAAGTCGCTGCGTGCGCGGGAAAGCCAGTCTTCGGGGGAGCCGCAGGGTGGCGGGTTATGCGGCATAGAGCAACTTCCCCTCTTTCAGGGCGGCTCGGTAGATCAGCCCGGAATTTTCGCCGTGCCGGTCAAGGTCGGATGCGGTCGCCACAACCAGATCAAATGCCGTCTTAATGTTGGAGATGTCCATGTAGAGCCGCTGCGCGGTTTTCCGCCGATGCGTTCCATCCGGCATTACGACAAGCAGATCGATATCGCTGTCCACACTCATACCCCCCTTTGCGACCGAGCCAAAAAGGAATATCTGCAACGGATGCGCCAGTTCCACAATCTGCCGGATCAGTTCATCAATTGTCTGCTTTGTTTCCATTGCAGTCATAATAAGCACAGTAACCCGGCGGGAACAAGTTTCCAGACATTGGAAAATTTCTTCCAACCACTGGAATAACGGGATGGAAACCTTCCAGACATTGGAATTTGTGCAACTATTACATAATTGCAGTGACGGCATAAAAAAACCTTAATGAAAGTATTGCGAAAGCAAAAAATTACCCTATAGTCGTCTGACCATGAGAAAAAGGAGCCGTGGCCTATGACCGGAAAACTGAAGATTTTACTATTGATTGTGTTGTGTTGCACCATGGCCGATGGCGGACTTGCGGCAAAGAAGGACCGACAGGCCAAAAACAAAGCCAAGCAGACAGCCAAAAATAAAAAGGTCAAGAAGCCTAAAAAGTCACCCATCCCCCCGCTGAACGGCGAGGTAAAGGCTACCTACGATCTGGAGCAGGCACTGGCCTATTTCAGCATCGACGGCTTCGCTCTGGCGTTGCAGGACTTGGCCGAAACCGTGGACAAGCCATATTGGAGCACCGCCATCCAACAAAAGGTGGCCGGGTTTGCAAAGAATCTGGAATCCGTCAAGGCGGGTGTTGCCAAGGGCGATGCGGCCTCGATTAAACAAGCAAAAGAGATGCTGACCTTCCAGCGCAAGATGCTGCTTTCGAACCCGCTGGTAAAATCGGAACAACTGCTGGTGGTGAAGCGCGCCTTCAAGGGCAGTTCGTCCCGTACGGTCACCGGCCCGCAGCTCGGGAAACCGCGCCTCAACTCGCACGCGCTCAACTCCATTTCACCGGCGGGATGGGATAACGAGATTGCAGTGATGTCCGATCTCGGCAACGAAGATCCCACACTCACGACGCTCTACAAACCCGCCGACGACGCCATCGTCGGCGAAGTCGACCTGCACTTCGACGCAAAGAAAATCATGTTTTCCTCCAAAGGGTCCCACGACGACTGGCACGTTTTCGAGGTCGGCACCAACGGCAAGGGACTGAAACAGCTCACGCCGGCAGACCAACCGCATGTGCATTTCTTCGATTCGTGCTACCTGCCGAACGACGAGATCATCCTCTCCTCCACCGCCGCCTTCCAGGCGCTGCCGTGCGAGTACGGCTCCAAGTTCATGGCCCAGCTCTACCGCCTCAATCCAAACAACGGCAAAATCCGCCAGCTCTGCTTCGAGCAGGATTCCGACTGGACGCCGACGCTGATGAACGACGGGCGCGTGCTCTACACCCGCTGGGAATATACCGACGAAGCCCACTACTTCACCCGCATTGTCATGACCATGAACCCCGACGGCACCACCCAGAAGGCCATCTACGGCAGCAACTCCTACTTCCCCAACACCCTGATCTACAACCAGCCGCTGCCCGGCAGCAGCACCAAGTTTGTCGGGATCGTCGGCGGCCACCACGGCATCTCGCACAGTGGCCGGCTGCTGATTTTCGACACCAACAAGGGCACCCACGAGGTCGACGGCGTGGTGCAGGAAATCCCCTACCGCAACCGCAAGGTGGAGCCGCTCATCATCGACCGGCTCGTCGACCAGTCCTGGCCGCACTTCTGCAACCCGCACCCGCTAAACGAAAAATACTATCTCGTCACCGCCAAGCTCTCGCCCCATTCGCTCTGGGGCATCTACCTCGTCGACGTGTTCGACAACATGACGCTGATCAAGCAGATCGAAGGCCACGCGCTGCTCGAACCGATCCCGCTCAAACCCCACAGGCGCCCGGCCGTGATTCCGGACAAGGTGCAAGAAGGCGAAAAGACCTCCACCGTGTTCATTTCCGATGTTTACAGCGGCCCCGGCCTCAAAAACGTACCGCGCGGCAAGGTCAAGGCGCTACGCCTGCACTCGTTCTACTTTGCCCACCAGGGCGTCGGCGGCCACAACTCCGTCGGCGTAGAAGCTGGCTGGGACGTCAAACGCATCCACGGCACCGTGCCGGTGGAGGACGACGGATCGGCTTTCTTCACCATTCCTGCCAACACACCGATGGCCATCCTGCCGGTCGATGAAAACGGCGCGGCGCTGCAGCTCATGCGCACCTGGTTCGTCGGCATGCCCGGCGAAAACGTCTCCTGCGTCGGCTGCCACGAGGACATGAACACTGCACCGCCCGCGCGGATGCTCAAGGCCGCCCGCCGCGGCCCGAGTCCCACCAAGCCGTGGTACGGCCCGGTCCGCCCGTTTTCCTTCAAATACGAAGTGCAGCCCGTGCTGGATAAATTCTGCGTCGCGTGCCACAACGGCACCAAGAAGGATCGTCCGGACTTTGCGGACGCCGAGGAAAAACAGATTCTCCGCAAGCGCGAGAGCTTCATGCCCTACTCGCGCTCCTACCTTGCGTTGCAGCCCTACGTGCGCCGCCCCGGCCCCGAAAGCGATGTGCACCTGTTCAACCCGATGGAGTACCATGCAAGCACCAGCGAACTGATCCAGCTGATCCGCAAAGGCCACTACAATGTCCGGCTCGACGCCGAGGCGTGGGACCGCCTCAACACCTGGATCGATCTCAACGCCCCCTACCGCGGCTATTGGAACCCGCCCAAATACGACGGCACGGTCGACCAGCATGCGCGCCGCCTTGAGCTCGCCAAGCTCTACGCCAACATCGATATCGACACCGAGGAAGAATACAAAAAACTCGAAGCGGTTAAACCGGCCGAAAAAATAAAACCGGTAAAACCGGAAAAGCTGCCCAAGCCGCAACCTGTTGCACTTAGCGGCTGGCCGCTAAACGCAGGCCAGAAACCCGGCGACTCCATGGAGCTCGGCCTCGGCGGCGGAAAAAGCATCCAGCTCGTGAAAATCCCCGCCGGACAATTTGTGATGGGCGATGTGGAAGCCACGCCGGATGAGGTTCCGCAGGCGGCCGTTCAGATCAAGAAACCATTCTGGATGGCCACGCTCGAAATCACCAACGAGCAATACGGACTCTTTGATCCCCAGCACGACACCCGCTACATCGATACGAAGGGCAAGGATCATAGGGACCCCGGCAAGCCGGCCAACGAACCCGGCCAGCCCGTCGCCCGCGTCTCGTGGCAGGAAGCGATGCAATACTGCGAGTGGCTCGGCAAGAAAACCGGCAAAAAGGTGACACTGCCCACCGAAGCCCAGTGGGAGTGGGCCTGCCGCGCCGGCACCGACACCCCCTTCTGGTTCGGCGACCTCGCCGCCGACTTTTCAAAAAAGGCCAACCTCGGCGACTTTTCGCTGGGCGACCTCGACGGCGTGAAGCCCAAGGGCGACGACAAGGCAACGGACGAGTTCATGCTCAAATACTACATTGCCAAGGACTACACCTTCAAGGACGGCGCCGAGCTGGCTGTTGCTCCCGGCACCTACGAAGCCAATCCGTGGGGATTGTTCGATATGCACGGCAATATCGCCGAATGGACACGCTCATCCTACAAACCCTACCCATACAAGGCCGACGACGGGCGCAACAACCTGAACGTGGCAGACCGGAAGGTGTGCCGCGGCGGCTCCTGGCGCGACCAGCCCTACCGCGCTGCCTCCGCCTACCGCATCCCCTACGAATCCTACCAGAAGGTCGTCAACGTCGGCTTCCGCGTCATTGTTGAGGAGTAAAAAGAATCCAGAGCGCGGCGGGAGCCGGAGCGATGCGGAAACAGCCAGCCGAACGGCTGGAATTCATCGTCGAGAATGGGCTTGTTGCCGTTGTCCCGTCGCTTGCCTTTCAATCCATTCCGGAGCGGTGTTGTATCGCCGCACCAAGTTGCGCACCCAGTCGGCGAAAAACCCCATCAAGCCTGCCGCATCCTCGCATGAATAGCCCTTTTCTGGGCGGGAGAGAAGCCGTTTGCCAATGGCTGCGCCCCACGGCATCTTCGCATGCGAGATACCGTTGCTTGAGTTGTGCCGGGCTGAAGTGCCCGGGAGGTACGGTTCGTTGCTTAACCATAATCTGAATCATAGATCGACCGCACAACCAGTTCAGTACCATTCATATTAATTTCGTATAATACCGTGCGGGTTATACGTATTATATTGACTCCCCGCCCGTAAAAATGTTCCATGACTGCTTTTTTAAATCAACAAAATCAAGGGGTCCCATGAACAAAGAGCATAAAACAAAGGTAGGTATATGTATTGCGGCAATCCTGCTTCTTGCAACTATTGGCGCGGATGCAACGGTGCTGGTTGAGTGGGATATTGAAAATGTCTCGGGAGTTTCGGCGGACACCATAAGCCTGGCCGATGGCATGAGTGCCTCGTCCATCGACACGGTAGGAGTGGTTCCGCTGAGTAGGGATTATGCCAATTCCTATCCCGGGTCATTTGCGGCGACCGAATGGTCGCTTGCAAGCAACAAGGATTACGGCAAATACTACACCTTCACGGTCACGCCCGATGCGGGCAACACCCTGTCTGTTACCGGCATCGGACTGGCCTTGACCCGCGGAAATTATCAGGGACTTGGCGCGGAGGAATGGGAGCTGCGCTCCAGTCTGGACGGATTTGCATCCAACCTGCTCACGTTCGACCTGTCCAACACCGAGATCAATGAACAGAAGCTCTTCGAAGAAACGTTCGGCAGCGCATTGACCACCACAGGGAGCATTGAATTCCGGCTGTCGGGCGCCTACCCGGGAGCGTCAAGCGACTACAGCGGGCTCGCCAACATGTTGCCGGATAATTACGACGGAGACATTATGATCGGGATCGGCAGCAACGTGCGCTTGATTGGAAACATCTCGGAACCGGCGGCCCCCTCCGATCTTGCCGCGACTCCTTCATCAACCGCTGGCCAAATCGATCTGTCGTGGACCGATAATTCCAATAACGAAAACGGTTTCATCATTGAACAATCGACCACCGCCATAGGGGGGCCGTATTCCCAGATCCACGACTCCGCCGCCGCGAATGTTGTGGCGTTTTCCGTGACGGGACTGGATTCCGCATCGACCTATTGGTTCCGTATAAAGGCCTATAATGCTGCGGGTTCTTCGGATTACGCGACGACGAGCACGGCGGGAGTTTCTCCAACCAGCTCGGGCGTGGATGTGCGGGCGTATCAGACAGCGGAGGGAGTGGTGGTTGAGTTCGTGGCGTATGATGTGGAGGAAGACGGGACGATCCAACTGGCGCTGATCGGTGCGAGCGGCAAGGCCGTATGGTCGGGCACGGTAAACGCAACCGACGGGCCGCGGTTCTTCGCCCGCTTCCAGGTCCCGGGATTGGAGCTCGGCGGAACGTACAACTTCCTGGTGCGCGATGAGGTCGGCAAGTGGTGGGAAGCCAACGGCGTGACGGTTGGTAGTTTTAACACCGAGATGACCAGCGCTTCACTTGCGGGAATTACACTGACCTTCGACAGCCTGCCGGAACGTGAATACAACATCCAATGGCTGGAACAGCTCGGCGGATCCTGGCAGACGGTTGATACGGTAACGGCATCCGAAAGGGATACCACCACCGTGGTGGTTCCGTATCCCGCCGGGAATGACGCGGTCGGCTTCTTCCGGATCCAACAGAGATAATTTAGAAAAGCGATTAAGGATATTTATTATGAGCCCACAGGAAGAAAATTATACAGCCCCATCGGTTTTTGAGTACGATCTTGACCCAGGCGGAAACTATGTCAGCCCGGCCGTGGATCCGGCGGGTAATGGCAATCCAGGAGTTCTCTCCGCTTCAACTGTCGCCTAGGCCCCGCTGATCAAGCCCATACAAAATTCAGGACAAGGCCGCGTGTCGCCACAATGACGAAACAGTTGTCCGGCAGATTTTCAATAGTTCCAATGTCTGGAAGACCGACACTGGGGGGTTTCCACCCATTGGAAATCAGGGTAACTGGTAGCCAAACTTGCGCGAGATGGCATCGGCGGTGCCCTTGACCAGTTTTCCAACCTTTGGAAACCGGTCGGCTGTTAGGCTGAACGAGGAACCGGTGGCCCAGATCATGGCGATGGGGTATTTGCGGTGATCCTTGATGACGGTTCCAATGCAATGGCAGCCTTCAAACTCCTCGGCCAGATCGGTGGCGTATCCTTGTTTGCGGATTTTGGCGATCTCTTCCTTCATGGCCTTTTTGGTCGTGATGGTGCGCTCGTTGTATTTTTCCAGCTTGAGCCTGGAAAGCAGCGCGTCGCATTCGTCGTCGGGAAGGAAGGCGAGCAGGGCTTTTCCGGGCGCGCCGGAATGGAGGTTGAAGCGGCTGCCGAGATCGACGGAAAACTTGAATGGCGTACCGCCAATGGCCTGTTCAAGGATCACCCCCTTGGTTCCTTCGAGAACCGCAATGTAGACGGAGGCGTTCACCTTGTCTCGCAGCTCGCGCATTTCGTCGATGGCCAGCTCCACCAGATGTGAGTCCCCCATGGCCGTGGCACCGAGCATCATCATTTTTCGCGTCAGGAAATAGCGGCGGGAAACCTCGCCGCGGGAGATGAATCCGTGGTTCATCAGTGTCATCGTAATGCGGTAGATGCTGTTTTTTGAAACGCCGAGGGAGTCGATCAGCTCCTTCTGGGTCATGCCTTGGGGCTTTTCGGAAAGCCGCTGTAGAATCTCCAGCGCCCGCTCGAGGTTCGGTACGTGGTAGTTGTTCTCTGCCATGATGTTTCCCTGTTTCTGTTCCGGTGAAAAATCCCGCTTCTTTTTTGTTCGACCTGTCCAAATTCATCCGGTAAATACGACTTATATATAGCACTCGGGTTTATATGCAAGCCCTAATGTGGGAGGAGAAGGGTTTCCAATGGGTGGAAAAAATAAGAAGTGACGAGTGAGCCGTGAAACGTGATAATCCGTATCACGCCTCACGTTTCACCATGCATGCGAAAGGTTGCTGATGAAAAAAATGCTGCTGTTATTCTGTTTGCTGGGTTCAATGGTTTGCGCTGGAGAAAAACCCAACTTCATCATCATCTTTGCGGATGACCAGGGCTACCAGGATCTGGGCTGCTTCGGTTCGCCGGACATCAAAACACCGCGCATCGACCGGATGGCGAAGGAGGGGATGCGGTTCACCAGCTTTTACGCCCAGACCGTCTGCGGGCCGTCACGCGCCGCGCTGATGACGGGCTGCTACCCGCTGCGGCTTGCCCGGCAGGATTCACCGGATTCGGTACATCCCGAGCTGCACATCAACGAAACCACGATTGCCGAAGTGCTCAAAAAGCAGGGCTATGCAACGGCGGCATTCGGCAAATGGGACATGGCTGGGCACAGCCAGACCAAGTACAATCCGGCCCTGCTTCCGCCCCATCAGGGATTCGACTACTACTTCGGCACCCCCGGCAGCAACGACCGTTCGGTCAACCTGATCCGCAATACGGAGATGATTGAGGAAGCAGTGGATATGTCCACCCTGACCAAGCGTTACACCGACGAGGCCATCGGATTCATTGAGCGGAGCAAAGATGCGCCGTTCTTCGCCTACGTGGCACACACGATGCCGCACACCTTGCTGGCGGTTTCGGATCAGTTCAAGGGCACGTCGGCGGGCGGATTTTTCGGTGATGTGATCGAGGAGATCGACTTTAACGTTGGCCGCGTACTCGACAAGGTCAAGGAGCTGGGACTCGATGACAATACCTACATCATCTACACCAGCGACAACGGCCCCTGGTGGATAAAGAAAGATCACGGCGGCCATGCCCTGCCCCTGCGCGGCGCAAAAACCAGCTGCTGGGACGGCGGATTGCGGGTTCCCTGCATCATGCGGGCACCGGGCAAAATTCCCGCCGGAACCGAATGCGACTCCGTTGCGGCAACCATCGATATGATGCCGACCATCGCCAAACTGGCGGGTGGCACGGCGCCGACAGATCGCGTAATTGACCGGATTGATATTTCTGCCTTGATGCACGGCAAGGCGAAGACGCTGGAGCGGAGCTTTTTTTACTACCAGCACGATTGCCTCCGGGCGGTGCGTTCCGGCAAATGGAAGCTGATGCTGCCGCACATGGAACCGGCACTGGAAAGCATTGCCACGAAATGGAAAAACCATATTGCCAAGACCGACTCTATCCGTATTGAAAAAGCCTTGCTGTATAATCTGGACGCCGACATAAGCGAAACAACGGATGTTTCGGACAAGCATCCCGAAAAGGTTGTTGAGTTAATGAAGCTGGCGAAGTGGGCGCAGACCGACATCGGCGACCATGACCGCTTCGGGAAAAACGCCCGCACCTTCGGCGCCCAGCGGCGTACGCTGACGGGCGAAAAGAAAGTCGCCCCGAAAAAGAATCGAAAAAAGAAGAAGAAAAAGTGACGCGTGAGCCGTGATTCAGGATTGGTCATGCCGCACGTTTAACTTTCCGCGTGGAAGGTTGTTTATGAAAAAACTAATGGTTCTATTGTGTATGTTGGGTTCGGTGGTTTGCGCTGAACAAAAGCCCAACGTCATCTTTATCCTGACGGATGACCTGGGCTACTCGGATGTGGGGTGCTACGGGGCGACGAAAGTCAAGACCCCGCATATCGACCGACTGGCGGCGGACGGATTGCGCTTCACCGATTTCCACACGGCGGCAAACATTTGCTCGCCTTCGCGCGCGGCGTTTTTGACCGGAGGCTATCCGCAGCGCACCGGTCTCTACATGGGCATCAATCCCAGTCGCCGGGCACACTGGTTCCTCGGCCTGAATCCAAACGAGATCACGCTGGCGGAGCAGTTCAAGAAACGGGGATACAACACCTGCATGATTGGCAAGTGGCACCTCGGCACGGAGCCGGAGTTCAGCATGCTCAAGCAGGGCTTCGACGAATACCATGGCATGCCGTGCAATTTTTCCCATTCGCCAAAATTCTTCGACGGCGAGGAGGAAATCTTCGCCCAAACGCCGCTGGACCGGTTGACCGAACTCTACACCGACCGCGCCACGGGCTATATTCGGCAACAAGGCAAGAACCCGTTTTTCCTCTACTATGCCCACAACTATCCGCACACGCCGTTTAAGGCCGGCGAAAAGTTCAAAGGCTCCTCGCAGAACGGTGTTCGCGGCGATGTGATGCAGGAGCTGGACTGGGGCATCGGCGCGCTGATGAAGGCGCTGGAGGAAACCGGCGTGGCCGACAATACCATTGTTATCTTCACCTCGGATAATGGCCCGACAAAAAACAGCTATGCCCTGCCCTACCGCGGCACAAAATATGTCACCTTCGAGGGCGGGCACCGCGTTCCGTTCATCATCCATTGGCCGGCGCGGATCAAGCAGGGCAAGGTGCTGGATGTGCCCGTCAACGCCATGGACCTGTTCCCCACGTTGAGCGAAATCATCCAAGCCCCCATGCCAAGGGATCGCGTGTTCGATGGCGTCAGCCTGCTGCCGCTGCTCAAGGGCAAGCCAATCGCAAGGGAACCGGACGCGCCTTTCTACTACTATAACTGTGAAAACCTACAGGCCGTCCGCCACGGCAACTGGAAGCTGCACCTGCCGCGCAAAAAGGAACAGCTGCCCTTCTGGGATAAAAACAAACAGTTCAGCAACCTGTCCGAACCGGTCCTTTACAACCTCAGTACCGACCAAAGCGAAAGCACGGATGTGGCGGCCAGGCATCCTGAAGTGGTGGAGCAGCTGCTGGAACTGGCAAGCAAAACGCGCGTGGAGCTGGGCGAATACATGCAGCGCGGCCAAGGCCAACGGGCAACGGGTTCGGCGATTGAAGGCGCCCCCATCATTAGCCATGAAAAGGACTGGGGCCTGGTGGATCCCGCTATGGATGAAGCCATCACCAAGGAACGACTAGAAAGGCATCCCGATTTTAAAGGCGGGAAAAAGAAAAAGGGAAAGAAAAGAAAGAAGTGAGTCGTGATGCGTGAGCCGTGACAGGAATTGTTCACGCCTCACGTTTCACTTTTCATGCGGAGGTTTATTTATGAAAAAACTGATCGTGTTGTTGTGTGTCTTGGGTTCAGTGGTTTGCGCCGCACAAAAACCCAACTTTGTTGTAATTTTCACCGATGACCAGGGCTATGCCGACCTGAGCTGTTTTGGGGGAACGCATGTGAAAACGCCGCGGATCGACCAAATGGCGGCCGAAGGGGCCAGGCTGACCAGCTTCTATGTGGCGGCGCCCGTATGCACCCCGTCGCGCGCCGCCTTGATGACCGGCTGTTATCCCAAGCGCATCGACCTGGCCTACGGATCGGATTTTGGTGTTCTGCTTGCGGCGGATCCCAAAGGATTGCACCCCGATGAAATTACCATTGCCGAGGTGCTGAAGTCGGCGGGCTACAAAACCGGCATCTTCGGCAAGTGGCACCTCGGCGACCAACCGGAGTTCCTTCCGACCCGGCAGGGTTTTGACGAATATCTCGGCATTCCCTACAGCCACGATATTCATCCGTATCATCCGCTGCAGCACAAGAAGTTTAATTTTCCTCCACTGCCCTTGCTGGAAGGAGAAAACGTGCTCGAAATGGACCCCGATGCGGACTACCTGACGAAACGCCTGACGGAGCGCGCCGTGCAGTTTATCGAAGAGAACAAGAGTCGACCCTTCTTCCTGTACCTGCCCCACCCCATTCCCCATCGCCCGCTGCATGCTTCGCCGCCGTTCATGAAGGACGTGCCGGAAGCGATTAAAGTGACGCTAGCCAAGGAACATGACAGCATCGACTACAAGACCCGTGACAAACTCTTTTCCCAGGCCATCAGCGAAATCGACTGGTCGGTCGGACAGGTTCTCGATACCCTGAAAAAGCATGGGATCGATGACAACACCCTGGTGATCTTCACCTCGGACAACGGACCCGCGGTCGGGAAGGCCACCCCGTTGAGAGGCAAAAAGGGCAGCACGTTCGAGGGCGGCATGCGCGAGGCCACCGTGATCCGCTGGCCCGGAAAAATTCCCGCCGGCCGGGTGAACGATGAACTTATGACCTCCATGGATCTCTTGCCGACGTTCGCAAGGCTGGCCGGCGCCGAAGTGCCGGGCGACCATGTGATCGACGGCCGGGATATCTGGCCGGTGTTGACCGGAAATGCAAAATCGCCGCACAAAGCGTTCTTTTATCACAAGGGCAACGAACTCCAGGCGGTGCGTTCCGGCAAATGGAAACTGCACATGGCGGCCCAGGACAAAGGTAGGAATAAAAAGAAAGGCAAGGGTGCCGCTTCGCCCGCGCTTTACAATCTGGAGCAGGACATCGGGGAAACCACCAATGTTGCCAAGGACAACCCGGATGTCGTGGCGCGGTTGCACGGATATATCGCGGCCTTTGAAAAGGAACTGGCGGAAAACAGCCGGCCGGCCGCCTTTGTCGACAACCCCAAACCGCTTTCGAAATGAGCGGGTTTAATAAAGGAATCCAATGTACATAAAGAAAATATTGATAGGTACGGTGCTTTTGTTGGCGGTAACGGGTTTTGCCGACACACCAGAGCCCAACGTCGTACTCATTTTTGCGGACGACCTCGGCTACGGCGATCTCGGCTGCTACGGCGCGACCAAGGTGCAGACACCGAACATTGATAAGCTGGCGGCAGAAGGGCGCAGGTTTACCGATGCGCATTCAGCATCGGCCGTTTGCACGCCGTCGCGGTATGCGCTGTTGACGGGGGAGTATCCTCTGCGAGGGAATGGGGGTAAAGGAATTTGGGGGCCTTGCAGTCATTTTCAGCCGTTGCTGATCGATACCAGCAAGCTGACCCTGGGCAAGGTGTTCAAAAACAGAGGCTATGCCACCGCGGCTTTGGGCAAATGGCACCTCGGCTTCGGCTCCGAAAAAACCGACTGGAACAAACCGCTCAAGCCGGGACCGCTGGAGCTCGGCTTCGACTATTATTTCGGCGTCCCCAAGGTCAACAGCGGGTTCCCGTATGTCTATGTGGAGAACCACGGCATCGTTGGCTACGACCCCGAAGACCCGCTGGTTTTCGGTAAACCGCCCTTTTCCGAAACGCCGACATTTTCCCATGCAGCGGGGAATAAAAGCGCGAACAGGTTTTCGGGCGCAAAGAAAGCCCACGAAATCTACCACGACGAGCGCATCGCCACGACACTGGTGGAAAAGGCAACCAAGTGGATCGGCGAAAACAAAGAAAAGCCGTTTTTCCTCTATCTGGCTACCACCAACATCCACCACCCCTTCACCCCTGCGCCGCGCTTCAAGGGCACCAGCCAGTGCGGGCTCTACGGCGACTTTATCCATGAGCTGGACTGGGTGGTCGGAGAGATCCTCATGTGCCTTGAGGAGAATGGGCTGACCGATGATACGCTGGTCATCTTTACCAGCGACAACGGCGGCATGTTCAATGTCGGCGGACAGGATTCCTTCAAGGCCGGACACCGCCAGAACGGCGAGCTACTCGGCTTTAAGTTTGGCGCATGGGAAGGCGGCCACCGCGTACCGTTTATCACCAAGTGGCCGGGCAGGATCAAGCCGGGCACCACATCGGACCAATTGATCTGCAACGTGGATATGCTGGCCACTTTTGCGGCGTTGACAGGCCAGGACATTGGGAAAAAGCAACTGGCGGACAGCGTAAATGTTCTACCCGCATTGGTAGGGGCACCGGCCACGCCATTGCGGAAGCAGCTTGTTCTTGCTCCCAAAAGCAGCAGGAACCTGTCCATTCGCAAAGGCAAATGGATGTATATCGGCGCCCAGGGAAGCGGCGGGTTCAAGGGTGGCCCCGGCACACATGCAGCCGGCGGACCGGAGTGCATATCATTTGTCGGAAGCGTGAACAGCGACATTGAAAACGGCATGATCAAGCCGGGCGCGCCGCCCGCGCAGCTTTATGATCTGGAAGCCGATGTACGCCAGACCCAAAACCTGTACTACGAATATCCCGAAGTGGTGAAGGAAATGAGCGCTCTGCTCGCAACCTACGCGCCAACGAAGCAGACTCCGGTCAAGAAAAAGAAGAAAACAGGACGTGCTTCTAAAAAAAAGAAACCAAAAGCACCGGCCGACGCCGCCCCAAAAATTGATGCATCACCAAGTGTGCACAGCGCATCGTTCGATTTCGAGTCGGGCCGGCTGGAGCCATGGAAAGTGGTCAAAGGCAGTTTTGGGCACGTTATCGGGAACCGCGCCATGTTTTTCAGGAACAAGACCGAATACAACAAACAGGGCGAATACTACCTGACTACGCTGGAGCCATCGCCGAATGCCCAAAGAGGCGAAGACCAACAGACCGGTGTGATTGTTTCTCCGCTTTTTGTTCCCAAGGGCGGAAAAATGACTTTCCGGGTCGGCGGCGGAAATGGGCCGACCGTCTATGTCGCCTTATGCACCGCAGACGGCAAGGAAGTTCAACAGGCGCGGGGTGTAAACGACCAGGTGATGCAAAAAGCCGGGTGGGACCTGACGCCTTATGCCGGCAAAAAGATGTTTATCAAGATCGTCGACGAATCGACCGGCGGCTGGGGCCATATCACCGCCGACAACTTCCAGTTCGATGCGGAGATTTTGAAGCAATACCCGGAACAGACGAAACAATAGAAAAGCGAAGAAGCGAAGGTTTGCAGGGTTGCTGCATGAGCCGGTCTTCCAGGGGCTGGAAAATGTTTTCCAACCATTGGGAAAACCGACGGTGGAATATACAGGGATTGGAAAGAAAGTTTCAATGGTTGGAAAGGATGTTCCAGGGATTGGAATAGAAAGAGAGAACGATGAATAAAATTGCGGGGGGTGCATGCCTGTTGGTTGGAGCGGTTTTGCTGGGCACACTCGCCAGCGAAGCCAAGGAACCCAAACAGGCAAAGCCCACCGTAAACTCGGATTTAACGGTAATAGAATCCGATTCCATTACTGTGCTGGGGTGTCGCGCCATTGACCATCATAGCGACAACAGTGCCGATGAAGCGGGGAGGCGCTGGGTGGACTTCACGGACGAGGGCGAAGTCGTCTGGAACGTTACAGCGCCCCGGTCGGGACGCTATGAAGCGATTGCGGCGTATGGGAGCCTCGCGGAAGGTGGACGGTTCGAAGTGTCTGTATCTGGCCAATCCCTCCGTGGCGAGGTTCATGAGACGATGGGCTTGTATGAAAACAAGAAGAAGATAATGAATCTCGAACGTTTCAATCTTGAAGGCGTGATAGAGATCCCTCAAGGGGAACATGCCGTTTCGTTTCGCTTTGAACCCTCACCGAACCATTCACCGTTCAAACTGAATTTGATCGAGTTGGTGCCTGTGGCGCATAAGGCAGCCATGGCGGAAGGCCATGCCGAGGCTCGGCGACACCGCGCGAGTACCGACTGGTTTGTCGATGCGAAGTATGGCGTGATGTTTCACTGGACGTCCGAAAGCTTGCCGCTCGCGGGAAAAATGAAATCCTATCAACAGGCGGTCTCCGATTTTGATGTTCCGGCGTTTGCCGAGATGGTCGAAAAGACCGGAGCCGGATATGTCTTTTTCACCGCCATGCACGTAGACACCACGTTCCCGGCGCCGATCAAGGAGTGGGAAGAGGAATTCCCTGGAATGACGACCGATCGCGATTTGATCGCAGAGATCGCAGATGCCCTGGCCGGTCGAAACATTAAGCTTGGACTCTATCTTGCTTCCGGGGGCATGGCGAGGGGCGCAACCCGCAACGCAAAGGATCGACTCGATGAAGCCGCGTATAGCGCCCGCGTTGAAAAGCTGTTCGGCGCCATCGGAAAGCGATACGGCGACAGGGTGTTTGGATACTGGATTGATAATTGGCTTGCTGTCGATCGGTGGTATCCGACCTTCGATTACGAACGCTATTTCAAGGCGATGAAGGCGGGCAATCCAAAACGCATCGTTGGACTGAACAGCAATATTGAGGCCAGTGTAACGCCTTGGCAGGAATATTGGGCGGGAGAAGCCAACGGGGATGCGCGAGCCCGTCCCGGGGGCAGATATTACCTTCGGGGTCCGGCCAAGGGACTCCAGCGCCACGGGTTGATCCACTTGGAAACCGGATGGGTGCATAGCGCCAGGAAGATAAAGGAGAATGACCCTCGCCGGGTCTTGATCGGAAAAGATAATATTCCCATCGAGGCACCTGTTTATTCGGAAAAGCGACTGGTCGATTTCATTGAAGGATTCATCGAGAACGAAGGCGTGGTGACCATTAACATCAAGATTTCCCAGGAAGGACGCATTTCCAAAGGAGCATTGGAACTGATGGAAAAGTTGCGTCAAAAAATACGATAACAATAAACCCCGGGATTGCCCGGCCATTGTGAGGAAGGATTTAATGAAGAAAATCACAAATATATTTTTTACCTTGGTTTTCCTGGGCTCACTGGCCAGCGCTGCGAATACGAAGCCGAATGTCGTTCTTATCTTTGCCGACGACCTCGGCTATGGCGACCTGAGTTGCTATGGCGCAACGAAGGTGCAGACACCGAACATCGACAAGCTCGCGACGGAAGGGCGCCGCTTCACGGACGCGCATTCGGCATCGGCAGTCTGTTCGCCTTCGCGTTACGGCCTACTGACCGGAAGGTATCCTTATCGCCGCAACTTCTGGGGACCCATCTCAACCAAAGAACCGCTGACGATTGATCCAGAACGGCTGACGCTGGCAAGACTGCTGAAAGAGGCAGACTATGCCACCGCCTGCATCGGCAAGTGGCATCTGGGGTTCGGAAAGGATGAACCGGACTGGAACGGCGACCTCAAGCCGGGGCCGCTCGAATTGGGGTTCGACTACTACTACGGCATCCCGTCGGTCAACAGCGGCCCTCCTTTTGTCTTCGTGGAAAACCACCGCATCGTTGGCCTCGATCCAAACGATCCGCTGATGCATGGCAAACCATCCGTTACGAAGGAATATCCAGAAAAGGGTTGGAAGGCAAAAATAGGCGGCGCCGAGGCGGCGCACCGGCTTTACGTGGATGACCAGATCGGAACCACCCTCAAGAAAAAGGCGGTTGAATGGCTGAAGCAGCAGAAAAAAGGCAAGCCGTTCTTCATGTACCTTGCCACCACCAACATCCACCACCCCTTCACCCCGGCACCGCGGTTTGTCGGCACCAGCGGATGCGGGCCCTACGGCGATTTTATCCACGAACTCGACTGGATTGTCGGGGAGGTCATGGCCACGCTCGATGAGATGGGCGTGGCGGAAAACACGCTGGTGGTTTTCACCAGCGACAACGGCGGCATGCTCCACGTCACCGGCCAGGCGGCATGGGAGGCCGGGCACCGGCTCAACGGCGACCTGCTCGGATTTAAGTTCGGCGCATGGGAAGGCGGACACCGCGTACCGTTCATTACCAGATGGCCCGGCCGCATCCCGTCCGGGACAACGTCCGCCCAGCTCATCAGCCAGATCGATCTGCTTGCGACCTTCGCGGCGATAATCGACCGCCCGTTGCAACAAAATGAAGGCCCCGACAGCATCAACCAGCTTGCGAACTTTACCGGCACACCGGATTCGCCAACCCGGAAGACGCTAGTCATTTCGCCGAACAGCCCTAAGCACCTCACCGTCCGCCAAGGAAAATGGGTCTACATCCCGGCGCAGGACGAAGGTGGATTCCAGGGTAAAAAGAAAGGCGACCACCTCTTTGCCGGAGCGGCGGCGCTGCCCTTTGCCGGAAAAACCAACAGCGATGTGGTCGACGGAAAAATCCGCAAAGATGCCCCGCCGGCCCAGCTTTACAATCTGGAAAAAGACCCATGTCAGACTATGAATCTATATTCTAAATACCCCGAAGTGGTGAAAAAACTCGAGCTGGTTGTGCAGGAGAGCCGCTCCACCATCCCGAAAGACGCCCCCGTGGGCTGGATTAATTTGCAGCAGAGGAAAAAGAAAAAAAGTGACGAGTGAGCCGTGAAACGTAATCAGCAACTGTCACGCCTCACGTTTCACTTTTCACGCGGTTTTCCAATGGTTGGAACGCATTTTCCAACCATTGGAAAAACAGTGGAGATAATTTACAGAGATTGGGAAAAATGTTCCAATATCTGGAACCTAGGGAGTGGAGCGATGAATGTGAAGAAATGTCTAGTACTATTGCTATTGCTGGCACTGGGGATTGCGCCAACCGCATCCGCAGCCAAAAAGAAGGCCAGAAAAAAGCCCGTCAGAAAGAAAAAGGCCCCGGCGGTCGCTTTTGTTCCGGCACCACCGGATGCCACGGCAACCCGCGCCGCCATCGAGGATTTAATCGCCACCTATGGTAAAAACTATCCGAACGGCCGAAAATATCTCAAGCAATTGGAAACGGCGCAGGGCACGGAGTTGGAGAAACTTCAGCGCGAGGCGCTGGCGGCCAACCCGCTGGTCAGCGACCAGCCGATCCTGTTCGTGGCTCGCAAGCAGTACAAGAAGGATCACCACAACACGGCGACCCTCTTCCAGACCGGCGAAATCAACACCAAAAGCTACGAACCGGGCGGCGTGCTGAAGATGCTGGATATTTCCAAGGGGTGGAAAACCAGCACCATCTTCGATCCCGGCCCCACCGGACTGGTGCGCGACCCGGAACTGAGCTTCGACGGCAAGCGGATCGTTTTCTCGATGCGCAGGAGCATCGACGACGACTACCACATCTATGAAATCAACTTGGACGGCACCGGGCTGAAGCAGTTGACCTCCGCCAAGGGCATTGCGGACATCGACCCGCTCTACCTGCCGAACGGCGATATTGTTTTCAGCTCATCGAGCGAACCAAAATTCT
>JAIPIO010000016.1 GCA_021734595.1 Kiritimatiellales bacterium | reverse complement strand
TGTTTATATCGGATGCCGCGGCACGGGCCAGTTTTGAACTGCGCGACGTTGCTCCCACCACCTTGCTGTTCGGAAATCTGGGCGCGGTGCAGCTTAATTATGAGCTGGGTGCTTCGGATTGTCATGAGGCCCTGGAAATTCTCGACGCCGATGCGCTCTACCTTCATCTGAATCCGCTACAGGAAGCGGTGCAGCCGGAAGGCGACACCGATTTTTCCAACCTGCGGACAAAAATCGGCCAGATTGTCCAGTCATTGGATAAGCCGGTCATCATCAAGGAGGTTGGTGCCGGGATATCCCCGGAGGATGTTGAACATCTGCTCGCTTCCGGCGTCAAATTCATAGATATTGCCGGAAGCGGGGGAACTTCATGGAGCCTGGTTGAGAGCATGCGCAGTGATCGTCCTGAGCTTGGGGAGCTCTTTAAGGATTGGGGAATACCCACCCCGATTGCACTGAAACTGATGAAGTCCTATCGGCATGAAATCACACTGATTGCTTCGGGGGGAATCCGGAACGGAATTGACATGGTGAAGGGAATTATTCTGGGCGCTTCGCTCTGCGGCTTGGCGCGGCCATTCCTGAATCCGGCCCGGGAGTCGGTGGAGGCCGTGCGGCAGGAGATCCAGCGGCTGAGGCGGGAATTTACAACGGCCATGTTTCTGCTGGGCGCGGCGGAGATTGGTGCGGTCAAGGAAAATGAGGATTTGATCTTGAATGAAAATTGGCATTGATAGAATCAGCTTTTACACATCGAACTACTTCGTCGACCTGCAAACGCTGGCGGATGCGCGGTCGGTTGACGTGAACAAATACTATACTGGCATCGGTCAGGAAAAAATGGGGATCCCGCCGCCGGACGAGGATATCGTGACCATGGGAGCCAGCGCGGCCTTCCGGTTGCAGCAGGATGGCGAGCTCGACGATGTGGAGCTGTTGCTGTTTGCAACGGAAAGCGGCATCGACCAGTCGAAGGCCGCCGGCGTCTATGTGCACGGCCTGCTGGAAATGAACAACCGCTGCCGCACCGTGGAACTGAAACAGGCCTGCTACAGCGGTACGGCGGCCCTGCAACTGGCCATTGGATTTGTGGCCCGCAATCCCGGCAAAAAGGCGCTGGTGATTGCCGGCGACGTGGCGCGCTACGAGCTGGGCAGTCCCGGCGAGGCCACGCAGGGCTGCGGCGCGGTCGCCATGCTGGTTTCCGCCGACCCGCGGTTGGTGGAGATCAACCCCGAGTGCGGCTATTATACCGAAGACGTGATGGATTTCTGGCGGCCGAACTACCGCTCCGAGGCGCTGGTGGATGGCAAGTATTCCACCATGGTCTATATCCACACACTGCTTGAATCGTGGAAGCAGTATGCTGGGCTGACCGGCCTTTCGCTGACCGACTTTGATCACTTCTGCTACCACATTCCGTTCACCAAGATGGCAGAGAAGGCGCACGAGAAGCTTTGCCGCAAGCTGAAGGTTGAATTGGGGAAAGACCAGTTGCACTCCCTGCTGGAAGAGTCGCTGCGCTACAGCCGGATCACTGGAAACTGCTATAGCGCCTCGATGTATGTAGCCTTGGCATCGTTGCTGGATACTGCCGCAGAGGACCTGACCGGCAAGCGGATCGGATTCTACAGCTACGGCTCCGGTTGCGTCGGCGAGTTCTTCAGCGGTACGGTGCAGCCCGGTTACCGCGAGGTGCTTTATGGAAATGACCATAAGAAACTGCTGGAAAACCGCACCGAACTGACCTATCAACAATACGAAGACATATTCAACTACGGCGTGCCGGCCGATGGAGGGGAACACGTTTTCCCGCAATACAAGACTGGACCTTTCCGGTTTTCCGGCATAAGCCAGCATAAACGGGAATACGAAACAGTAGTTTGAGTTTACGATGAAAGCCATTGCCCCAGGAAAACTGATTTTGAGCGGCGAACACTCCGTGGTGTACGGTAAACCGGCCATTGCCATGGCTATTGACCGAAGCGCCGTTTTTGAAATCACGCCCCAGGCCGGCGATGAAGTATCTTTCGACCTGCCCGATGCGCGGGACAACGGTTCGGTCACCATTAAGGCGCTGCGCGACCTGAAACGCCGCGTTGAAAGGAAATACCGCGGGTTCCTCCATGGCGATATCGGCATCCGCGACGTCCTCACCATGCCGGCCGACCTTTTCCGCTTTGCCTTCATCAACACGCTCGACGGACTGCATCGGCACATCGACACGGGCATCTGCCTGAAACTGCGCTCCACCATCCCGGTCGGATGTGGGCTGGGTTCCTCCGCAGCGACCGTGCTCAGCGAGCTCCGGGCTATGGGCCATTATCTCCGCGTCGATTTCAAGCCGGAGTGGTACTACGAGTACAGCATGGAAGCCGAAAAGCTTCAGCACGGAAAACCCAGCGGCGTGGATTCCTTCATCTCCCTTTATGGAGGATGCGCCTGCTTCCAAAACGGAGCTGCGGAATCGATCCCGTTGCCCCGCATGCAAATGTTCATGGTACACACCGGCGTTCCCGAAACCACCACCGGCGAGTGCGTCATGCAGGTTGAGAAAAATTTCAGAAACAGCCAGATATGGAGCGAGTTCGAAGATGTCACCCGCGCCTTTGGCAGCGCCCTGCGAGAAAACAACGAAATCAAGATCCGCTGGCTCGTACGTGAAAACAACCGGCTTCTCACGCAGATCGGCGTGGTCCCGAATAAAGTAAAACAGTTTATTGCCGACATCGAAGCGTGGGGCGGTTCCGCCAAAGTCTGCGGCGCCGGTTCCGTCGGTGGCGACAAGGGCGGCATGGTTCTGGTATTTTCCGACACGGCGCCCGCCGATATCTGCAGCAAGTACGATTACACCGTTTCACCCGTTCGCGGCGATCCCCTCGGCACGCGCATCGTCTGACCATCATGGCTGGCGATGCCAAAGTCACAGCCTCCGCCCCGGGAAGCCTGATGCTGCTGGGCGAACACGCCGTTTTGCATGGCAGGCGCGCACTGGTCTGCGCCATCAACCGCCGCATCACCGTCCGGCTTTTCCAATGCTTGGAAGATTCGGTTGAAATTGTTTCCAGCCTTGGGAACTACAAAAGCCCGCTCGGCGAGCTGACCGACGATCCCAACTTTCGTTTTGTGCTCCAGGCCATCCGCCAGCACCGTGAAACGATTCCCTCCGGCTTCAAGCTGGAGATCGATTCCGAATTTTCCGCCGATATCGGTTTCGGCTCGTCCGCCGCCGTGACGGTCGCCACCCACGCTGCGCTGATGCAGTGGATTGGAGGGGAGTTCCAACCATTGGCCAACGTGAGTCGCGTTTCGCGTCAACGTGGTCATGCGAAACTTTTTTTCCAATCATTGGAAACCGTACAAGCCGTGCAGGGCCGGGGATCGGGGGCGGATCTCGCCGCCAGCGTTCATGGCGGTGTCGTGGCCTACACCACCGAGCCGAGTTTCCAACCATTGGAAGTTTCCCTTCCGCTGACCGCCGTCTACTGCGGTTACAAAACGCCGACGGTTGAGGTTATTCAAAGGGTGGAAAAACTCCGCGCCGCCGATCCGGATAAATATGAACGGATCTATGCCGAGATGGACGAAAGCGTTCACGCGGCGGTTTCCAGCCTGCGGGAAAACGATCTTCCAATATTTGGAAAAATACTCAACTGCAACCAGCAGTTGATGGATGAGATGGGCGTCAACACACCGGAGCTTCAGGACATTGTTGCCGCATTGCAGAACGACCCCGGAATCGCCGGCGCAAAGATTTCCGGCTCGGGCATGGGCGACTGCGCCGTGGGAATTGGAGATGCGCAGTTGCCGGAACTGGATTATCCGGTCTATCATCTCGAAACAACGCCAACAGGATACCTGTGCGATGGATAGAGAAAGTCTAAAAGAGAGATTCTACGTTGTCATTTTCGAAGCCGACACGCCGGCGGGAAAGCTGTTCGATGTACTGTTGTTCATTGCCATCATGGCCAGTGTGCTGCTGACGATGCTGGTCAGTGTCGAAACAATCAGCGAGACGCACGGAACAATGCTGCGCGTCCTCAATGCGCTGTTTACATTGCTCTTTACCGTTGAATATGGATTGCGCCTGTGGTGTGCCCAAAAGCCAATCCGCTATGCCCGCAGCTTTTTCGGCGTGGTTGATCTGCTGGCGATCCTTCCGCTCTATTTGAGTCTGTTCATTCCCGGCACACGCTCCCTCGACGTAATCAAAGTGCTGCGCATGCTGCGTATCTTCCGCGTGCTCAAGATGGCGCAGTACGTCGGTGAAGCCGACCTGCTGCTGAACGCGCTGATCGCCAGCCGCCGCAAGATCGGCATCTTTCTAGTGACGGTCATGACTATCGTGGTGATTGTCGGTTCGCTCATGTATGTGATCGAGGGCCCGGATCACGGATTTACCAGCATTCCGAAGTCGGTCTACTGGGCGATTGTCACCCTGTCCACCGTTGGCTATGGCGACATCTTGCCGCAAACTCCGGTAGGGCAAACCTTGGCCGCCTTTCTTATGATTCTCGCATACAGCATTATTGCCGTACCCACCGGTATCATCACCGCCGAGCTGGGACTTGCTGTGGCACAGCAGAAGAACACCCGCAAGTGCAATGCCTGCGGCAACGTCCGGCACGACGCCGATGCCGTGCACTGCAAGCAGTGCGGCGCAAAACTGGAGGGATAAGTGCCATGCGGCTGTGGACTTTGCATCCGGAATATCTCGACTCCCGGGGGCTGGTCGCGCTTTGGCGCGAAGCCCTGCTGGCGCAGGCCGTTCTGGGTGGAAAAACGAAAGGCTATACCAACCACCCCCAGCTGATCCGCTTCCGAAGTTCGCCCGACCCCATGGCGGCGATTGCATCCTTTTTGCGGGAAGTCCATGCCGAAGCCGTCCGCCGGGAGTACCATTTCGATGCAGCCAAAATACTTTGTGATAAACCTGCCGGGTCGATTGCCACCACGCGCGGGCAGCTCGACTACGAATGGGCGCATCTCATCAAGAAGCTGCGCATCAGGGATCCCCAAAAACTCGCCGAAATCAAGTCGGTCTCCCGGCCCAAATCCCACCCCCTGTTCCGTATCGTTCCTGGCGAGGTGGAGGAGTGGGAGCGGGTGGTTCCGTAGCCTGGATTCCGGATTGGAAAAACAACCTATTCCGAGTGCAACGCGTCCAACAGCTGTTTCATGGCGTTGTTGATGTTTCCAATCCGGCTTTGTAGCACTTCGCCGCGACACGTGTTTGGAACTTTCTCGCGCATTTTTTCCAATGGTTGGATGAACGGCGCATCGACCAGCTCGCCGCCGCAGTTTTCAATCAGCGCGTTCATGCTGGCTTCTGTAGTCTCGAGATGGAACTGGAGGCCGATGACGCGGTCACCGTAAATAAATCCCTGGTTTCGGCAGGCTTTGCTAGAGGCGAGCCGGACCGCGCCTTCAGGCAGGTCGAAGGTGTCGCCATGCCAGTGGAAGGCTTCAATGGTTTCGGGCAGCAGCTCCGGCGCGTCTTCTGAGCGATGGATCGGAAACCATCCGATCTCCTTTTGTGCGTTTGGATAGACCTTTGCGCCGAGCACGTCGGCGATGAGCTGCGCGCCAAGGCAGATGCCCAGCACGGTTTTCCCGCTGTCGATCGCTTCTTTGATGAATTCCTTTTCGGCGCCGAGCCATGGGTGTTCATCGTGACCATTAATGCCCATCGGTCCGCCCATGATGACCAACCAGTCGAAGGTTCCAATTCCTGGAAGTTTTTCGCCGGCAAACAAGCGGGTACAGGTGATTGCGGCACCTTTGTCAAGCGCCCACTTTTCGATGATGCCAAGCCCTTCGAACGTGACATGCTGCAGGTAGTGCAGTTTCATGAATCGGAGACTTCCGCTTTCCCGGGTTTTGCTTCAACCGGGATATGGACTTCGAACCGTTTCATGAAGAAGGGGGTAAAGGGGCCATTCCAGTAGATCGCGTAGGCGTCCCCGCTTTTCTTCCATTGCTTAGAAGCGGCAAGCCAATCCAGCAGCTTATCGCGCGCTTCCTTGAAGTTTTTTTCCGAGTAGCCGCCGCGCACACCTATGCTCAGCACGGAGCGCTCCGGTTCGACGACGACTTTCACCGCATCGGTGTCCTTCAACTCCTTTGCAATGTCCTTTGTGCCTACATAGAAGTACATCTTGCCGGGAGAGACTTCGGCTTTCACGGGCACCGTCATAGATACATCGTTGTCCTGGATGTAACGGAACAGCCGCCTGAAGAGCGCATTGTCCTCTTTAAAATAATCACCATCCTTTTCAGCAACAATCAACGTGCGTTCGGGGATTTTTTTGACTTCGATCTTTCCGGTATCGGTTTGTGTGAAGGCTTTTTCGTACGCATTTCCTCCGGTAGGTATCGTGACGGCGGCCAGGCATAGGATGGCTATGGATTTCATGATGTCTCCTTTCGTTTCAGCAAAATGGTTCGCATGTCGGGGTGGGCGAGTTTGCGGCCGGCTTTGATTACGCCTTGGTATTCGCTGGCAGGAATGAGTGCCGGTTCAAAATCGGCCTGCTGCACGATGCGGACGGCGTTGGCGCTTGCGCTGTATTCCGTCGTGACGGTAACGGTTCCGGCGCCGCCGGGTGCCTGCCATTTTAAATCGCCGGGCAGGATGGCGGGTTCGTAGCCTTCGGGCAGGACAATGTTGTATTCAAAGGTGGTCTGGATGAAGTTTTCCCAGGCGAGCGGATTGTCGCGCTCGTTGGAGCGGTACTGCAGCAATCGACCGAGCCCGCCGGGCAGCGTGAAGTAGAGGTAGTCACGGTCGAGCACGGCGTAGCGTTCGGCCGCGACGGAAAATTCCTGCTGTCCCGGATAGGCATCGTAGTCGGTAACCAGATCCGAGGCCGCCTTGGCGGATTGCGAAACGGAGGAGACGAGTTCGAGGTAGTAGCGCCGCCGTTCTTCGGGCGTGATTTCGGCAAACGTGCTGTGGAACTTTTCGAACGCCTTTCCGCGGTGCTCCCATGTCTGGGTTATGCCCGCTTCGCCATCCGGGTCGATGCTGATGTTGTAGACGATGTGGGTGCGTTCCTCCTTGTCCGGGGCTACGGCAACCTGCCGGATGGTACCGTCGGAAAGATCGATCATCGGCTGGTGGTTGTGGGCGGATGTGCCGAGCTGGGCATACTGGCTCGAATCATTGAGGTAGATGGTTTCGCCGTCGGCCTTGACACTCACCAGCACACTGCCGAAGGCTTGCCGCTGCGGGACATCGATGATCGGTTGCTGCGCCTCGGGAATCAGCGATTGTCGGCCGGCGAGGACGAATTCCGGTTTGAACCTCATCGCTTTGAGCATGGTGTAGAGCACCACGGCGCGGTCGGCGCTGTTGCCGTAGCGCTCCTTCAGCGTCTGGTCGGCGGGGGTAATGGCGGAGAAGGGCAGGGAAGTGAGCGACGGTCCTGCGGCGCGCAGGTTTTCGGCCGCCCAGTTGCGCAACGCTTCAACCTTTTCCCCATCGTCCTTGAGGCCGTCCGTGATTTCCTTTGCCAGCTCTTCGGTGGACTTCTGTTTTTTTGCAGCGTTGAGCAGGTGGGTGCGCACTTCGCCGGCGTAGGTTTTCCAATCACCCGCAGAGATAAACACAGAAGGGTTGAACGTCCACCACGAGGGAAGCTGTTCCTCTTTCTTGACAGCGGGTTGGTTTTCCGCCGTCCAGGTGTAGGTGACCGTGTCGGCGCTTGAGGTTTTTGTGACGGCAATCCCGGAGTTGCGGATGTTCAGCTCGATGCTGGTCGGGACGGTGAGCGTTACGGTTTTCTTGTCGATGGGATCGTAGCCGTTGAACAGGATGCTGGTGGAATAGAACGGTTTGCCTTTGACCGTTGATTCGATCCGGTAGTCGATGATGCTGCCGATCTCCACGCCGGGCAGGTTGGCGACCAGAATCTTTTCCGCCGGGTAGCGCGGTGCCGAGGCGACCCACGAGGCGTCCATCGCGTTGATTTCCTTTTCGCTGATTTCCTTTACGGTTCCATCGGGATGGGTGACAGTCGCGTTCGCCAGCTTGACCTCCTGCCACTCGGGATTGTAGTTGATCTTGATTTCGGAATTTCCCTTTTTCCCGGCATAGGTCAGGATTTTTATCTTCGAGCTGATGGCCTCTTTCCAATGGCTGGAATCCGCCAGTTCAACATGCGTGGTTTTTTCCAATACCTGGATATCGGGGGTCTCCGTTTTTCCAGCGTCTGGAACATCGAGAATCACTTTTTTCCGAAGGTTGTATTCGATGTCCTTCAGGTTCTGCTTGAGGGTCAGGTATTCTTCCGGGCTGAACTCGACGGTGTTGAGCAGGAAGTTGTTCGTTGCGGTGATGAGACCGTTGTTTTGTTTTATATCCTGGTCCCAGGTGATTTGTCCGCTCTGGATTTTCTGCGTATCGTTCCATTTCGAGTTTTCCCCCAGTTCCGGGATTTCCATCTGAAGGGTTTCGCGGATGCCGGCGGTGATGCGGTTGTATAGTGGGTATTTTCGTTCCTCGAGGCCGGTTTGCCCGATCATGAAGTTGGCGTAGCCGAGCGAGATTCCCAACCTCGGAAGACTCAGCATTTGCTTGTCCTTGCCTTCGATCAGCAAATCGTCGGCGGTGAATGCCATCTTGACGGTCATCGGCTGCGTGGTGTCGCGCAGTTCCGCCGGCAGGATTTCCAGTTCCCCAAGTTGGGCGGTGGGCATGGAGTTCTTGATGTGGCCTTCGAAGAACCGCCGCCGCTCTTCGGGCTTGAGGCGCGCGAAATAGCTACGGTAGGCGGTGTCGTTGATCCCCTCGAACATCAGCGTGCTTTCGGCTTCCAGGTTGCCCGCCTTGTCGAGCGTCCCGGTGGTGGTGATCCTGAGCAGGTTGTCCTCCGCCGGAATGACGGGGGAGGTGAGCAGGGTTTCGCCGCCGGGCCGCGCCACGAGATAGCTCATGTTCTGCAGGTAGGAGGGGAATATGTCCTTGGTGTTTTCATCGGTGGAATCCATTAGTACATATTTGCCGTCGTCGAGCGCGGCGGTGACGGCGTGGTTGAAGAAGGGTTGCGGCACCTCTTCGTCCTTCTTCGGGCCGGCCATGATAATGACCGGGAAGGCTTCCACATCGACAAGGCGCAGCATGGCGGCCAGCAGTGCGGCCTTGTCGCGGCAGACGCCGTAGCGGTTTTCGAAGGTGATCTTTACATCGTGCGGCTCGTAGCCCGGCGCTTCCTCCTCGGTGGTGATGCCCATGTAGCGAATATCCTGCGAAACAAAACTGAACATGGCATCGATTTTTTCGCGGGTGGTTTTGCAGTCCTTCACCAGTTCCTTCGCCTTGGCCTCCATTTCCGGGGTGGTGGCCTCCAGACGCGGTTTGCAGAGATCCCAGTACCAGTTCGAAATATCCTTCCAGTCCTCGATGGTGCTGACGAGCAACCGCTGCAGAACGGTGTAGGATGCGGGCATGTTCGGTTCTGCGAACATGCGCGGCACATCCTTTGCCTGCCAGGTGTAGACGATGGTGTCTTCCATCACCTTTTTCTCGTGCGTCACCGTACCGGGGACTTCGGCCTTCAGGATCGTTTTTTGCAGCGGCAGGGATTTAGGGGCGATGACTTTGTAGGTGTAGCGTTCAATCGGGCTGGCGGCCTCGAAAACCTGGTAGCCGCTCCACGTATCCGGCACCACCGTCTTGGTCAGCACTTCGTGGGCGATGTAGCGGAGCGTGTCGCCTATCTCCAGTCCTGGCACCGATAGCTGCAGCACCTTGGAATTCGGGTTGTAGATGTTGGCGCTCATCTGGCCCGGATCCACCATCACCTTGCTCTGCGCCTTGATGTCAACCTCGTTTATCGTGCCGTCCGGCTTGATCACCTGCACCTTGGTGAATTCGGAAGTGCCGTAGGCGGTATCGTAGCTCAGTGAAAGCGTCCGGTTTTTCCGCTTGCCCTTTTCCGTCAGAATCTTGATCGCCATGTCGTCCCACGTCTCCGAGGTTCCGTCCGGCTGGTAGCGCACTTCAATTACATCATCCACCAGCACATCATCCGCGTTGGGATATTTTTCCAGCGTGACACTTTTTGCCGCGGCAATAAGCGCGCCCTGATCAATAAATTCCCGCGCGGAGAGGGGGGATACGATGAACAGGTAGGCAATTAATGCAACATAGACAAACTTTCTCATAACGCACCCTTCGATTTTCAACTTGTTTAACCACTAATGTACACTAATCGACACTAATTTCGATACTGTGCTGAATGATTAGTGAAAATCAATGGAGATTAGTGATTTCGGTAATACATGACAAATGGGATTAGCCACCAAAAAACAGATAAGGCACAAAGATCTGGAATTCAGGTTTCACATTTTCCACCACGGCGGACCAGCCGTAGCCTGCGACGTAGGCTGGCAAGTTTCTGTTTCTATTAATTTTCCATGCCCCACTTGGCCCGGCGCAGTCTCTAGACGGCGACGGCTGCTCCAAGCTCCCTGCTCCTAGACAACCCAACCGTCACCGCGAATGAACCACAAATTGACGCCAATCATCTGCGCGGTGTTCAATTTCTGTATTCCGATGGGGTTTCCAAGCATTGGAAAATGGAACCGCGGGATTTCCAAACACTGGAATTTTGGGTTTCGCTTTTTCCAATGTCTGGAGAATCTGCGCAGGCAAAGATACTTGCACAACTTGGGTTTTTCAAATCCGGCCCGTACCGCCGGTTAAGTGTTCCAGTGCCGGATGGTGAGCTCGATGCTTCCTTTGAAGAAACTTCCGGGAGGGGATTCCAGCGGAATGATGGCCTGTAGGCTGCCGTCGGCGTTTTGTGCCAGGTCGGGCGTGGTGTCGGCTTCGCCGATGGCGACATGGGCACCGAAACCATACTGGATGGGGTTTTTACGGTTGGGGTAGATGTAGAAGGTGATGTATTCACCCCATCCGCTGCCCCCCTCGATATGCTCAGCGAACCAGAACTTGCGGTCGACTTCGTAGAGCGGCCGCGGGATCTCCAGCTTAAGGACGAACACCAGCGGCTCGTTGCTCTTGCGGCCATTGGGCCGCGCATTGTTCAAGAGCACCGTGGAAAAGAGATAGGCGGGATGCTTATCTTTCACAAACCGGTCATACGGCTGCAGGTCGGCCGACCATTGGCTGCATTTGCGCTCGTGCAGGTAATATTGCCCCCCGCGGACACACAGGGACGATTCAATGTTGTAGGAACCCTTGAACTTGTTCCTGTGTTTTTTCCGGATTTCTTCGATTTTCGTGGGCAGCGTGATGGCGTCAGCGTGCAACCGCGCATCGACAAACCAATCCCCAAAGAGGAACCGCCGCAAGTTCTGATAGCCCTCTTCCGAGTTGACGATGCCGTAGTCACCACTGTGGCTGCGGTGCGCAAAAGCCCTCGGCGCGCCTTCCACCACGGCGTTCTTGATGCGGACCAGTCCATCGCTCATGGGTCCGACCCCCTTCTTGGAAAGGTTGAGAAAGGCGTGGTAGTCCTCGTAGTTCGTGCCCACGAAACAGAAGAAGCGGCGGGCGGGGAATGCCTCCATCAACGAGTTGGCGGGTTGGTCGGCGGGAATCTTCAGATATTCCCGGATTCGATCCCGGTTAAAGTTTGATACATCGAGCGGATCGTTCCAATCCGGTACATTGATCCCCTGGATATCGATGCCGTTGTGCGGCGTGCCGTAGGTGAATGCCTTGTCGACCATATGGGTCTTGAACGGCACCTCGCCCGATGGGATGGGTTTGATTTGCGGTTTCAGGGTTCCGTCGTCCAGATGGGCGGGGATCCCGTATCGGCAGATGTTTTGCAGGTAGCAGCGGCAGATGAGGCCGCCCATGGAGTGCGCCACTAGGTATACCCTGAAATTGTTCCTGTCCTTCGCGGAACCCATGCAGACCTGTTTGCGGATCCGCAGGATAAACTTCCGCAGTTCAACCGCCCATTCCTCGATCGTTTTCCGCCCACCTTCTCCAACCGTTTCGTCGTCTTCGTAGTACCTGAATATCCACACGCTTTTGGCGGGCACCTTTTTGTTTTCCTCGACAAAATCCCCGTTGGCGTAGGCATCGACGTACTTTTCATCCTTCATCAGGCGGATCAGCGGTGATTCAAAAATGAAGCGCTTGATATTGCCCCTGTAATCCTGGCGCAGTTTGGTGGAGCCAAGGTTGAATCCCATGTAGGGAGTGGCGACGGTCTTGCGCATTTCGCCCTCTGTCGCGGCATAGCCGCGCAGGTAGATGATCGGGTAGTAGGGTGCCTTTACCATGGTCTATTCCTCCGGGTTAGTTGTTGCATTAGGGTCAATGTAGTAGACGCGCCAGCCAGTAGTCGTCCCGCTTTGATATCGTTCAATCCGGGTAATATCACGGGTAGAATTTGCTCCCGTGGCGAGTTTGGCCGACAAGTACAGGTTTTTCTCTTCCGAGGTCATGTTTGGGCGGGGATCTTTGATGGGTCTGCCTATTTCTGCGGGGGACATTTTTATCTCCTTTGCTTTATCGTCCGAAGAATACGTAGTCGACTGCACGGATCAGGGCTGCTGTGCCTTGCAATTGCTGAGATTTTTCCTGGAGCGCTTTTTGTGCCAGATGAAGGGTTTCTTGGTATGGTTCCTGTTCGTGAAGTTTTTCCGATTGAATATTCTCTATTGTGTCATAGGCGTTGGAAAGATAGTCCAGTAACTGTTTAAATTGATCTTGCCGCGGGGGGATGACGGTGCCTTTGACAATGGTGGATGTCAATCCGGAGTCGGAGGGTTCGTAGAACGTAAACTCATAGGCTTCCGGCAAGATTTCTTTTGCCCCCTCGTTCAGCTTATTTTTAATAGAGACTGCTTTTTTTTCGTTTTTTGATTTCTTCAGCGCTTCATTCATGTGGGCAAGTGCAGCTCGATGGTAGACCGTTTCTAACGGTTTAGACGAGGATCCTATTACGGATATATTTTCCAACTGCGCACGTGTTGAGATGAGATTGCCAAGTCGACCGCCTTTAAGGATGGGGAGATCGAAGCCGAGATAGCCGATGACGAGCGGGCGATCGAATGGTTCGCTCATGGTAATGGAACGGCTCGACATAGTGTTGATGCTCAGGTTGGCTCCCGGTGCGGAGCTTTTCGCAAGTTCATTGAATGCCTCAAGCGTTTCGGCATATGCCTTGGCATTGGTTGGCGAACCGAAATCCAGGCCGCCTCCCGCGGCAAGGTTGCTGTCAGTTGTGTTGTCGTTCCTGATGGAAATGTTGACCCTGCCAGTGACATACACTCGGGTGATCACCCTCAGGAAATGATAGCTTTTGCCGTTCGAATTGTCAGGTTTCGGTTCATAGTCCTGCAATCGCGCTCGGTTTGTTATTGCCCAGTCCCGCACCTGCTTTTCCATGTGGAAATTGTCGATCCCATAGGTATGGGCATCATCGATCAGCACCGATCCCGATGCGTTGCCGGTATTCATCAATCCCAGCGCCACAGGAACACCTTGGATTGGAATAGCCAGTTTCAACCCGGTTTTTGTGCTGACAGAAAAGTTGTAGGGCGGAAAGGCTACCGATGGGGCATTGCTCCATCCAATTTCTTCCTGCCAGTTTTTCGGTGGAATCGAAGTCGAGCTGATACCGTAACGGTTGGTATAAAATGCCTGGTAGCCGTCGGGATAGAGGCGGACAAAATGCTGATCGAGCGGAATGAACCCTTTCTTCTTATATATTTTAATCTGATCCTCTATCGGTGTGCTGACCAACCGCACATCGCCCGGTTGAAGATCTTCGGTCAAGGGATAGACGGGAATCATCTGGCTGGCGCGGATTACCAGCGACCAGTCCTTGGCCACTTTTTCCAGATTCTTGTTGCGCATGGCCGTTGTACAGCCACTTAATAGGATGGTGGCAAGGAGCGCGGTTGTGCTGAAGGATACGGACTTTTTCTTTCTCATATTTTCCCCCATGCAAGAAGAGCATACTCTGCCTTGCGTAGCCGCTAGCATGTTCCTCAACTCTTAATACGTCAAGGTGGAATCCTTTCTACATCAGCATTTTCCAAAGGTTGGAACAATGGCGCGGAAAGTTCCCAGACATTGGAACTTTCACGCGCGCTTCTTCCACTGACTGGAAAGTCAGTTAAGGGAATCGCCAATCATTTCAAGGTCGGCGGCAGGGTGGGGCGGTGGCGGGGGATCTCGGCCTTGAAGTCGCCGAGGCTGCGCCAGTAGAGCGGTTGACCGAGGTCGACTTCCGCCACTGCCACATCGCCCCAGTCCTTGGCTTGTGCCAGCGGTTTGCCGTCGTGGCCGTAGATGGCGGAAATCATCCAGTCCCAAGAGGAATCGGTGTAGGTGCTGCTGATGACATAGACGTGGTTTTCGCAGGCGCGGGCCGCGCCCAGCAGCGGATTGCAACCCCACACGGGCCAGGCGATTACTTCGGCGCCCTTGTTGCTCAGCTCGCGCGCGACTTCGGGGAAGAATCCGTCGTAGCAGACCATCATGCCCACCTTGCCGAAGCGCGTGTCGAATACGGGTAGCTCCTTGCCGGGCGTAACGCCGCCTTCGATCTCGCCGCGGGGCAGGGTCACCTTGCGGTACTTGCCGACGATTCCGCCGTCGGGACCGATCAGTACGGCGACGTTGTAGATCAGATGTCCGGCGCGCTCCAGCAGACCGGCCACGATGTACAGGTCATACTGTTTGGCCAATTTTCCGAAATATTCGGTCGATGGGCAGGGAATAGGTTCCGCGCACCCGGCGTATTGTTTGCCCCTGCCAAAGAGCGTTAATGTTTCCGGCAGCACCACCAAATCCGCCTGTTGCGCGGCCGCTTTTGCGATCAGCGGAGCAAAGAGTTTGCATTTTTCGCGGTTCGTGACGCCCGCCTTTGGCCGGAAATGAACCGTGGCGAGCCGCACGATGCGCGGTTTGGGTGGCGCGGTTTCCTGCCAGGAGACGTCGGCCCATTCGAGTCGGCCGCCGGGAGCCCAGCGGTAATTCAGTTCAATGACCGCATGGGTCGCTTCCGAGGGTGCACGGTAGATCCCGGACACCGCAGTCCAGCCTTTGGAATCGGTTTTTCCATCCATTGGAAATTCGGCTTCGGCCTTGGGGCGTTCGTCCTTGCGGGGATATGCACCGCTGGGGTAGTCACGCAACACGGATTTACCGTCGTTGTTGCGCCAATGAATACGGACCACCGCGGTTCGGCGGGGTAGCTCAACACGAAGTGCCCGTCGCACCGCACCGAAGCGGTAGGTTTTGCCACCTTCAACCGGGAAGGATTTCTCCCACCAGCCGCACAGCCCTTCGCGCCCGTCCGCCTCGATGACGAATGCTCCCTGGCCCTCCGGTCCGCCCTGTGGGTCGAAGCGGGCCTCTGGGCGTATCTCGTCGCGCGGCGCCTTGAATGTCCAGCCGTCGGGATTCTGAAACTCCGTGGCAGACAGGGGCAATGCAGTGAAAAGGCAGGTTAAAACAAAAAAAATCCAAGTTGTCATTTTCATAAGACGCCTTTGTAGAGATTAAAAATTCAGCCTTCCGACCACCGCCATCATGACAAAGAAGCCGGCGTTTAAGCAACGGATTTGTGCGGCAGGTTTGGCTTGTGGTGCCCTGTGCGGTAGCCTATATTGTGCGCTCATTTTTAGAAGGGGGAGGGAGTACCGGATGAATATTGTGGTTTGCATTAAACAGGTGCCGGATTCGGACAAGGTCACGATCGACCGCGAAACGAACCGTTTGAACCGCGCAGGCGTGCCCAGCATCATCAATCCGTTTGATGAGAACGCGCTGGAAATGGCTCTGCAGTTGAAAGACAAGCACGGCGGCAAGGTGACCGTTATTTCGATGGGTCCACCGCAGGCGGTGGAAGCCCTGCGCACGGCGTTGTCGCACGGCGCGGATGATGCGATTCTGATTTCCGACCGCAAGTTCGGCGGGGCGGACACCTGGGCGACATCGTATACGATCAGCCTGGCGATCAAGAAACTCGAAGTGCAGCCAGATATTATTCTGTTCGGCAAGCAGGCGATCGACGGGGATACGGCGCAGGTAGGACCTGGCGTGGCGCATTTTCTGGATCTGCCGATGCTCACCTATGCCAAAGCGGTGGAGCCGACGGATGCAGGGTTCAAGGTCGAGAAGGTGACGGAAGACGGTTATGAAATCTGGGAAATCGACAAACCGGCCGCCTTTACGGTGGTGAAGGAGGCCAACCAGCTGCGCATGCCGTCGCTGAAAAAGAAGATGGCCGCGAAAAAGGCTGAAATCCCGACCTGGGGCTTTGACGACCTGAATCCGATCGAGGAAAACATCGGCCTGGCCGGATCGCCGACGAAGGTGAGCAAGATTTTTGCACCGCCGGTCAAGCTGAACAAGGAGATTCTCTCCGGTGAACCGGCCGAAATGATTACAGAGCTGATTCAGAAGCTGAAGGAGCGCAACGTACTATGAGCACCACAAAAGAGATATGGGTATTTGCAGAGCAGCGCAACGGCAGGATTGCCGGTGTGGTTAACGAGCTTCTCAGCAAGGCGCAGGAGTTGGCGGAAAAATCCGGCTTTGAGGTTGCGGCGGTTTTGCCGGCGTCCGGCTGTGCGGATCTTTGCCAAGAGTTGTTCAATTACGGGGCCAAAAAGGTCTATACACTCGATGATCCGAAACTGGCGGACTATCAAAACGATTATTATTCCCGCGCCATCGCGGCGCTGATTAACGACAAGAAACCGGAAATCGTGCTCTATGGCGCAACCACGATCGGCCGCAGCCTGGCGCCGACCGTGGCGGTGATGGTCGACGCGGGACTGACCGCCGACTGCACGCAGCTCGATTATGACACGGAAGGCTGCAACCTGCTGCAGACGCGTCCGGCCTTCGGTGGAAACATCATGGCGACGATTATCTGCCCGGACCATCGTCCGCAGATGGCCACCGTGCGCTCGAATGTTTTCAAAAAGGAAAAACTCGGCGACAGCGAAGCGGGCGAAACGATTGAATATCCGGTGGATCTCTCCGGTGTGCCGGAGCGCATGCGCCGTATTGAAGTCGTGCATGAAGACGACAACACCATCGATCTCAACGCCGCACAGTATATTGTTTCCGGCGGGCGGGGAGTCGGCAAGCCGGAAAACTTCAAGATTATCTACGATCTGGCTTCCGAGCTGGGGGCCGCCGTGGGCGCTTCGCGGGCGACGGTGGACGCGGGTTGGATTTCGCACCATCACCAGGTGGGGCAGACCGGCAAGACGGTGTGTCCGGTGGTGTATGTGGCCTGCGGCATCTCCGGTGCGATCCAGCATCTGGCCGGCATGCAGAGCTCCGACGTCATCGTGGCGGTCAATAAAGACCCCGATGCGCCGATTTTCGACGTGGCCGACTTTGGTCTGATCGGCGATCTGCACGTAATCGTACCGGAATTCCAGAAACAGATTGCCGCGTTCAAGGCGTAGGCGGAATGGATTCCTGTGTGATTGAATTGTGCTGATTGGCGGTTTGAATCCTGCCAAATAATCCTGTATTGTCTGCATCCATCAACCCAACGAAAGGGAAACTGCTATGGAAAAAATAGTGATTGCAGGCGCAGGCGCAGCCGGTTTGACGGCGGCAATCTATGCGGCCCGGGCAAACCTCGGTCCGGTCGTCATTGAAGGCATGCAGCCTGGCGGGCAGCTTACTACCACTACGGAGGTTGAGAACTATCCGGGCTTCCCGGCGGGGATCGACGGCACGAAGCTCATGGACGACATGCATGCCCAGGCCGAACGCTTCGGCACTAGATTCCAGTTTGGGGAAGTCGTAAAAGCCGATCTCTCCACGCGTCCGTTCACGCTGACGCTGATCGACGATACGGTCATCGAGGCACAAACCGTAATCATCGCCACCGGGGCAACTGCCAAATACCTGGGGCTGGAGTCCGAGCAGAAGTTCCTGGGGCGCGGTGTTTCCGCTTGCGCCACTTGCGACGGGGCCTTCTACCGCGACGTCCCGATCGTGGTGGTTGGCGGCGGGGATACCGCCGTCGAAGAGGCGCTGTTCCTGACCAAATTCGGATCGAAGGTTACCCTGATACACCGTCGCGACGAGTTGCGCGCCTCAAAAATCATGGCCGATCGCGTCCAGAAGCACGAAAAGATCGAGGTTTGCTGGGACACGGTTGTCGAGGAAGTGCTGGGAGACGAATCGGGGGTGACCGGGGTGCGGGTCAAGAACGTTAAGACCGCCGCGGTTTCCGAAATCGAATGCAAGGGCTACTTTTCGGCGATCGGCCACAAGCCGAATACGGAGGCCTTCGCCGACCAGTTGGAAACCGATGATGTGGGCTATCTGATCGCCGACGGCGTTAAGACGAATATCGAGGGCGTTTTTGCGGCGGGCGACGTTGCAGATGCCATCTACCGCCAGGCGATTACCGCGGCAGGCAGTGGGTGTAAGGCGGCGATTGAAGCAGAGCGCTATCTCGAAGAGCACGACGCATGAGCAAATCCGAAAAAAAAGATCTTTCGTGGTCGGATAGCAAACGGCTGCTGAGCTACGTTTTTCCCTACCGCGGGCGGCTGGTGGTCGGAATTATCTGCGGGATGGTGTTTGGCGGATCCACCCTGGGCCTTTTGGTGAAGGCGCAGGATGTTATGGAAAGTTACAGCCAAGAGCACCTCAGCTTAAAAGTAATGCTGCTCAGCGTGATCGGGTTGCCGATCATTGCGGCGATCCGGGGTCTAGGGCAGTTTCTGGGGAAATATCTGACGGAGTGGGTCGGGATGCGCGTCATTATGGACATCCGTAGCCAGATGTTTTCGCATATCCTGGATCTGCCGATGAGTTTCTTCAGCAAGAGCCGGGTTGGGGAACTGATCTCCCGGATTTCCAGTGATACGGTCATGCTTAAGGAACTGGTGGTTGATACCCTGGGCGACCTGATCATGCAGCCGTTTTCCCTGATTGCATCGGTGGTGTTTATATTTTCCACCAACTGGAAGCTGGCGCTTGTTGTTCTGATTGTGTTCCCGGTCTGCGTACTCCCACTCTCCATTATGGGTCGGAAAATGCGGCGCGTTTCGCGCTCCAATCAGGAAAAGCTGGCCGATCTGACATCGCTGGTGCAGGAAAGTTTTTTTGGCGTCCTGATCCTGAAAGCATTTCGGATGGAACCCCATCATAAAAACCGGTTTGACTCTTATAACGATCAGGTATTCCGCCGCATCACCAAGATGGTTAGAATCAGGGCGTTTTTAAGCCCGCTGATGGAGGTGCTGGCGGCTGTCGGATTTGCATTTGTGCTGGTGTATGCCTACGTTAAAGAGATGGAACTTTCGGAACTGGTGGCATTTGGTATGGCGGCTGGACTGATGTACAAGCCCATTCGCGATCTGGGCAAGATCCATCTCCGGATTCAGCGTGCCGCCGGCGGGGTGGAACGCATTTTTGAAATACTGAATACGGAAAACACGGTTTGCGACCGGACGGGCGCGGTGGAATATGTTGAAACAGTCCGGCAGATACAGTTCGACAATGTTTCATTTTGCTACGATGAGCAGCCCATTCTCGCCGGCGTCAGTCTGGATATTAAAGCCGGGCAGTGCATCGCCTTTGTCGGCAGTTCCGGTGCTGGAAAGACCACGCTGGTAAATTTGATTCCGCGCTTCTACGACGTGACCGGCGGTTCCATTTTGCTGAACGGGAAAGACATTCGCGACTACACGATAGACTCGTTGCGCAAGCAGATCGGGGTCGTGACGCAGGAAACCGTTCTCTTCAACCAGACCATCGTTGAAAACATTGCCTACGGCGACCCGTCTGCCGACCATGAAAAAATTGTTGCTGCCGCCAAACGCGCCAACGCCGATGAGTTTATTCAGAGACAGGACGCCGGTTACGACACGGTGATCGGGGAGCGCGGCACCATGCTTTCCGGCGGTCAGGCGCAACGCGTGGCCATCGCCCGGGCGCTCCTGAAGAATCCGCCCATCCTTATTCTCGACGAGGCTACCAGCGCGTTGGACACCGAATCGGAACAGTTGGTACAGGGGGCACTCGACGAGTTGATGAAAGAACGCACGGTTTTTGTGATCGCCCACCGCCTCTCGACCATTCAGCACGCCGACCTCATTGTGGTGCTGGACGAAGGAAAGATTGTAGAGCAGGGCACCCACGATGAACTGCTCGCGCTCGGTGGGAAATACAAGTATTTCTACAACATCCAGTTCAAGGAAACCGCCGCGTCGTAGGTTCGGGGTTTTTTCAGTCATCGGAAAACCAACCACCGTCTTTTCCAACCCTTGGAATCCGGTGTCCCAAGGCTTGGAAATTTTAACGCCAACGGTTCCAGACCTTGGGAAAAGGGGGCGATGTGTTAATCTGGCATCTTTTAACGGAGGGATTATGCGATGAAGAGGGAGTGGGTTCTCGGTTTTATATTGGCGGGTTTCGTTGCGGTTGGATATGCGGAAGCGGTTGATCTTGAATCGCCGGGCGGAAGTGTGGTGATCGGATTCGAACTGAATGCGGGTCGGCCGCAATGGGAAGTTGCCTTCAACGGGCGGGAGATTATCAAAGAGTCACCGCTAGGCCTAGAACTGGAGCAACCCTACGGTGCGTTTGAAATTACCGGACTCAAAACAGCGACAACCGACGAGACGTGGAAACCCGCGTGGGGCAAGTTTTCGGAAATCAGGAATTGTTGCAGCGAACTGACGGTTTCACTGCGGGAAACCACCGCTCCGAACCGGCGGCTGGATATTGTATTCCGGGCATTCGACGATGCCGCAGCCGTGCGATACCATTTTCCAGAGTCTGGAAAAATCTCCATCAAGGAAGACAACACCCATTTCATGTTTGCCGGGGATTTTAC
>JAIPIO010000015.1 GCA_021734595.1 Kiritimatiellales bacterium | reverse complement strand
AATTTCCAATAGCCGGAAGTTTGATTTTCCATATTTCCAATGGCTGGAAAACAACGGATGGAAAAGTTTCATTGCCTATAAACCCTGTTATAGAAGCGTAATATGCGGATCCCGCTAAACGGACGCTTTGCCCGGGGCGATCAAAAAGACCGCTTTTTGGATAAATTTATTAGGTCAATAATCGGCATTCTTTGGTCAATAATGGGTATTTGCAAAAACACACCCTGCTGTATATTGGAAAGCGTTCTTTAAGACAGTTTCCGTGTTCATTCGCATAAGGACGACGCCACACCGATGTTGGCCGTCACCGACCGGATGAAGCGGAAACACAACCTAAGAGGTGAAGTGATGAGTGAGAATAAAATTGCAGCAACTACGATCAACAAAGATGACCTGATCGTCATCGGCGGCGCCGGTGGATTCATTGCCGGTGCACTGACCCGATATTTCGCGGACCAGGGATTCACCCGCATCCGTGCCATCGACAAAAAACCGCTGTACCAGTGGTACCAGGTTACGCCGGGTGTTGAAAGCCTATGCATGGACCTGAGCGAAAAAGAGAGCGCCATCCGCGCCTGCGAAGGCGCCAAGGAAGTCTACAACCTGGCGGCCGACATGGGCGGCATGGGCTTCATCGAAAAATTCCGCGTGGAATGCCTGCGCAGTATTCTGATCAACACCCACATGATCGAAGCGGCCTACAACGCCGGCGCCGAACGCTATTTCTTCTCGTCTTCGGCCTGTGCGTACAACGTGACGCTGCAAAACGACCCGAACTGCCGCGCGCTAAAGGAAACGGACGCCTACCCGGCGATGTGCGAACGCGGCTACGGCTGGGAAAAAATGCTGTCCGAAATGTTCTGCGAAGAATACTGGGCCGAGCGCGGCATGAAGACCGCCATTGCCCGTTTCCATAATGTCTACGGCCCGTACGGCACATGGGACGGCGGACGCGAAAAGGCGCCGGCCGCCCTCGCCCGCAAAGTGATCGAAGCCAAGGATACCGGCAATCTCAAGATCGACATCTGGGGCGACGGATCACAGACCCGCAGCTTCATGTACATCGACGACTGCGTTAAGGGGATCGATATGATCATGCATGCCGAAAACCTCACCGCCACGGCAATCAATCTTGGATCGAGCGAGCTGATCGCCATCGAAGATCTGGTCACCTATGCCGAAGAAATCGGCGGCGTGAAACTTGAACGCACGCACGACCTCGACGCACCGAAAGGAGTGGCCGGCCGCAACAGCGATAACACCATGATCCTGGAAAAACTGGGATGGGAACCGAAAACTCCGTTCAAGGAAGGCCTGGCCAAAACCTACGCATGGATTGAGCAGCAGTACAACGACCGCAAAGCCGGCAAGCGTACCGTCAGTTAAATCATTGTCAGGGTTGCCTAATGAATAAGGATAGCCGCCCTGCTCCGTCCAGGTGCGGCTTTCTTTATGCATCACACTTCTGTTGAGGAAAACCTATGAGTGATATTACCGATGTAATCGGCAAGATTCCATTCCGCATGGCCTTTGCCGGCGGCTGGATCGACCAGCCTTTTGTAAACAAACTGAACCCCAACCCGCCCGGATCCATGGTGGTGGTGGCCATCGAGCCCAACACCCGCTTCATGAACCGCTGCGGCATGTCCACCAGCACCCGCGTAATTGCCGAAGACATGTGGGGCGCGCTGCCCTCCGACCGCGATCCCGCCGATCTGGTGAAGGAACTCTATAAGAAAGAGAATGCCGACAAGGACGCACCATCCGGCGCGCAGGACATGGTCGGCCTGATCTATCCCGGCGTCAGCCGCATTGATTTCGACATGGCTGTTGAAGGCGGTTATTTCCCGAGCCACGTCGAAAGCAACACCGACGAAGATGTTGCCCGCTGGCTGGAAAAGGTTGTTTACATGGTGGCGGTCTGCCCGCGGCCCGACGGGTATTTTCCGCTGGACAAGCAGAACCTGTCGCCCGAAATTGTCGGCCGCCTGAGCCAGTCCGGCAAGGACTGCTACGACGCCATCCTCGCCAAGGATGCCAAGGCGCTCGGCGCTTCCATGAACGAAACCATGTTTTGCTGGGAAACCATGCTGCCCGATGTCTGCCATCATCACACCATTTCCATGGATTTGATGGGTCTACTGAAACATTACCAGGATACCTATGAAGGCGTGATGTTCTCCGGCTGCGCCGGCGGCTATTTCTACGTGGTTTCCGAAAACAAACCGGTACCCGGCGGTATCCAGGTGACCGTACGCACCCATAACTAAGGAGTTTGATCATGAGTAAAGTTGTACTATCCGCCAGCTTCGACAATATGCGGCTGCCGTCCTTCAGGCTCATGCATGAAGCCTCCCGCCTCGGCGACGAGTTGCACGTCGTGCTGTGGTCCGACGAAGCCATCAGGAACATTACCGGCGAACCCGCCAAATTCATGCTGGCCGAGCGCCAGTATTTCGTGGAAGCCGTCCGCCACACTTCTGGCGTGACCAGCTCGGCCGACGATCTCGATCCCGACACCCTGCCGGTGATCGAAGGAGCCACCTGCTGGGCCGTCGATGAAGCCGACGCCAACGACAGAAAAAAAGCCTTCTGCGAAGCCAATGGCCTCGAATACAAAGTCCTGACCGCCACAGACCTGTCCGGCGTCCCGGATCTGCCGCCGATGGAGCGCGACCCCGGTGCCCCACCGAAAAAAAAGGTGCTCGTCACCGGATGCTTCGACTGGTTCCACACCGGCCACGTCCGCTTCTACGAAGAGGTGTCCGAACACGGCGAACTGTACGTGGTGGTTGGTCACGATGCAAACATCCGCTTGCTCAAGGGCAACGGCCATCCGATGTTCCCGGAAAACGAACGCCGTTACATTGCGCAATCCATCCGCTATGTGCATCAAGCCCTCGTTTCCAGCGGAAGCGGCTGGATGGATGCCGAACCCGAGATTGCGGTGATCAAGCCCGACGCCTATGCCGTGAACGAAGACGGCGACAAGCCGGAAAAGCGGGAATTCTGCAAACAGCACAATCTTGAGTACATCGTCCTCAAGCGCACGCCGAAGGAGGGTCTTCCCCGGCGCGAAAGCACCCATCTGCGCGGCTTCTAACCCCCGAACAGTTCGGGGAGATTAGACCAGATACAAAAAATGTCGTTAATTTGATGCATATGCGTTATGTTCGTCAAATGAACGGTTATCTTTCATCTCTCTTCGGGGCATTGATACTCGTATCATCGATCATCTTGCCCTTATCCCCCGCGCATGGCGTAGACACCAGCGGCGTGCCGGGCACCGTACTGGATTATGAAGAGCTCTCTTACTTATTCAGCTCAACCCCGTGGGTTTTCATTTCTGACGCGGAGATACTGGTTCTCGAAAACGGCACGTATCTCGCTTCGCATGCACTGGCCGGCTGGGCCTCTGGTTCCGACTCCTCCGGGGAAACCTCGATCTTCCGCTCCACCAACCAGGGAACATCATGGTCCCGGATGGACACTATCGACGGCATCCTGCGCGGCAGTCTGGTGGAACACGACGGCGCAGTCTACCTGATCGGTGTACAGAATGACGACGGTGGCGGCCTTGTGGTCTGTAAATCGACAGACAGTGGCACCAGCTGGACCAAATCCGCGGCCTTCAGCCACGGTGGTGCTGCAACCCCCAACAATCCGGTTGTTTTCAATAACCGTCTCTGGAGTGCCTCATCTACCGCTAGCCTGTCCGCACCGGACACCTCCAACCTGCTCGCCCAGGCATCCTGGGAATTGACAGGGGGGTTCCCCGCCTACGTTGACGGATGGGCCTCCGAGGGCCAATTCATCGGGGAAGGGCAGATTGCCGCATCGCCAAAGCAGGGCGTTGTGATTCTTCCCAAGGTAAAACAGCATGCCCTGAGCGCACTGACACATGTAGACAGTTTATCCGGCAGGGTTTCCTTCGATCCCAATCATCATTTTGTCGCTTTGCCGGGCGGCCAAAAGAAATTCGGTGCAGCCTATGATGCGGTGTCCGGAAGTTTTTATGTTCTCAGCAACCCGTTGCTGCAAACCGCGCCAGCTTACCTTCCTTCCACGACCAGCGCGAACCCCGACATGATCCGCAACACCGCCGCGATGCTTACCTCCAAAGACCTGCTGAACTGGAACGTTGAAAAAATCTTCCTCTACTCGGGCGACATCGACCACGAAGGGTTCGGCTATCTAAACTTTGATTTCGCCGGCGATGACATGGCTGTGGTTGCGCGCACGTCATGGGACATACCGGGCGAAACCTCGCCCGACGACGGACGCGGAGGGCATGATTCAAATACGTTCACATTCCACAAGATCAGCGATTTCCGCAATGCGTCGCCCGACCAATATCTGACCATCAGCGGCAGTGAGGTGCTGCGGCATGAACGCACACCGGATGCCAAGGACGACGATGTTCCGCTAGGGCCCTTTGCGCTGGGCTCAAGCTTCGCCGGCGCGGCATTGACCAATCCCAACGGATTCGGCAAAGCGGCCAATGGCGATATCTATATCCGGGAGAGCGGCGGGCGCATCCTACGGTTTGATGCTACAGGAAACTTTATGGAAACCACCAACAGCTCGCCGGTCAGTTTCCAGACCACGGCACTGACCATTGATCCGCCGGTCGACGGCGTGTGCTCCTGGGTCAACCCCGGCTCCGGCGACTGGTTCGAGCCTGGAAACTGGCACTACTGGAACCGGGCCGACACGACCGATGAAACGGCCATATTCGGGAGCGCCGCCTCCGGCCCCGCCACCATCACCGTTCCGACCTACTCGCTGGAATGGCTTTTTGATACCGATGGGGACTATGAAGGCTGGACACTCGCAAACATAACCAACACGAATGTAACCGGCGGGGCGCTTCGGGGAACACCGAGTTCAAACGACCCGCAAATCAAGCGAACCGACCTCTCGTTTTACGGAAGCCGCGTCTCGAATGTCGTCATCCGCATGCGGGCGGATGTCAACAACTCCAATACCGTCCTTTATTGGGGCACCTCGGTTTCAAATTCATATCACTCAAGCCGCAAAATCAATGCCACCTATGCCGGAAACGGGGAGTTCCATGACGTGGTCTTTTCGACGGCAGGACACGCGCAGTGGGATGGCCAGGTTATCCGCCGTATCCGGATCGATGCTTTAAACGGCCCGACCATTCCGTTCGAGGTGGATCACATTGCAATCCAGCACAATCATCACGTCAAAGGAATTGCCTTCAGGAATACACAGCCCTACACCCTGGCCGGATCCCAGTTCCTGGTCATCGAGTCGGATACGGGTACAGGATCGCTCACCGTACAGCAGGGAGACCATGAAATCCAGGCGGCGCTTGTGCTGAACAGCGACACCACTTTCCATGCGGAAACCAATACCTCTCTGCGGATTTCCGGTGGGCTAAACCTCAATGGAAAAACATGGAGCCTTTCCGGGGCGGGCGATTTGATCATCACCAATTCCTTCCAATTAGAGGGAGGAACGCTTGCTGTTGTGCTGGGTTCGGTGGTCACCCTGGATGGAGATGCCGGCGGCTTTGATGGAACGCTCGCGATTACTGCTCCAGAAATTTTTTCGGCGGCCGTCGGCGATTCATTCCACCTTATCGATGGCGATCTGGGAACCAACCGGTTTGATACCGTGGTTTTGCCCCCACTGCAAGACGGGCTCGGCTGGGACACGTCCAACCTCTACTCCAACGGAACCGTTGCGGTGAAACTAGCGGTTCCGGCGAGCTGGATGGAAGACTACGAACTGCCGACGGATGGCTCGGCCGACTTTATCGATTCCGATGGCGATGGAATGGACAATTATTTCGAATGGCTGGCGGGCACGGTTCCCACCAATGTCCTATCTCTGTTCACGCTTGCTTATGATTCCTCCGCGGCTTCCAGCGAAGGCTTCAGGCTCCACTGGAACAGCCTGACCAACCGCTCCTACCGGATCGACTGTAGCACCAACCTGATGGATTCCCCGGCCTTCCGGACCCTCCGTTCGGACATCCCGGGCGAGACCGGCACCACCGAATTCATCGACACCGATTCAGTTGGCAAACCGGAGGCGTTCTACCGGATTAGTATCGAATAACCAAACCCTTCAAACATGGACTCCCCGACTGGATTCTATTCCGTCAACATGCGGATTCTATAAAAACTGTTTGAGTTGACGGGAGCGGTCGCGGTGGCGGTAGTGTGGTTGGCCGGTGCGGCTGCACCGAAACAAGTTCCTGCGTTGCTCCAGGTTCCGGTGGTGAGCAGTTGACGCCATTCGAGGCTGTATTGCATTCCCGGAACGCTTTGCCAAGAAACCGTTGCAGTTGTGGTTATTCCAAAGCCGGTGATCTTTAAAACTGAATCGGGATCGCCGGGAAGCGTACCGGCCCGGTATTCCTCCATATTGGTGAGTCCGTCCCCATCGTGGTCGTCGTCCCCGTCTTCAGCGCGTGTTTTAAGATATTTGTCTTCATACTCGTCGGGCAACCCGTCCTTATCGCTGTCAGTCGGATCGACCACCAGAAATTCGGTGAACTCCGACCAGCCGGACCAAAGGCCATAGCGATCCATGTAGCAAACGCGCCATTCGTACCGGCCCGGTTCAAACACCTGCTTCGGGACGGCATGGGTCGTTGCCGCAGATATTTCGACGGCATCGACCCACACGGTGCCTGAATGGACCACCTGCCACCGACTGGCTACCAGACAGTCGGCGGGATCGGGATCTACAAAGGAAGAGGCCACGAGATTGAGATCGGCGGGCATGGTTTGTGTATTGGGACACAGCCCCAGGGGCGGCACCGGCGCATGGACGCGGACGATGGTCCCGGAGGCCGTCACCGTGTGTCCGAGAAGATCGCGCACTTCGACCTGCAGGTCATAAGCGAAGGCATCGCCGGACAGGCAATCGACCGCACAACGGCCAAGGTTGTTCGTCCAGCCACTCCAGCCGCCGGCATCAACGGCATAGCGGTATTCGATCGCACTACCTTCATCCTGCGCATCCAGCAGAAAGTCGAAGCCGTTGGTGGCGGTGAAGGTGCGTCCATATTCGTCGTGGAGTTCCAGGCCCGCAATAACCGGAGGCTCCCGGTCCAGGATCACCGTGGCCTGTGCCAACCCGGAGGTGTTGCCCGCAGCGTCGGCCACCCACGTATTGAAGGTGTAGGTCCCGTCCAGCGCGCCTTTCCTCGGGTCAAGCTCTGGAACGGAAAGCGCCTGAACCATGTTTGAAACAAACGGCCCCTCATAAACGGGGATTTCGGCATCAAGCAATTGAACCTTCAGGGATACGACCGAATGGTTGTCCGCTGCATTCAGATGCAGCGTCACATTCGTGTTAACGGTGAATCCACTGCCGTCGTCGATAGACAACGCAAGTGCAGGAGGGAAGATATCGCCAAGCCCGGTCAACGGCACGCTGACGGTGGATTGGTTGCCAACCCGGTCGGTAAAACGGAAATCCACTGCGTCAAACGCCTCGCTGCCGTATGCCAGGGTCAGGCGGTTTCTCAGCGGTGCTGTGCGGTTCCATGCACCTCCAGTTCGCCAATCCACCCAGTCCTGAATCCCCGCAAGCGGGTCGGATGCATTGATGGCGAAATGCAGCTGCCGCATGGATTCGTCGCGACGGGTCAACACCGCCGATGCCTCCGGCCCCGTGTTGTCGATCAATATGGAATCGCGAAACAGCTGGGCGGCTCCGCCGAAATAGGTGTTGGTATATTGCACCCACAGGGTGTGCGAACCTTCTTCGAGCAGCATCACGGTATCGGGCAGTTCATCCAGTGCCTGCCACGGCTGCGCTTCGTATCCGCCGTCGATTGCCCATCGGGCCTGTGCGCCGCCGTGGAAGATCAGATCGAACGGAATCTGATAGAAGGCGGTGGAAGATCCGGTCCAGCCGAGTCCATCGCCGGCGGTCGTCGCCTCGGTCCAGCCGGTGCCGGGAAAGTAGTCGTAACGCGGCTCTTCCGAACCGCCATAGATGGAGACCCCGGCATTGAGTATCCAGTAGTTGTTTGTATTGCTGAGCGGACATTCCACGATACAGTAATAGGTTCCCGCCGCCAGCTCCAGTTCCTGATTGAACACTGCGCGCGGCCCGGCATTGGTATAATCGCCAATGCTCAGGGCTGCCGAGGCCAGCACCCCGGGCGGAGAAGGGTCGGCCGGATCGAGCGAATCGGCAATGTGGATGAACAGCGCGCCGGGCGAGCCGGCATAGGCGGGGCTCTGCAGACCGGGTTCGACATGAGTGATGCGCGTGCTTTCGGTCAGCACAAATTTCTGGGCCCGTGCCGTCTGGTTGCTCTGGTTGCCGACAATCATCGGGTCCCCCCATTCGGGTTCGGCATAGACGGTCTCCTCCGGCGGGTCCGGGAAATCGTACGAAACAAAGACCGTTCCGCCGGATGCGCAGTTATAGCCGGACATGAGTACCACACGCTGCGTGGTATCGATCTGGATGGAATCCGATCCCGTTCCTTCATTCCCGGCCAAGTCGCAGGTCTTGGCGTAGAGGTGTTTCGTTCCGTTAAATTGGTTGCCCAGTGGAATAAACTGGATCTCCGAAACCCGGACCGCCTGCTGGCCGGCGGCAACCGTGTACGGGCCGGTCCAAACGGTTCCGTTGAATGATATCCAGACGTTCCGCGCAAAACCGGCCGTTTCCCCCGTATCGATATCGGCATAGGTTGAACCGCTGTTGATCAGCGTTGCCCCGTCGGCAATCGTGACGGTCACTGCGGGCGGAATTGTATCAAGCGTGTAGAGCGAGGGTACGGTGGCGACGGAATTGTGATTGGCGTCGCGCACCTGTACAACGACGCCGTAGGCGGCATCCGGCAGGCTGTTGGTGGAGACCTCGACAAACTGCCAGGTTTCGCCGTCCAGATGCGGGTATTCCAGCCACCCGGAATCCGTGTAGGTGACGGTGCCGTCGGAAGAACGGATCCGCCAGCGGTACTCATGGGTCGGCTGATGGTGATCATAGCTGCGGAACTGCACGTTGAATGGCGCATTGCGGTACAACCCATTGACCGGCAGCGGCGCTTCCAACGTCGGCGGGGTGGAGTCAGATACCAGCAAAACGGGATCGCCGGGAGTCGAGGAAATGAAGCGCTCGACGGTTGTGTCGGTTACCTGGGAGGCCATATCAACAGTCTGGGTGGCGCACTCGTATTGCGGATGGCGAAAATGCAACGTGTAGATCCCGCGCGGCGGGACATTGTCCATGCTGAAACTGCCGTCGGCCCCGGTGGCGACGATCATGAAGGCCGGCTGGCCGAGACAAACGGTTACATTGCTGACAGGGGTTCCGAAATGGTCGTCCACGACGCAGCCGCTGAATGCCTGCATTTGAAGGAGATGGTGTTCATAACTGGTGGTCTGAAAGCGTGCATCAACGGAAAAGTCATCGGTTTCAGCAAACCCATGGTAGAACATGTAGCTGCGCGGCCAGTAATTCGGCAGGCCCTTTTGAGGCCCGGGCGGCAGGATGTTCAGTTCATACACACCGGAAGGCATGCCTTCGAAGGCCCATAGCCCATCCGTCCCTGTGGTCATTTCCTGCACATAGTCCGGTCCCGTCAGGCGAACCAACATGTTGGATACAACGTGGGGACTGTGCGGTTGTTCCGGCAGGTCGGCGGGCAGGGTCTGCACCTGCCCCCGGATCCATCCGCGGTCCGGGTGCACATAGATATACTGCGTTTTGGCGTTGTCATTGAGACAGGCATCGGCGGTGGCATACCAATCAAATCCGGTGCCGTCGGTATACTGGTACTCCACATAGCTAACATGGGTTTCCACCACATTGATCCCGCCGCTGAACTGGTATTGCAGATTGGTGCGGAAACTCTCCCCCTGATGATACGTGTGCCAGGCCCCTTCGGCCGGATTGTGAATCGGTTGGCGGAAAATCCGTTCCCCGTTCACAACGAGATAGAGATAGGATCGGGAGTTTATGTCTGTATCCCGCGTACCGCGGTTGTAAATGCTGATACCGATGGAGACCGGTTCGTCGGCGAATCGCAACCCCGAGGGCGCCCGTTCAATCTTCAGTTCCGTCACCTGCAGGTCCGGCAGGCTGGGCGTATCGCTCATGGGGATCCGGATATACGGCGAACCGGAGTCGGACACGGACACATTGGAGGCCGCCTTGTTGTAATAATCGGCCAACATCTGCAGCGTCGGCGGTTTATAATCGTTAACGATGTCGATTTCGCCGCGCGCGAGCAGCGCGGGACTGATGGTCAGGGTCAGCGGATCGATCAGCGTCAGATAATAGCCGATGCCCTGGTAGATGTCGCACTGGTAGCTCACCCGCGGCTCAAAGACAAGCATGTCCAACACATAGTTGGCGGGAATGCACAGCATCACTTCCTGGGCATGTTCCTCGCCCGCAGCGAAGAATTTGATGTATTCGCCGTTGATGTAGGCGTCGATGAAATCCCCCGTCACCGCCAATTCGCCCACCAGCCCCATGCTCGCCATACCCAGCCCGGCATCATCGGTCGCACTAAGAACCTTCGACAGGTTTTTGGCGTACGGACCGACCACATCGGAGAGAGGGATGGACAGAAATTCCACGACATCGATACAGCCCAGCGTATTGTTGCCAAGCGGGCAGATCCCGTCCCGGCTGTCGTTGAGCATGAAATCCTTGCCGAATCCAAGTTCCGGCCACTTGAATCCAAACTTTGGACGGATTGAAATCCCCGCCTCCACCCCGTACTGCGAACTGATCTCGGTGCGGACGGGATCGTCGTTGAGGGTGATCCAGCAATCTACCGGCACAAACCGGTCGCCACCGGGCAGCGAATAGATTTCATCGGGATCGTAGCGGATGGCAAGGTGCCCAGAGAGATTCAGCGAAACCGGCACATTGCCGCCGCCCAAATCAATTTTCCCCTCCAGAATCTTCGGGATCAGGGTTTGCCAGTCTGTACTGCCACCCGGAGAGGCATCGCCATCCTCGTATTCAAAGTGTAGGGGAAAATAGCGCGTGGTTTCTGCGGCGGACACCGGCATTGGCCATAGCAAAAGATTGCACATCCCCACGGCGGCAATGCCTATCGCCACCTTCCACAAACGATGCCGGCACTGACCCGATGTTCGCATGATTCCGGTTGGGTTGTTTACAGCTTTTGTTTCTAGCGAACCATTATCCCTTATATTCCTATGGTTTATTAGGAGTTTAAGCTACATGTGATTTACGCACAAGATCTTTTTTGGATCATCAGCAATCTTGGATACCCCATCAAATTCCAGCCATTGGAAATAAATTTCCAATGGCTGGAGCTTCCAAACAGGGGGTGCCTGCCCCTTTGCAGGCGGATCAATTAGATTGGATCGCCTTACGCAGTTCGTCGAAGGACTGCTTCCCGTCATATTTCAGGACAACGGAACTGCGCCCGTTCAGAGTGACGGCGAGGAAACCGGTCTTGGTTGATACGGTTTTCCCGTCCTTGGTTTCAAAGACGGCTTTGCCATCGAAACCGCTGACGATGTGCTTTTTCTTTTCATCGCCCCAGTTGAAAATTCCGAGGAAGATGTTTTTGCCTTCGCGGGAGAGCAGCAACTCGAAGCCATCGTCCTTGTCTGTTGCGTGTTTCCACATATCCAGCGGAACGGTCTGATCCATGGCCGGGCAATCGAAGACATAGCGGACGATATCCTTGCGCTCCTGGCGGAGCGTCATGAGGTTGTCGCTCTGCAGGCGGCAGTTGCCGTACATGACGTTGAAGTCGGCCCAGGTCTGCGCCTCGTTCAGCGTCATGGTTCCGCCGAATTTATTGTTCGACTTGAAAATCGTCGCATCTTCATCCTCCGCGGCGCGGAAGACAAGGTAATCGGCGTCGCCGTTATACACTTTGCGGGCGAGGTAATAGTTGCCGGCGTTGGCCAGACAGCGCTGCGGGAACGCGTCGTAGCGCGGATGCACGTCACCACCGGTGCGCATGCCGTCGACAAACCCGATGCAGGGACCGAAGACGGCGGAGCAACCGAGAAAATAGTTGTTCTCGCCAATCGCCTCGCGGATGGTTTCCATGCCGAGCCGGAAGCGCTCCACGCTGGTGAGCGACGGATCATGTGCCACAATGTGGTCAACGGTCTTCTTCTTTTTGTTCACATTCTTCAGGATGTCGTATTGCAGGCCGTAGCGCATGAAGTCGACCTTGAAATAGCGGATGCCCCAATCCTCCTTCATGGTGCGGACGCACTCGGCAATGTGGGCGCGTGCACCGGGATGGGAATAATCGAAGAAGGTGTACTTCATCAGCTTGTCGGGCTTCTGGTTGTAGTCGACGATCAGGTTGCCGTCCTGGTCGTGTAGGAAATATTCGGGATGGGTTTTGCAGATTTCCGATGCGGCGTCGCCGCGGAATCCGTCGAAGTGAAGGCCGGGGGTCTTGCCATCAGAGGCGATCCGGCCGGCGAGCGCCTTGATGCCGCCGTCGAGCCCGTCGCGGATGCTCGTATAGTCGCCGCGCTCGGTCCACCAGCCGCCGTCGATCTGGATCAGGTTGGCGTCCGGCGCAAACTTGTTGAGTGCATCCATGTTTCCGAACACATCTTTGTCCGTGAAGATCCGTCCGTAATAGTCCCAGGTGGCCCAGCCCTTGAATTCCTCATCCTTGAGCCGCCATATGCCGTTTTCCCTGGCGATAGCATCGCCGAACTCATCCAGAAGCTCCTGCCAGCAGTCGCCGCGGGCAAAAACAATCTTTTCGAAGTGGAGCTGTTCCCCCGGTTGTAGCAACCGCCGCTCGCCGTCCGCGCGAATCACGAATGCGTTGTCCTGATAATGGAAAAGCGGCAGAAACGTCCGCCAGGAAAGCGATCCCGCGAAAACGTACTGGTCGTCCGCCAGCCGGATCATTTCAAACAGGGAACTGCGGATGCCTTTGTCATCGCCGGGTTTTACCAACGGGTCGGCCGCCTTGGCGCGCTGAACCGGGTCGCGGCCCATGCTGTTGCCGCCAAAGAGAATGTCCATATCGCCGGACACCTGTTCCATCAGCGGAACGGTTACGGCAATTGAGTCGATCCTGACGGTTTCTGCGCCCGCGTTGGTGATCTTGATGTCCAGCCGGGTAAAACCGGATTTTCCCGAGGAAAACTTTTTTACAAGGGCCAATTGATCTACATGCTCGCCCTGCACATCCACGGCCATTCCCTTCCAACCCGTGTCCGCACGCGAACCCGCCCATGATGAAAACGAAAACGCCGTTGCAACCAGTAATACAATCACTCTCTTCATTTTTTGCTCCTTGGTTAAAAATCCCGACAAAGCTATCTCAGGCGGTTATGGCTGTCAAACGCACTATGTAGTTTCCAATGGTTGGAAAAGATATTCCAGCCATTGGAATAACAGCAGAAGAAATTTGACTGGTCCGACGGATCGGTCCAATCACTCTCAAAACCTATTCACCGAGCATCTCTTTCTTCAGGCTTTGCTGCGCAGGTTTGTCGCACAACCAGATGCCGAAGAGCGCCTGTTTGAAGTTCATCCCCGCGATGGTGCAGGCGGGTTTGCCGTTTTTGGAGACCGCGGTGCCCTGCCCCGGCAGATAGACCATTTCGTAGACATCGCCCTTCTTGATTTCGGCCTTGAAGACGGCGATGAATTCCTCGATCAGCTTTTGGATGGCGGCGGTGTTGCCGCCGGTGGCATTAGTGAATCCTTCGCGGGTGGCATTTTCCATCTTCTCGCTGGTGATGAGTCCCGAAACAATGTGCAACCGGATTGCCATCGGCTCGTCCCCCTTGATGATCGCCGCCGCGTCGCTGCCCGACTGCATTAGGTAGAGACCGCCGACATACATATCCATGAAGAATTTTTTGCGCACCCCTGCGCCGTTCAGTTTCAGTTCTGCCTTGCCGGTTTTCAGCGTATCCGGCATTTCCACCTTCGCAATTTCCTTCCCCTGCGCACCGACCACCAGCGCACCCAGCACCAACAGCATCAATCTTTTAGTCATTCCTTACCTCCCGTTAAATAACGTTTGCAATGAGGGGCGGGAAAAGGCGGATTGTGCCTTACCTCATCTAATTAATTTCGCCCGCCTTTTCTTGTACCCCTCCATTACCTCGATGAATATTTCATTTAGTTCTCTAAAATTCACAATGTAGTTAATGCAATGAGGAAAATAACAACCGCCACAGGGAGGGGAAATATAAATATCCTGAGAGCGGAATATTGATGGATTGCTTTCGGAAGAAATCTTTTTGCTGCCAGAGTCGTAAAAAACAACGTAATGAGAATCGACGAAATTATCCCACCGCTTAAATCAGTATTAAACCACTCTAGCATATGCAACAGGACTCCTATGCACCCACCCCAAGTCACTATGCCTAAAATAAGCACGATCATATTGAGTAAGGTTGCCTTCTTCATCTGAACTTATAGCCTGTTTAATTTGCTGATATGTTTTTCACATCGAACATGCTTACTATTGGTACATATGCAAACCATCCGACGGTCGCCCATTCTTGTTTTCCAATCATTGGAAACCTATTTCCAGACAATGGATTGATCAGTCGCTAAGTTTGGTAATCGGGGTCAGCTGCACTTTTCTGAACTCGACTTCCGAACCTTCCGCCTGCAGGGCAATCTGCCCTTTGTCGGCGGTGCAGTCGAAGCCGCTGTTTACAAGATCGCCGTTGACCCAGACCTTGATGGAACTGCCGAGGCATTCAATCACCATGGTGTTCCATTCGCCGACGGGTTTTTCGGAACCGTCGGTCAGGTTTAGGATTCGGCGTTTCTTGCCTTTCGTCCCGCCCCATGTTTCCTTGGGGCCCCGCCGGGCCACCATGTCGGGCACGGCAATGTCTTCGTGGATGCACCAGAAGTCGCCGGCATTCTTGTTCATCATCTGCACTTCGATGGACTGGGGAAACATGCCGCTCAGCGCGCGCGGAGTCGAGGCGTGAACCAGCACGCCGCAGTTGCCGGGCTTCGCGGCAAAGCGGTACTGAACCTCGATCCGATAGTTCTGATAGACCGCATCGGTAATGAGGTGCCCTTTGGGATTGCCCAAGCTGACCAGCATGCCCTCGCGAATGATGAACGGGCCTTTAAGGTTTGAATCCTTATCCATCTGAGGCACATCCACATGCCATCCGGTCAGATTCTTGCCGTTGAACAGATTTATGGATTGAGCCCGGAGTTGCGAGGTGCAGGCCAGGGTGGTTGCGATGGCGATCAATACGATGATGTGCTTCTTCATACAGTTCCTCCTTTTTTGATTGAATCAGTCTACCCGCAAGAGGACACAAAGTCCGCAAAAAAGAACCGCGGATAAACCGGATAGACACGGATCTATTGCAACGAATGCAGGTAAAGCAGCGAATCGAGAGAAGCGAATTGGTTTCCAGAAACTGGAAAATAAATTCCAATGGTTGGAATCCAAGAAATACGCGCTCCCGCAGACGGGACTCTACCAACGGGAGAGAGGCTTCTGTAGTCAGAAGCAAGGAGCGAAGCGAGTGGCAACCACGTCCTACACCGCATGGGAGTCACGCCGAACCGTTGTGGCGCGGGCTTCCATTCCGATGGAGCCTGCCTCCGCCCGGCCCCCTTTCCCGCGAATCCTGCCCTACTCAGGCCATGGGAGAATATATTTACCGTTGCGGCACTCGTAGGCGGAGAGGCCGACGTAGAGATCGAGGGTCTCCATTTCGGCCCATGCCATGAGGATGGCGCGGTGGCCTGCGACGGTGTTGACGTCGTGCTTCTTGAAGAGCGCGAGGATGCGGTCCGCTTTGTTCGCCTCGCTGCGGCGACGTTCGCGGAACAGGCGGATGAAGCGCTTGGTCTGTTCGATGCGGCGCGGGGACAGTTCGTTTGAATAGTTCTGGAGAATCAGTTCGGCCTGCACCAGAAACGCGGCGCGGCACAGGCGGCCGCGGTCATAGGCATCGAGGTGCGCCATACCGTCGTTGGGGTGGTCGCGTCCTTCTTCAAGGTAGCGGGCCACGTCGGTGTAGAAGCCATCGAAGAGTTGGGGTTTGAGCACCTCGCCATCGACCTTGAATCCCGCGCGGGCGAGCTTGGCGTGGACGACCTCGTCATCGGTATAGCAGCGGACGCGCCCGAAGGCGGGTTCGAGCTCGTCGGTCCGAACCACCCGCCGCTTCCCCGGCAGCACATGGAAGCCTTCCAGCAGTTCCATCCGCATATGGACCAGTTCGTGCGCCACATCCTCGTCCGCCCAGCCCTTGCCCAGCGAGATGAACGGCGTGTTGGAGTGCGGATCGAACCAGAACGTGGCGACGACGGCGGAGGTTGTGGGGAGCTGACGGAACTGTACCTCCAGTCCGGTTGCCTGCTCGGTTTTTTCCAACGTCTGCAAAACCTGCGGCCGCAGGGCGTTTATTACATCCTGCCGGGTCATTTCCGATTGCCCCTGGTTCGCGCGGCAGGCCGTTGCAGCGCCGGACACGTATAAAATGAATTTTCTTCTCCGCATTCCAGTCAATTCCATTTTCCAATCGTTGGAAAATAGCATTGGGGGCGGTTCCAGTCATTGGAAAAACAGAGTGGATGATGGATTGCTGGATTGCGGGGAGGAACCGGGCAACACCCTTCGCGCCCTTCCCCGGACGGTGGAAAGGTTCCGTTCCCCCGCCGTTTCCCCCCTAAAAACACACTTCAAACCTATTCCTCTTGAAATCCAACTATCCAACATTCCATTGTCGCTCTTGTTTTCTTTTGCTTTTTCGGTCGGGCGCGGGTACTTTTCACCTTTTATCAGTCCAGCCAGCAAGAGGGGTAATGGAAGACCAGTATAGCACTAGAGCAACCCTGATACAGCGGGTACAGAACCGCCATGACGATAAGTCGTGGGAGGAGTTTGTGCGCGTATATCGCCGATATATCTATGCCATTATCCGCAGCATGAACATTTCCGAACACGATACGGAGGACATCCTCCAGCAGGTGTTGCTCAACCTCTGGAACAGCCTGCCGAAGATGGATTATGCGCGCATCAACCGGTTCCGCAGCTGGCTAAGCACGGTTACCAAGAACTGCGTGACCGACTTTATCCGCAAACGCGCCCGCGACGCGCAACGGTTGGAAAAGGCCGCCCGCGATGAAACACTGATCTACCTGCGTACGATCCGCCTGCCCGAAATAGGAAAGATTGCCGAGCACGAATGGGAAATCCACCTGACCAATCTGGCACTGGCGAATATTGCACCGTTTTTTTCCGGCAAGGCCGTCGAGGTGTTCCGGATGAGTTTGAAAGGGCGCAGTGTTGAAGAAATCTCCCAGGAACTGGGTCTGAAAGAAAACTCGGTCTACCGCCTCAAGAACCGCGTAAAGGACCGGCTTATTCAGGAAATCATGCATCTGCGTGAAGACCTGGAGTAGGGATTCGAACGTCGATCACTGAACCGCGGACATCGCCGGACAGATCCCAATCATTGGACAAAAGTTTCCAGGCATTGGAATCCACGCACCCTGCTACCTCTTGAACTCCACCACATACTTTTTGCGTAGTTCCGCGATGGTTGCGGGCGGGTAGTCCTTCGCGCCAACGACGATCTTCTCCACATTGACCTGCTCAAGCTGTTTGGGCAGGTTGATTTTCTTGCCCGGAAGATCCAGACCGACCATGCTTAGTTCTTTCAGCTTCAAGCCCTTAAGTTCCGACAGGCGGGAAATGGGTGTGCGGCTGATATCGAGCGAACTCAGTTTGAGTTGCACGAGAACGTTCCGGCGGTACACTCCTAGAATGTTCAGTGAATATACACTGTACTGGCTTCCGGAGAGATTAAGATGATTCCCGCCATCCTTTTCCACCAGTTTTAGAGGCTTGGTCTTTGTCCGGTTTATGCCGTTGAGCTTATCCAGAATGGCCCCGGCCAGCGGCAGATATTTCTCCGGCGGCACATTTCTCCGGCGTTTCTTCATGTGGTGGTGGTACATGTAATACACGGTCATCCGCGGCGGCGGCTTGTCGTCGTTGAACAGTTTCGCCATCTGCTGGTCGGACAGGCAGGAGCTGTCGTTCGGCTTTATCTCCGCATATTTTTTACTCAGGTTCCACATCGCTTCGCTTTTTTTCGACTCCCCCGCCTGTTCAAAACAGCTGTTAGCCATGTTGAATTGCTGCAGCACAAAATGCAGCGTCCCCTTCTGGATCAGCAGGTTTTTCTTCACATCCGGGGAAAGATCTTCCGTCAGGCCCCGTTCCAGCACCGGTATCATGGATTCCGCATTCACATAATCGCGGCTCTGCACGGTGTACAGAACCGCATCGTCCAGATCCTCGCCAAGCTGCTTGGTGAATGCCACCTCTTTGGTGTACATCTTGAAATTTTCCTCCGCCAGCTGCCGCGCCGCCACGGCTTCCGCTTTTTCCTTGCGGATGCTGATCAGGTCGACGGAAACAATCACCGCCAGCAAAATGAGGAAAAACATTAGCAGGAATGTCAGCCGGCTGTGGCGCTGAATCAGCAGGGTCAGCCTGGTAACAAAATCCGCATTTTCGGCCAGGGTCGGATAACCGGTCAGGTAGCGGGTCGTGTCCATCTGGAGCTCCGCGACGCTTTTATAACGATCGGCGGGGTTCAACGCCAAGGCCTTCATCGTCACAGCTTCCAACCCGGCAGGGATCATCCGGTCCGTTTTGCGGCGGCGGGGCGGAATCACGCTGCCCGCGCGGGTGTTGTCCACCACTTCATTGGCGGAACTGCCGTCCACCGGCAGTTCATAGGTCAGCATCATGTAGAGCATCGCACCCAGGGAATAGACATCCGTCTGCGGTATTTTCTCCTGATCGATCTCGGTCTGTTCCGGTGCCATAAAGCCGGGCGTTCCCTTCATGGTGCCGGACAGGGTCATATCGTTCAGTACATCGCCGTCTAGCGCGCCCGGTTCCTCGGGGGTTGAGGTCTCCTCGTTGTAGATCACCCGCGCCAGCCCCCAGTCGCATACAAACACCTCGCCAAAGTGCCCCACCCGGATATTATCCGGCTTCAGGTCAAGATGCAGCACGTTCCGGGCATGCGCGTAGGTAATGGCATCGCAGATCTTCAGGAAAATATTCAGCAGGGTTTCGAGCGGATATTCCTGCTTATATTGCTCATCCCCGTCACGCAGTTTCCGGATAATATCCTTCAGACTGTCTCCCGACACCAGTTCCATGGAAAAGAACGGCGTACCCTCCGGATCGACGCCCATATTGTACACCGGCAGGATATTCGGATGCGCGAGGTTGGCCGTCAGGCGCGCTTCGCGCAAAAACTGCTCCTGATCCTGCGGATTCTTGGCGCGGGCGGCGCGGGCCATGGCCACGCAACGGTCCAACCGCCGGTCATACACCCGCGATACCTTTTTCTCGCCACCCTCCGCAATCGGCGCCACCTCCTCGTAGCGTTCGCGCTGGTCTTTCAGCGAATTAAGGATCGGCGTCAACGACGCCTGTTCCGCTTCCGTCATCTGGAGATGGTCCGTCTGGTAGAAGTCGCGCAGCGACTCCACCCGGGTCAGGTAGTCCCGCTCCAGCTCTTGATTGGGTATCTCTTCTGCCACTTTGTTTACACCTTTAGCATCGGTAAATGGACAACCAGCTCATCGTCGGCGTCCCCGTGCCAGTCCATTGTTCCGCCACCGCAAAGAATGCGGCAGGACCTTCCTGCCCGGCTTCTTATTTTTGCTTCCACAAGCTTACCTTCGTGCCATTCAATGTCCACCTCAAAGCCACCGCGGGCCCGCAAACCGGTTACCTGTCCCGCCGGCCAGGCATCGGGTAGGGCGGGCAGCAGATGCAGGATCGGAGTTCCGATTTCCTCCCCGGCTGTCTCATGGCTTTGCAGCAGCATCTCCGCAATACCGGCCGTCGCACCGAAGTTGCCGTCAATCTGGAACGGCGGGCAGCAATCGAACAGGTTGGGATAGCTTCCGCCGCGGCGCCCGTCACTCCTTCTCTTTACCGGCGCGGACAGCAACTGGTTCTTCAGCATCGTATGCGCGTGGTTGCCATCCAGCAGCCGCGCCCACAAATTGATTTTCCAGCACATCGACCAGCCCGTTCCGCCATCGCCGCGCATGACCAGCGACTGCTTGACCGCCTGCGCCAGCTCCGGGGTTTTCATCATTGTGATATCATCGCCTGGATGCAACCCCCACAGATGCGAAACATGCCGGTGCTGGTTTTTAGGATCATCCACATCCTCCAGCCACTCCTGTAGCTGGCCGTATTTGCCAATCTGATTCGGCGCAATCCGCGCGCTCAGCTTCGTGAGTTTCCCCCGGAATTCCTCATCGACGTCCAGAATTCGCGACGCCGCGATGCAGCTGGCAAACAGACTGCGGATAATCTGGTGGTCCATCGTCGGTCCAGCCACCAGCCCGCCGTTTTCGGGTGAATTCGAAGGCGTACTGATCAACCAGCCCGTTTTAGGATCTTCCACCAGAAACTCGGCAAAGAATTCCGCGGAACCCTTCATCAGCGGATAGGCGCGCTCCTTCAGGAATGTTGCATCCTGTGTGAACAGGTAGCGCTCCCACAGGTGGTCGCACAGCCATGCGCCGCCGGTCGGCCAAATGCCGTGGTTCGATTTATTGATCGGAGCCGTACCGCGCCACAAGTCGGCGTTATGATGGAATACCCACCCTGGACAATCGTAATGCACCTTTGCCGTCTGCCGTCCTGACTCTGCCACTTCATCGAGCATGTCAAACATCGCCTCGTGGCATTCCGACAGATTGCACAGCTCGGCCGGCCAATAGTTCATCTCCAGATTGATATTGGTGGTCCATTTGCTGTCCCACGGCGGGTTGAGCGATTCGTTCCAGATACCCTGTAGGTTGGCAGGCTGGGAACCCGAACGGCTGGAGGCGATCAGCAGATAGCGCCCGTATTGGAACAGCAGCATCGCCAGTGCGGGATCGGGGCGCTCCGCAGAACGGGCGATCCGCACGTCTGTCGGCTCTTGCGCGGCCTCCGTGCGACCCAGCTTCAGCTTTACCCGCCGGAAAAGTTTCCAATGGTCGGAAAGATGTGCGGATCGGATTTTCCCGTAGGATTTACCGGACAGCCTCGCCAGCGTGGCGTCGCAACGGGCGGGCGGTTCTGCGCTGATGTCCCGGAAATTAACGTGGCTGCTGTGCCCCGCCAGCGACAGTGTCGCGGCTTTCGCACCGCGCACTTCGATGCCTCCATCGGAAACAACCAGCTCACCGCCCTCGGTTTCCACATTCAACCGCGCTTCGAAACGCACGCGGCCGGAAACGGTTTGCTTCGTTTTTTCATCAATGCTGTCGCACACCTGTCCGCTGAGAGCGATGCTGTTTGTGCCAAGCTTCTTCAAGGCACAGCCCTCGTGCGGACTGGTCATCTTTATTGAAAATGTCAATCCGCCCGGACGGCTGCACTCAACCCGCGTGACCAGCGCCTGATCGGGGAAGGAGCTGAATACCTCGCGCCTATAGATATCTCCACCCACGTGGTATTCAGTCGTTGCTATCGCAGTGTCGAGATTCAGCTCTCGGCGGTAGCCGACCGGATTTTCATGGCCGGAGAAGGTCAGCAATAGGTCGCCGAAGGGCTGGTAGGCCACCTGCCGCAGCGGCACACTCATAAACGTGTCCATCGCCAGCTTTTCGGCTTCTTTCTGTTTGCCCTCCGCCAGCAGTTTACGGATCACCGGCAACTGCGCCGCCGCGCCGGGGTGCGAGTAGTCGTGCGGCTCGCCCTTCCAAATGGTGTCTTCATTAAACTGAATCCGCTCTTCGGCAATCCCGCCGAAGACCATCGCGCCCAACCGGCCGTTGCCGACCGGCAGCGCCTCCGTCCATTTCTGTGCGGGTTGCCGATACCACAACTTCAGCAACGGATCGCCGGACTCGTTTCCAATGATTGGAAGCCGATTCATCGCCGCCGCGATGCCGCACGACGATACGGTTCCCGCCAGCACACTGCGACGGTTCAGTTTCATCTTGGGTTCCCCTCTACTTTTTCTTTTTCTTCTTCGGTATTTTTCCGGGCTGGCCGGTCTCGTAGTTGAACGGGCGGCCCATATACTTGTACGTGTCAAAAACATCGCCCTGCCCCAGCACGCGCGGGTCCTGTTGCGCGGTGAGGTCGCTCTCCATGATTTTGCGTAGCCGTTTGATCACTGCGGCATACTCCGGGTTGCCCGCCAGATTGTCGATACAGGCGGGATCCTTCTGGATCTGGAACAACTGCTCTTCCGGACGCTTGCCGAAACTCATTTCATAGTAGATGTATTCATCCTGTCCCGGCTTCAAACCGGTCAGGTAGCTTTTTGTCGGCGAGTCGTCGCAGTTGCGCAAGCCGAGTTCGGGATTACCAACCGGCCAGCGTTCCGGCTTGTAGTTGTGGACGTACAGATATTCGTGCGTGCGGATCGCGCGCACCGGGTAGGTCAGATCGGTGCCGTCCTCGTTGCGGCGGCCGGTGTC
>JAIPIO010000014.1 GCA_021734595.1 Kiritimatiellales bacterium | reverse complement strand
GCCTCCTGCAACATCCTGCGCGCGGTTTCCGCCCGTTCGCCTCCCTTGCCCGGTGCGATAGGTTTGGTTTCGTGCCGGTCGGCGGTAGCATAGAGCGTTCCGTCACGATAGAGCTTGTAGTGCTGGTTCTGTGCCCAGACAATTTCGCAACCGTTGATCCCCTGCCCGTGCGGCTCGGCTGCAGCAGTAAATTTGGGATAGTAGTACTGAAAAATCCATTTGCGCGGATTACCCTTTTTACCCTGGCATTGCGGCCAGAAACTGCGGCCGTCCAGCGGCACCTTCGGCAGGGCCGCGCTGGTAATGTCCGCAAGAGTCGGCATCATGTCGGAAAAATCGACCATGTCATCGGATACAATCCCCTTTGGAACCGTGCCCGGACAGTTGATGATCAGCGGTGCGTGCGAGCCGCCGTCGGTGGCATAGGCCTTTTCGCCGTCGCGCTGTTCATCCTTGAAAGGATAAGTCAAACCGCGGCCGGTGCCGTTGTCGGTCGTATAGATCACCACCGTTTTTTCACGCAGTCCGTTTTTCTCCAGCGCATCGACAATCTTTCCAACACACTTGTCGGCATAGGTGGTCATGTCGCGGAAATACAGCACAGCCTTCTCCTTTTTATCCACTCCGTCCATCGATTTACTGTCCGGCGTGGCGAGAAACGGCGAATGGACCAGCACCATCGGGTAGTAGACGAAAAACGGGCGCTGTTTGTTCGTTGCAATGAAATCAATGATGAAGTCCGTGAAGATGTCCGGGCCGTAATCCTCTTTGGTTGTTTCCAGCAGTGTTCCATCACGGATAATACTTGGATTCCAGAAGCGGTCGCGTCCGCCACCCGGATAGTTCCAGAGGCAGAATGTATCAAACCCGCAATCAGGCGCCAGCGACCCGTTCGATCCGCCGTGCAGTTGCCACTTTCCCGCAATTGCCGTGGCGTAGCCCGCATTCTTCATCATGGTGCCGAAGGTCGTCTCGCCCTTGTCGAGTGTTCCAAACTGGGCATAGTTGCGGATACCGTCGCGACCCGTCATAATCTTTACCCGACTCGGCGTACAGACCGGCTCCGAGTAGCAATGGGTGAATTTGGCGCCGCTTGCCGCCAGTTGATCCAGTATGGGGGTTTTGAAAAACGTGCTTCCGTAGCAGCCGTAGTTGTCCGCCGCCGAATCGTCCGCCATGATCAGCACCACATTCATCTTCGCCATGGATGATCCGGCCAGCATCAAAATAAAAAGTCCCGCAAAAATCCTCTTCATCATTCGATCCTCCCTATCTTAATAGGTCGCCCGTCGCGGGGTATATCGGACACCGCCAAAGTTTCCAACCATTGGAAACCGTGCCAGCCGACGTGTTTGCGTTACCGCTTTTCGCCGCTGTAGATCCGGACGCTTTCGATCAGACCCGAGAACCCGCCCACATCCTGCTTCATTACAGGACTGCCCGTATCCGCACCGATCTGCACGGAGTTATTGGGGTTTTTGTTAATCAAACCGCTCGTCTTTTTTATACCTACGCGCCGACCGTTAACAAACAACTCCACCTGCTGACCGGTCGTCAGGATACCCTTCAGCTGTATCCAGCCCGATTGCGGTTTCTTTGTCTTGATGGTTACCGGTTGTTTCCCGGTAACCACGGAAAACAGAGCGTGGCCGTCTTTCACCGCCATGCAATATCCCAGCGATGCGCCGCCATGGGCCACCAGCACCCCACTCTGCTTGTCAATCTTGGCCACCACCTCGATGGTCAGGGCTTTCATGGATGGGTCGATCGACTCGGATTTCGGTACATCAATGTAGCTCTTGCCATCAAACTGGAATGCTTTCTTCCCGTTGCGCCCTTTGACCACCTCAACCCCTTTGAGACGGCCCATGTTCTTGTTTCCGCTAACATCGCGGGGGCTACCCTCTTCAAAACCAAGCAGCAGCCGGGGGGTCTTGTCCGGCACCCAGTTAGCGCCGCCGGGCAGGTTCCACCAAAAGGGACGGTCCGTGTATGCGGGCACCACGTAGCCGGTTTCACTGGAGAGACGCGCCAGTTCCCGTTCCATCTCAGTACGCAGCCCGGCATGCGCTGAATCGTTGTACAGGTTGTTGATCTCATACGGGTCGGCGGCCAGATCAAACAGTTCCGTCCACTCCGCGTGGTCCGTGTAGGTGATCAGCTTGGCCGTGTCTGTGCGCACCGCCTTGATGTCCGGCACCCGCGATCCGCGCTGCGCCTCGGCAAAATATTCATAGAACCAGGAGCTGCGCCAATCCGCAACCTCCTTGGTCAAAAGCGGTTTCCAGCTGCGTCCCTGGATCTCCTGTGGCGCTTCGACCCCCGCAAAATCCAGCATCGATCTAACCAGGTCGAGGTTCAAGACCATCTGGTCGCAGACGCGGCCCTGCGCGGCTTTTCCCAACGCGGGATAACGCACGACAAAGGGCACCCGCAAGCTCTCCTCGTAGGCGCTGCGCTTATCCCCCAAACCATGCTCCCCCTGATAGAATCCATTGTCGCTGGTATAGATGACCACGGTGTTTTCCCGCAGATTGTTCTCGTCGAGCGCCGCCATCAAACGCCCAAGGCATTCGTCCATGGCGCTCACGCAACGCAGGTAGTTGAGGTTGGTTGGCATGGTTTCGCCCAGTTTCAACCGGGCAACCTTTTCCTGGACGCGAGCATCATAGGGTGGTGGCACGGTGCAGTTGGGAACCACTTTGGCCTCCGCACCCTTAAAACGGTCCTGGGCCCGTTTCGGCGGATCAAAGGGACCGTGCGGGGTCTTAAAGCCCAACACCATCATCCACGGTTTCTTTGCCCCCTTTTGTTTTTCCATGAAATCTATCGCGTAATCCGTTGCGACGTCATCGATCCATCCCTTCGTCTCGACGGGTTTACCCTGCACAACAAACGTTGAATCAAAATAATGCGAATGGCCGATATAGGATGCGGCATAATCAAAATTGGGGCGGGCCTTCTGGTTGCCCATGTGCCACTTGCCGATATAGGCCGTGGTGTAGCCCGCCGCCCGCAGCAAGGAGGCATGGGTCACGTTGTCCACCGGGAAATCCCGAAAGTTCGAGGCAATTCCATTCAAGTGGTTGTAGCGGCCGGACAGATTGACCGCCCGGCTTGGCGAGCAGAGCGAGTTCACCACAAAGGCGTTTCTAAAACGCACCCCCTCCGCCGCCAACCGGTCCAGGTGCGGGGTTTTAAACCAGGGAAAGCGTCCCTTGTCCCCCTGCTCCTTTTGAACTGTCGAAAACGCGTCGTAACGCTGATCATCGGTGTACACAAACAATAGATTGGGGCGTTCGGCCGCGTTAAGCGTCATCCCCGACAACAGCGTAAAACCTACAACGGTCTTGAATAGACTCATCCTCATATGTTCATCGTTCCTTTCTCTCTGTATTCAATAAGTCGTTTGCCGCCGCGAAAATCGGACATAAACTTCCAACGGGAACAAGGCAGGGATTCCTGTTGTAAAATGTGCGAATCGACCGCATGGCCGAAAAGCAGGGAAAGCTGTCGGCGACCGGGGCGATCCAGCGCTACGGAGTTGACAACCGGGAGCGGCAGGGTTAAGGGCGCAACTGCCACTGTTCGTCAAAAAAGCCCGCGGCGGCAATGCGCCCGGGACGTTGCGTTCCGGGCGGTTCGGTAAGGTCGATGACGGCCCAGTCGGGTAGCTTCGGAATCTGGCGGGCGTTGTTCAGATAGTCGTACTCCCGGTAGGTGAAACCGCTGTTAAGCACCATGTAGCGCACGGGGTTGAGCGGGTTCGGATAGATCATGATCAGCCCATGCGTACGGGCATCAAAGGATTGATCGCCTACAATAATCCGATCCGCAGTCCAGCTGATCGGCAGCTGACCGGCCATCCGGGCCAGCAGCGGATTGCTGGCAGGATTCCCCCACAGCACAAGATGATGGTTCGCGATGTCGTCGGCAGTGATTTCATCGGCGGATTTCACCCGCGCATCCCCCCGGAACTGCTGGCGCCAGTGAGTAACCGCCCGCGCCTGCTCCGTTGCCGCCCAGCGGTCAAACGGTTTCCCGAAAGTACCGGACCCGGGCGTAACAAACAAAAAGGAATCCATGAGGGCATCGTCAACCGGCCCCTGTAGCCCGTGCCGTTTCCACAGTCCGCAGGCGGCGGTTCCCGTCTCCGACCACCCCGTATCACCCAGCGCGAACGTCGCCTTCCATGAATGGTCGGCATGAACCGGGGCGGTGGAGGGAATCCGCTTTCCCATAATCTCCACTTGTGGCGGCGGCCCCGGTTCGAGCGGGCTCTTGCCGGCCGGAAATGAGAGCGTGAACCGGGTGATGTTCGAACATTCCGAAATCCGGATCTTTCGCGGGGACAGAACCTCCGCCTCAACCCGCGCCGCGGCCCAGTGCTCGCCCAACCGGTCGATGGTAAACCAATGCATCCGGTTGTAGCGGAGGGTGTAGGTGACCAGTTTGATCGATGCGGGAAAACCGCGGTCGCGTTCCACGATCGCCGCGAGCCGGTTTTCTATTTCTATTTTTGAATCCGGATGGATTTTGTGGGCGGTACCGGGGCCGATGATGTGGGTCAGGGTCATGCCCTCCCTTGCCAAGGCAAGCGCCATGATATCCGCCGCCTGCTTCTGGCTGTCGATTTCCCCGGAGTAGGCCACGGTCGGCAGATTGTAGAGATTGAGCGCGTAATCGGTACAGTCGTACAGATGCCACAACTTCCGTTCGAACGGCGCCGGATTCAGCGTTTCCCCCTGGAAGCCTTTCAGGAACTCCTGTGTCTCCGCAAAGCCGGCTCCCGGATTCGCCGCGCACCAGCGGTCGGCGTAATGCACCGCAAACTGCCAGCAGGCGGCACCGCCCATCGAAAAACCGCGTACGAGAATTTTTCCCGGATCCACCCGGTACCCCGCCATCACCTGCTCCAGCGCCTCAAGGCAATCAACCTCGCCGGCAAACTTGTTGGCATTGGAATAGCGGGCGTACGGATGAAGAACAATCGTGCTCTCGGGCGTATATTGTCCGGGCTGGGTCATGCGCTGCTGAATAAAACCCACTTCGCAGCTGCGTTCGCCGCGACCGTGAAACCAGAAATCAAGGCGGTGTTTCCGGGAACCGTCAAACCGGTAGTCATCCGGAATCACCAGTCCGTAGGGTTGAACCGATCCGTCTATTTTCGAACGGAACCCCCGCACCACCAACCCGGTCTGGCGCGTCCACGGCGCATCGCCGGCCTTCAAGGCGGCGGCCCGTTTCAATCCCTCTTCGAGCTGCCCCGCCGCGTACTTCAATTCCGCGGTCTTCTGAAACTCGTCGTATTCCAACGCATAACGAACCGCCTTGTGAAATATTTCGACATCCGGCAACAGGGCATCATCCTTGACCCGCGCCATCGCGGCGGCGAGTTTGTCCAAGCCGGCCCGCAGCTTCATCCGATCCTTTTCGGGCACGTCAATTCCCTGAGGCGGAATGCGCCGCACCGCGTCGGGAATATTATCCGCAGGCCCGTCCGCCAAAACAGTCCCACAACAGAGGAGAAGGGCAACGGGGAGAAGTAGATTAAGTGTCGTCCGTGAAATCAGGTAACCAAATTGCTGCATGAGTGCTCCTCCTTGAATTTCCAAGCATTGGAAAAACTACCAATCTGGCTAAACACCCGAGAAACAGGAGAAGCCACTGCCAACATCATTAATAAAACAGACGTCCTCTTCTCTCCATATTTCCTTTGTTACTTCGGGATTACCATGGGGTGGTGTTTCATGGCAGTTTCTATTAGTCCTTCTATCAAGTAGTCTTCATTAGCCTTTGCGGTTCCCATGATCTCCATCAATTTCTCACGACCACCATCAATGCTGTTTAATATGATTGCAGCCCAGGATTTCATGGTCGCATCTGAATCTTTAAATATGACCTCAGGGCATATCTGCAAATAAAATGAAGCAGGATGTTTTCCATATTCAAACGAATACCATAGCACATCCTGTCGTACCTTAATTCTCGGATCTGTTAGTATCCAACGTTTTAAAACAGATAAAGTTGGATCCTTATAGACACTCAACGCTATATAAGTGCTCGGACTGTTGGGGAGAAGCGTATTGTTTCGATCAACCATGTGCATATACCCGCCACCATCGGCCAAAGCATGATTGATTATTGCATCGTCCAAAGAAATGTACCTTAAATATACCCACAGCTTATAGTAATGGGCAGGCACTACTATATTTTCCGAATATGGATCTACTGGCAGTGAATTTAATAGCCCAATAGTGTCTTCTTTGCTCAAGCCATCATTCAATTTGTGTATTGCGTTCTCTCGCTCATGCTTGAGATGCAGCAATCTCTGCTCCTTAAACTCTTCTCTATTGTTTAACCACAGCTCTACTTCCGCACGGGAGGGTTGATTTATAACAATCGAACTCATTTGAGAATCATAACTATCACTTTTTCCCCTATTATCTACGTCCTTATATTCACCGCCTGCGCCAAAAACAAACGGCGCCGACAAAATTGATATTGCGGCAATTAAATATCTCCAAAAAAAAGGAGTCGCCCCTTTGATATTGGTCTTTTCTTTTTTGGTCTGCATTGCCCTCCCTATTTATCGCTTCAATCTCTTGCCCTAAATATCAGGATTCTCTCTAACTTCCAATGGCCAATGCCAAAGGATTTTGCAAGAGGCTCCTAATGAGTGAACATGCAGTTTATAGACCATTCAGGGCGCAGCGTGGATCGCCGGAAGAACGGTTTAGCGCGGCGCGCGATGAATTCCACCGACGGTTTTATACTCGGTGTAGACGGGCACATCCCCTTTCCAGTTGATCGTCAATCCCTGTTTCCCGTCGTTCACTTCCAGCACACTGCCTCGACAGACCATATACGGGCTTTCGCAGATCGGCCAATGTTCATAATCCAGCGGTTTGCCATCCACAGCGGCCCGGGGCATCCAGCCGTGTTCGTTGTATTTGATCTCCAGCCGATGACCCCGGGTTGACCGGTAGACCACCTTTTTTTCAGATGCCAGCGCTGTGGTATCCAGCTTTGCCGCCGCAACCCGTTCCTGAAACTTCTTAAACGATCCGTATTCCGGTCTGTTCCCCAGCTCAACCACACAACCCGTCAGCGCGCCGGGCATGTCGATTCTGGCATAGCCGCGGACCGCGCAACCTGACCATTCAGCCTCGCCACTCAACGGGCGAAGGGCGATGTATACATCGCCTTCGCGCAGAAAAAACCCATCGGCGGCCCGAATCTTTTCGTCAATGGATTCAGGATAGTAGGCAAAGCATGATTGTAGCGGATGTTCAGCGGGGGCAGGCCTTGCCCAGCTCGGACCCCAACGCAGCCTGGTTCCCTTGTAGGGATCGACCGCTGGAATGTTAAAAAGAAAAACGGCGGCGTTTTCGCAATGGACCATTTGCTGGAACGGACTCATGCCCGACCACATGTCTTCGGGAGAGCTTTCTTCCCACGCTTTCGGTTTGTAGTTAACATACCAGTATGGATGGCCCACAACCAACCGGGCATATTCATCACCGGACCGCCACACCGCGCCAAAGGGAATCGATGTCCGGTAGAACGGATCAAAAATATTTTCCCGGAAGTATCCCGCACCAAGCGCGTAGTCCCGATCCAGATAGACACTGCGCAGATTATACCGGTCCTCCGGCGCGCCGTCTTCGGACTCGGTGCGCGCTTGGTAACCATACGCATTGGCCGCAACAGCCTCCATCCGGCCCTTGCTCGCGCGCGATTGGCGCACGGTGTATGGAAGCGCCACTCGCTTCGCTCCAAGGTTCCTTATGACACTATGCGGCAAATAGCCGGATTGTGCATGCAGTGGAACACTGGCCGAATCAATGGACGCGGATACAGCGATGTCATCGACGTCTATTCCCCAGTAGAGCCATGCGGTACTCATGGTTTGCGCCAGTCCCAGCCGACTGTGGCCCGGATATCCCTTCAGCTGCGCCTTGCACCTATTTAGCGGCGGAATAATCGACCCCAAGTGGCAGTTCAACGCCAGATCAGCCATCATCCAGTCTACGATGGCCCGGGCCAACAGACGTGTTTCTTCGTCTTGGGCATACTCCGCCACCGTCATCCAAGGGGCGGTGTTTGCCGCATGGTATACCGGCGAAAGGTACTCATGCATGGAACTGGCGTAGATTCCATGCCCGTAGTCGCGAGCGAATTTCCGGCAGACATCGGCCAATTCCCGACCCGAGATCCCATGATGAAAGATGTCATCCGGCCAACGCTCTCCAAAAATCAGTCCGGCGGCCCGTTTCATCGCGCGGTGGTTTTCCGTACCGCCGCTGAGAAAGTCGGGATATTGAACGACCTGTTTCCGGATATCTTCGACCACTTCTTCGGGAAGCTGCTCCTCACACGCGGCCAGAATGCGGGCCAGCGAGGAAATACCGAACATACTGTCTTTGCCATGATATCTGGCTCCGCGGGGCAAATACTCAATACACTCTTTATCGGCCTTCCCTGTAACCAGTCTTGCCAGAATATACGGATACTGAAGCTTCGGACTCTTTGCCTTCAGATCCAGTTTGTGCCTGGCACACTTGGACAGCAAAAGCCGTCGCCGCTGTTCAACAGCATGTTGACTGACCTGATCAAACGCGACGGATTGTGCTTCGGATTGGTCCGCAACCGATACAACCGTGTACAGGAGAACTGCAACCGAAATATATAAAACTGGTTTCATGGCTGTACTGCCCCTTGATGTGCATACTGCATCTGTTTCAGTCCATCGCGCTACACACCCGAGAAGCAGGAAAAGCCGCCATCGACCGGTGCCACGGTTCCGGTGACGAACGAGGCCGCGTCGGAAATCAGATAATGGATCGTGCCATACACCTCTTCCTGTTCGCCGAAGCGGCGAAACGGGGTGTTGTTGATCACCTGCTGGCCGCGTTCAGTGAAGCTGCCGTCTTCGTTGGTGAGCAGCGCACGGTTCTGGTGGCTGATGAAAAAGCCGGGGGCGATGGCGTTGACGCGGATCTTGTCGCCATACTTGAGAGCCATCTCGGTGGCCATCCAGCGGGTAAAGTTGTCGATTGCCGCCTTGGCGTTGGAGTAGCCCAGCACCCGGGTGAGCGCCTGCGGCGCCGACATGGAGGAAAAGTTGACCACGCAGCCGGAACCCTGCGCCTTGAACGCTTTCGCAAACGTCATGGTCGGCATGACGGTTCCCTTGAGGTTGAGGTCGAGCACCTTGGAATAGTCTTCCATCTTCAAATCAAATACATCCTGGTCGGGTCCGATGGTTGCGCCCGGCATATTGCCGCCCGCGCCGTTGATCAGCACATCGATCCGCCCGCAGGTTGCCATGATTTTATCATAGACTTCATCAAGCGCGGCTTGGTCCAGCACGTTGCAGGCAAACCCGCAGCACTTGTCCGAAATGGCCTTCGCATCCGCGACCGTCTCGTCCACCTTGTCCTGAAACAGGTCCAGATAGACCACGAACGCACCCTGCTGCTGCAGGTATTTCGCGGTCCCGCCGGCCAGTACGCCGACCGCTCCGGTTACCGCAATTACTTTATCGTTGATATCAAACAGATTCTTCATGGGCTCTCCTTCTTACTATACGCCTCAATTGTTTGAGTTAAGGTTTACACTCGATTTTTCACAAGCAAAAACTTGATTTATTTCCCGGATGAACCATTATCTCAAAAGTTTGAGATAATATTATGGCGGTAAGTCAAAAACAGATTGCGGAAAAGCTGGGCGTCTCTATCGCGCTGGTTTCGCGGGTGCTCTCGGGCAAGGCACTGGAAATCGGCATTGCGCCGGCCACCATTGATAAAGTAATGCAGGCCGCCGGGGAAATGGGCTATGTCCCCAGTGCCGCCGCGCTGACATTGAAAGGCAAGGCATCGCGCACCATCGGCGTGGTGGTCTACGATTTCAACGACCCGTTTTTCGGCGCCATCATCGAACAGCTCCAGATCCAGGCCGACAAAAACAGGTATTCGCTGGTGCTCGCCGGTTTCAAAGGCCGCCATCCCGACGAGAGCGTCCTTCAGCCGCTGCACAAACACGCCATCGACGGACTTATCGCTCTCGGCTCCGATATGCAAGCCGATTGGCTGAAGGGTTTCAAGGAGCTGCCCATCGCCCGCATCGGGCACGGCAATCCCCACGAACCCAGCGTCCGCGTGGCCGTCGATGAAGACGACGCCGCCCGGCAACTTATTGAATATCTGACCGGTACCGGCCGGCGCAACCTGATCTATATTTCAGGCACCCACCCGGCCCATCAGCTGCGCGGCCAGGTACTCGCGAAACATGCCGCACGGCTCGATTGCAAACTCATCATCCAGAACTCCGATGAAGCCGATTCGTTTACCGCCGGGTTGACGACCGCCCGTAAAACCGGCTCCGCCGATGCCCTTGTCTGCGCCACCGACCAGATTGCCATGGGCGCGCTGCACGCCCTGCACGATGCAAACAGCCGGATTGCCGTAACCGGCTTCGACGATATCCCGGCGGCGGCGCAGTTTATCCCGCCGATCACCACCGTGCGCCAGCCGCTGGCCAAAATGGCGCAACGGGCGTTCCTCGCCGTGATCGAACCAACCGAACCGCAGGAAATCTTTTTGCCCGGACAACTCATCATTCGCCAAACCGCCTAACCCATTTCCCATGGCTGGAAAAGAATCTTGGAAGCCTTTCGGTGAAATGACATAAATGGATCGTGGAACAAGGGGTATTACAATGCGCAAACTAAAGCTATACCTTGATACTTCGGTAATCAACTTCCTGTTCGCGGACGATGCGCCAGAAAAAAAGGAAGCCACCATCGATTTTTTTCAAACCTATATACGCAATGGAACAGTCGATGCATATATTTCGCCAGTGGTCATCGATGAATTAACCAGAACCGCAAATGATGAAAAGCGTGAAAGGCTAATCGGATGCGTCAAGGAATACCCGTTGCCCATACTTGATATAGGTGACCAGCCAGGAATTGCGGATTTGGCAGAGTCCCTTATTCTCAACGGCGTCATCCCGCCGAAAAAACAGGAAGATGCAATGCATATCGCGATTGCCGTCATCTTTGAAATGGATGTTCTAGTGAGTTGGAATTTCAAGCATTTGGCAAATATCAACAAAGAGCGCAAGGTGCTTATTGTCAGCCAGGCCGAGGGATACTACTACCCGTTGCGCATGACAACCCCGTTGGAGGTGATGGGAACATGAAGGATAGACTCGTGGCAAAATCCATGGAGGAAGTGTGGGAATGGAAAGACTCCTGCTACCGGGAAGTAGAATCCCTTCCACTTCACTCGGCATTGCAAAAGCGGTTGAAGGATTCCATTGAAAAAACGAGGGAACTCGGTTTGATGTACGCGGACCTCCAAGCCCAGCCGTCAATGAAGATCGCCGAAAAAGGTGCTACCTATGAAACAAAACGCAAGCCGGACTCCGGCTGCTAATGAAAGAACCCGTCTATGATAAAAATCAATGAGTCCCTGACAACCGAAGCGCTTCTTCCAGACATTGGAAAAGTTTTTACAGCCGCTGGAAAAAAGATCCACAAACTTTCCAACCATTGGAACCCCGAGGACGGGGCGCCCGTCTTCACCATCGAAGGCCAATACACCGCGCGTGGCTGGACGGAATGGACCCAGGGCTTTCAGTTCGGAATGCCGCTGCTGCAGTTCGAGGCCACGGGTGATGCGGCCTTCCTTGAAATGGGCCGTGAAGCAACGGTTAAACACATGGCGCCGCACATTACCCACACCGGCGTGCACGATCACGGCTTCAACAACGTCAGCACCTATGGCAACCTGCTGCGGTTGGCCCGCAGCGGAAAAATCGATGCCTCGCAGGAGGAGATCAATTTCTATGAATTGGCGCTGAAAGCATCCGGTGCGGTACAGGCGGCACGCTGGACAAAAACGCACGACGGATCCGGCTATATCTATTCCTTCAACGGACCGCATTCGCTCTTTTCCGACACGGTTCGCTCGCTGCGCGCCCTAGCCGTCAGCCACCAGCTCGGCCATGTGCTCATGGGCGAACACGACGAAAAGATCAACCTGCTTGAGCGGATCATTCTCCACGCCGAAACGACCGCAAAATACAACGTCTACTTCGGCGAAGGGCGCGACCGCTACGACATCCGCGGACGCGTGGTCCACGAATCGATCTTCAACCTCAACGACGGTCGCTACCGCTGCCCCAGCTCCCAGCAAGGCTACTCGCCCTTCACCACCTGGACGCGCGGCCACGCCTGGATCCTCTGCGGCTTCGCCGAACAGTTGGAGTGGTTGTCCACCCTCGGCGAAGAGGAATTCGAAGCCATCGGCCAACAAAAGACCGACGTGCTGGCGCGCTTTGAGGAGACCGCCCGTGCCACCGCCGACTTCTATATTGAACAAACACCTACGGACGGCATTCCCTACTGGGACACCGGCGCTCCCGGACTCGTGAACCTTGGCGACTACCTCGACCGCCCCGCCGAACCGTTCAACGACCACGAACCGGTCGACAGCTCCGCCGCCGCCATCGCCGCGCAGGGACTGCTGCGACTTGGCCGCTATCTGGGTTCGGAAGAATATTTCAAGGCGGGACTCACCACCGCGCAATCGCTCTTCAGCGACACCTATCTTTCCAGCGACCCCGAACACGAAGGTTTGCTGCTGCATTCGGTCTACCACCACCCCAACGGCTGGGACCACATCCCCGCAGGACGCAAGGTGCCGTGCGGCGAAGCCTGCATGTGGGGCGACTATCACCAGCTTGAACTGGCCGTCTACCTCCAGGCATTGGAAAAAGGCGAAACCTACACCTTCTTCCCCGCCTGACGGCTTCCAAGGGTTGGAAGAAAAGTTCCACTGTCTGGAAGGTTCAATCAAGGCACATGTTTTTTTCTGGCTCATTCTGGGGACCAGTCTTTCGATCCGGGCCGGCGGGGGCGACCGGCTCAAGGAGCTGGGGACGATGATCCGCATGGACGACAAAGTGCGCTGGATCGACAACGTCGTAATCGAGCGATTCTGGCGAAGCATCAAGTTCGAAGACATCTACCTTAAACCGTACAAGAACGCCGGGGAGCTTGACCGGGGCGTTGAAGCGTATATCATATGCTACAATCTTGAGCGGCTCCGCCAGCGCGCTGAAGGAGGCAACGCCGGAAAAAGTATATGAAGGAGCCGTCAAATTAGCGGCGTGATTTTTCCTTCCTACCCGGGGGAGGAAGAAACCCAAGGAGCCGGAGCCTCTGCAGCACAACTTAAATCGACTGCTGGCTGGCTTAAAAACCGAGACCGCTGCTCTCCCGGCTGGGCGATAAAGAAGAATAAGATTAGAACGTCACATTAAAACCGATGTGGGTGCCGATGAAAAAATACCTGATCATTCCAGGGATGCTACTGTTTTTCCTGCCTGTTGCAGGACAAGCCGAAGATTACACTTACACGACCAATAATAGCACCATTACTATCACCGGATACCTCGGCGGCGGTGGTGCGGTGAGCATCACCAACGAGATTAATGGTCTGCCCGTCACCAGCATCGGGAACTCTGCGTTCAGTTTCCGCACCAGTCTGACCAGTATTACAATCCCCGACAGTGTCACCACCATCGGGAACTGGGCGTTCTACTCCTGCACCAGTCTGACCAGTATTATAATCCCCGGCAGTGTCACCACCATCGGGAGCTATGCGTTCCGCTCCTGTATCGGTCTGCCCAGTGTTATAATCCCCGGCAGTGTCTCCAGCATCAGGGACGCTGTGTTCTATGGCTGCGGCAACCTGACCAACGTCGTGATCTCTACCGGAGTCACCAGCATCGGGATCGCTGCGTTCAGCTCCTGCACCAGTCTGCCCAGTATTACAATCCCCGGCAGTGTCTCCAGCATCGGGGACTCTGCGTTCTATGACTGCGGCAATCTGACCAACGTCGTGATCACTACCGGAGTCGCCAACATCGGGAACGCTGCGTTCAGCTCCTGCACCGGGCTGACCGATATTACCATCCCCGGCAGTGTCACCAACATCGGGGACTCTGCGTTCTCTGGCATCGGCAACCTGACCAACGTCGTGATCACTACCGGAGTCGCCAGCATCGGGAGCTCTGCATTCAAATATTGCACCGGTCTGACCGATATTGCCATTCCCGGCAGTGTCACCAGCATCGGGGACTTTGCATTCCACTCCTGCTTCGGTCTGACCAGTATTACAATTTCCGGCAGCATCGGGGACTATGCGTTCTATGACTGCGGCAACCTGACCAACGTTGTAATTACTGCCGGAGTCACCAGCATCGGGAGCTATGCGTTCGACTACTGCATCGGTCTGACCGATATTACAATCCCCGGCAGTGTCACCAGCATCGACCGCTATGCGTTCAACTACTGCATCGGTTTGACCAGCATCTATTTCCAAGGCGATGCCCCCGGCGATGTTGATTCTCTGGCGTTCTTTGGTGACGCAAGCGCGACCATCTACTACTTGCCGGAAACTGTGAACTGGCCGAATCCATGGGCAAATCTCCCAACTATGCCGTGGTTGCCACAGATTCAAATAAGCGGTCAAAATTTAGGAATACAGCCCAGTGGCTTCGCTTTCAATATAAACTGGGCTGCCGGCATGACGGTGGTGGTGGAAGCCTACACGAATCTGACCAGTGGAATATGGGAACCCCTTCAAACCAACCTCCTAACCAGCAGTTCGGTCAAATTTAACGATCCGCAATGGGCAATTTATCCAAGTCGTTTTTACCGCCTTCGTATGCCGTAAATTTTTTTTAATGGCAATTCAGCTAACTTAATTTAAGGCAACTCGATGCCAGGAAGCTTTCTTCTATACATATTCCGAATAGATTGTATAAGGAGCGTTGTGAAAGAGCTCTTCCAATCAGGCGTGTCAATCAAGGCACATATCCTTTTCTGGCTGATGACAGGAACCTGCCTTTCGGTCCGGGCTGGCGGAGGTGGACAGAACCTGCTGCTGCTGGTCAACCCGGGCGATGAACATCAGGTGCGGATTGCGGCCGAGTATCAGCGCCTGCGCCATATCCCCGATGGCAACATTGTTTTTATCGAACCGCGCCAGCTCGTCGGTTTCTATCGGGCCACCGAGGCCGACACCGCCACCGGATTCAACTATGTGGAAACCTATCTTAAACCCATCGTCGACCACATCATCGCCAACGCCCTGAGGAACCAGATCGACTATATTTCCTGGCTCGGCCAGCCCTTCCGCATGACCGGTCTGAGCGGCGGTGCCGCCAATGCGATATCGCACGACTATGCGCTGACCTACCTCAATGCCCTGGTGGGCGGCACCACACCGGAAGATATCTCCCGCGCCATCTTCCCGCGCGACGAAATCACCGCGTCCTACACCGAAGGCGCCAACGAGGCGTTGATCCATACCAACGATGATCTCTACGTCGGCACGACGCTGGCGTTTACCGGCCTGTTCGGCAACTCGCCGGACGACGTGATCAGCAACCTCCAGCGCACAGCCTCCGCGGACGGTACCCGGCCGGCAGGCACCATCTACTTCGCGGAGAACGACAACATTCGTTCCAACACCCGCGAATCCCAGTGGCCCGCCACGCAGGCCGGCCTGACCGCGCGCGGCATCTCCTTCGTTCAGGAATTCGGAGTTTCCGGCAATACACCGCTGAACCGCACCGATGTGCGCGGCGCCGTGATCGGCGCAGCCACCTACACCATTCCCAACGGTTCCACCTATCTGCCCGGGTCGTGGGCGGATTCACTGACCAGTTCCGGCTCCAACTTTGATACGCGCAACCAGACCAAGGCCGCCGAGCTCATCCACACCGGCGCGGGAGGCAGCAGCGGAACGGTCATTGAGCCCTATGCTATCTCCGCGCGCTTTCCGCACTCGCACATTTTTCTCTACTCGGCGGATGGCTCCACCATCGGCGAGGCTTTCTACAAATCGAGCGGCACCCCCCTGCTCCAGCTCATGCTCGGCGACCCACTGGGCCAACCCTACGCCGATGTGCCGACCGTGGTGATCGATTCCGGCCCAGCCGAAGATGCCACCGTTAGCAGCAACGTGCCCGTCACCGTCAGCGCTTCACTTTCGGATCCGAATCTGGCCACGGGCATCGACCGGATCGACCTCTACATCGACGGCAAAATGACCGATACCATGCCCGGCAGCAACGCCACCTTCAACGTGGATACCACGGCGCTCAGCGACGGTCGCCACGAGCTGCGCTTTGTCGCCGTCAACAATGCGGCTGCACAAAGCCAGAATCACCTGCTTCGCCATGTGAATGTAGACAACGACGGACGGTCTGTTTCCGCCGGAAGCGACGTGGACGCCGGCACTTCGGCATCCGTTAACATCCCGGTGAGTTCAGTTGCCGGAAGCAGCACCGTGGACCGCATTGAGTTGCGGCACATCGGACACGTTGTCGGACAGCTTGCAGCCGGGGCAGGCAGCATCAATCTTGATGTGACGCCGCTTGCCTTTGGAGATAACACACTCGTCCCGGTGGCCGTGTGCAGCGATGGCGCCGAAGTGGCCGGCAATCCGATTACGGTCAGTCGTGCCCCGACCTATCTCACAGGAACCGCGCCGCTTGCCCCGCGCAACCGCCAATACGGAATCCTGGGCGAATATTTTGTCGGACAAGGTGGCGCTTCGATCAGTGCCAGCACCTTTACCGGTACGCCGGATGTGGTTGTAAGCCATGCAGCCCTGTTCATCGGCGTGTATGATGGCACTAACTCTTCCCTGACCCGGTACGCCAGCAACGAAGGCCAGCTGAATGACGTCGACCCTAATCCCCTAGGCAGCGTTACCAACATCGCACTGGTCGACCAGTTGTCGGCGCGCTACACCGGTCGCTTCGAAGTCGAAACGTCCGGCGAACACAGTTTCTTCCTCTACAAGTCCAACGATTCGATGCAGCTCTCCATCGATGGACAGCCTTTCATGAACTACGACAACCGCAGCGCCGGCCTAGTCGCGCACTACGCTCCCTCCATCTTTCTTGACGCCGGCGAACATACGCTGGAGCTGCTGACCGCGAATCTCAATACGGGAAGCAGCGACGGGTTCTTCGACGTCGGCCTCTACGTTCGGAAACCGGATGGCCTGACGCAGATTGTGGACAACACGTTTGTTTATCAGTTCGTCGACCGCCCCGCCCCACGCATCGTGGGTTACTGGCGCCACGACGAAACGGGTGCATCGGAGGGGAGCTTGATCGGAACGGTCGTCAACGTTGCCGATCCCGGCACCATCGATGGCGACGGCATCACCAGCGCCGTGTTTTCCACCAACATTCCCGGTCCGGCCATCTTTGATCCCATTGCGGGCGTGAAGCGGCCCAATGAATTTGCCCTCAACGCCTCGAATTCCAACGCCCGCATCAAAATCCTCAACGATCCCGCGCTGGACGTCGGCAACGGCGGCGACCACTCCTTCACCATCGAATTTTTTCTGAAAATCGAAGACGAGCACCCCGGTTACAACGCCTTCCTCCGGCGGCTGTTTTCCGGACCGAATCCCGACAGCTCAACCAACAGCGACCGGCACGCCTGGCAGGTGGACTTCAATCACGGCGCTTCGACTTCGTTTGGAACGGTTCGTTCGCGCTGGGATCTGCCTGGCATCCCCCCGCCCGATTACAGCCGCAGTGCCCAAGGTGATTATGTCTATGTCGACACCGACGGTGCCACCGGGAACCCCGCCGACTACACCTTGGCCTCCGGCGATCCCGCCGACGAGGGCGATGGAATCAACGACGACACCACCTGGCACCATGTGGCAATGATTTTCGATGAACCGGCCGGCGTGGTTCGCATGTATACCGATTATCAGCAGGATGGAACGGTTACCATCCAGGGGCCCTTTTCGCATCCTCCGGCCAACCTCGAGTACGGGAGTACCACGTCCGGCAACCGGCTGCTCTTTGATGAAGTACGCTATACCGAAGGTATCCTCGACGAGACGCTCTTCCTGCGAGCCTCCACGTTCACACCGATTGAGGCATGGCGCATCGAGCACTTCGGCATCGCGGAAGACGACGGTGATGCCGCCAACCTTGCCGATTCGAACGGCGACAAGATCGTGAATCTCATCGCCTACGCTTTCGGGCTCAGCCCCTATCAGGACGCCACCAGCTTGCTACCCCAACCCATGGTGGTTGGAAACGATGTGATCGTGAATTTTGATGAACCGCCAAGCGTTGAGAATATCCTCTATGGTGCACTGTTCTCAACGGATCTGCATGAGTGGTTCTCCATCCCCGACACCGGGAGCGGCACCAATCACATATTCACCATACCCTTCAACCCGGATCCCGCGCTGTTCATTCGCCTGCAGGTAACAGCCTTGTGAAAACCAAAACCATATTCCGCTGTCTGCTGACAGCCACGATATTGTTTCTCGGCAATCGTGTAATAGGTGATGCCGCTGTCCCCAACACAAGACAAACCAAGCCGTCGTATCCACTGTTCGGCCTGATTGGGGTCGATCCGGCGCATAAGAGCGATAAGAAAGCATTGTCAGCGCTGAACCCCCAGGTCTTTTCGCCACTGAGCGCATACATGGGGGTTCATGGCGGACCGACTCCTGTACTATAGCAGATGTTTCCCCTGTAACAGGTGTGGACCCTTTTTCCTGACCCTTTTTCCTCAATTGCCCCGGCCCTGCTTCACATGGATAATGTTGCCTTGGAACTCGACGGTCTGGCCGGGGAGAAACGGGCGGCCAATGAATGACTATGGCAGCACCGCCACCCGATAGAACCGCCGGTTCTGGATGCCTGCATCGGGATCAACGGCGATAACGGCCGCGCCATTGCCAAGCACATTGTTCCCGACCGTGACCCAAGTTTCCGTAAGTTGATCGACACGTTCGAGCTGGTAGCTCTTTCCGGCGACCGTCGTAAACGTGATGAGCACGACCGCTCCCGTCTTTTGCACGGAGAGGATGCGCAAGACATCGAGCGGATCGTCCGCTGCGGTGCCGGAGAGATATTCCGCGAGATTCGTTTGTCCGTCGCCGTCGGAATCTTTCGCGGCATCGGTCGCGTCGTTGGGATCGAGACCGTGTGCTATTTCCCACGCGCCGGGGATGCCGTCCTCGTCGGCGTCGGTCATGCCGAGCGCGTCGAGCAGATCGGCACGGATCACGCGGTTTGTGTCGGTGATCGCAAATTCGCCAAGATACGCCCACACCGCCCAGCCGGTGGAGCCGGCGGTGTTCTCGGTGGTTTGGCGCGTGTATCGGAAGTAGCGCACCGCGTCTGCGGGTTGCGCACCGGTTGCGGTGACGCTGAAAGCGCCGCACAGGACGGCCACTCCATGGTCGCGGCCCCAACGCGCCGCGTCGCGGTAGCGGCTGCGCAGCCACTGCTCATCGTAGTCCACCGGTGTGCCGGTCGAGTATTCTGTGAAGAGCGTCTGTGCATCGGTGAGGTCGGTCTCGTAACTTGCGGTCTCGCCGGTCTCGAGGAGATACGCGTAGAGCGCGGCGCTGTCGAAGTAGTTCTCGAAGGGCTGTCCTTGCGCATTCGTGCAGGGGAAGGGCAGGTCGTGGAAGTACGGCCAGAGCCGCTGTTGGCCCACGCGGTCCGCCTTGAAAGGCGCGCCCTGCGATGTGAAGAGCTTCGGCTGGTAGTTGTGATAGCTCCACACAACGTGCTGGTCGTTGGTGCTGTAATGCGTGTAGCGGGAAAAGTCGGTGCCAGGCAGCGCCTCGATAGTCGAATAATCCGCCGCTGTCATCACGATCAGTTGCGTCGGCAAATATGTGCGTGCCGCGTCGTAGAGCCGATCCTGGATATAATCCCACGTCGCGAATCCGCCCTCGGGGATCGCCGGTTCGGCGGTGAGTTCGAGCGCCATCGCGTTCGGGGGATAGTCGGCGAGCTGCTGCGCGATCCGGCCGACGATCGCCTTGTAGGCATTCATCCCTGCCTGCGTTGCAAACCACGTATCCATTGCATCCGCGCGCGGCGAGAGCACCACCTGCACGGGCAACTCGGCATTGAGGCAGTCGGTAAGCGCTGTCCACAGCCGCGTGGCGAACAGGTTTGTCGCGGAAAAGACGCCGTCCTCGAGAAAATTCTCCGGACTCACCGCAATACGCACGTAGCGGAATCCCGCTTGCCGGATTGCCACGAGGTCCTCGGGATACACGGGATTGCGCGGGTTATTCGGCCGATCCGGATGGGTGGAAAACCAACCGTTGAGATAGAGGCCGCGCGCGAGATCGAGGTTCGCGCCGGTCTGGAGAAAGTCCGTATTACCGTGCGCCTGCACCTGTCCCGGCACGACGAGCCACCCTGCGCATCCGGCGACGAGCACCAGTCTGGCGAGCGGGGAGTTCATTGGAAAGGCACGCATCGGATCAGAAACAGGAAATCGCTTTTCAGGCGATCGGGGCACGCGCCCCGAGAGGTCGTTCTGAAGTTCAATTTCATGGCTAAAGATGTAGTGGAAGACGGTGATCCAGTCAAGGTTGGATACCTGCCGGTGCGGGGCATGCCCCGGACAGGCAGGCTCGGCATCCCGCATGGCAAAACCGGCCTATTTTGAACGCTGCGAGGACGTGGGACGCCTGAGAAGGAATGTCCCGCAGGGACAGGGCCGCAGGCCCGAGCCGATGGGGATCGGCGAGTCAAACCTCCCCTACTTCAGGAATAATGACGAGAAAAGCGTTCTGACGCTGTTCCGCTGACCCGTGTTTTGCCTTGTCACACCACCCCAAAAGACTATACCTATCGGTAGGGGTTAAGGGGAACAGGAGGTACAATATGAAAACGTTCATCTGGATTTTTATGATCAGCATCTTTTTGAGCGGGACGGTGCGAGGGGCGGAGGCCCCCCCCTTGGGCAGAAGGGTTCGATTCCGATGGCGATGGGAGGCTGTCGTCAGAAGAGGGTCTCGCAGCCTGGAAGGATAGGTATGGGGCGAATTTTGATCCGGCGAAAGCCGCACATTCTTTTAATCAGAGAGATGCGAATGGTGACGGATTCCTATCGTTGGAAGGGGGTCAACACCATCCGCAAAAAACAGAGCCCAGCCAGCCCGCACCGGCCGTAACATTGCCTCCGCCGGAGAAAGATGAATTAACGGTCACAGAGTTAAAGGCACAACTCTTCAATTTGGACGGCAAGGTGATCGAAACTGAAATCACAAGCGCGATCGAGTTCCAGCAACTGGCAAAAGGAAGATACGCCGCCAAATGCCTTTATCATGACGGATCCCGTAATGTCCATCCCTCTGCCACTGGCACCATGGTTTTATTCAATGAAGAGGGGCGAGGCTTTGCCGAAGATATGGTGAAACGAGATCTTTGGGGCAGTCCCAGAGAGACGGTTTTTCTTCTGGTACATAGTGAGAGCCCGATCCGGCTGGAGCGCCGTCAATATAAACTTGAAGCCGTAGGAAAACGTTTCATCAAAAAAACTGGCATCTACAAATGGTAAGAACCAGCCTCGGTCAGTTCCTCGCGCAGTTCATAAACAGGCAGGTCGTTCAGCCAGTTTTTCCAAGCCTTGGAAATTTCGCACTCTGCTTTTTCCAAACCTTGGAAAACTATCTAAACTGCCGGATATTTTGCCATCAGCCGCAGGTTCTGGTCGATTTGCTCGGGGGTCTCCGCGCCGATGGTCATAGCGTCAAGATAACCGAGGTTCTGGGCAAACTGCATGCATTCATCGAGCTTGTCGGTCAGCCGCCCCGCGCCATAGATCTTCATGCCGACCACAGCGGCACCGCGTTTATCGAAACGCTGCTGCACCGGAATAACCACTTCCGGTTTCCCATCCATGATTTTGCCGTACGGATTGATGCGGGTCAGCGCCACTTCCACCCAGTCCAGCTCGGCGGCGCGTTCAAGTGCCACCAGCGTATGGCAGGACATTCCCAAGGCACGGATGATTCCCTTCTCCTTGTATTCCCGCATCACTTCGATGTAGCCCGCCAGCTCGCTGTCCCAAGTTGCGCTTTGTACATTGTGCATGAGTAATATGTCGATCACATCGACGCCGATCTCTTGCCGGAAGCGATCAATGGCCTTGGTGATTGAGTGCCGTTGCTGGGCCGGCGACAGCTTGGCCGAGTTTTTTAGATTGTCGAAAGCCCACTGGAATTTGGTCAGAACGGTCACCTCTTCCCGCGGGATGTAGCGAAGCGCCTCGCGGAAATAGATATGGGTTCCGTACTGGTCAGCCAGATCAAAAAACCTGATACCACGGTCATACGCATGCCGCAGGAGCCCGACAAAGTGCTCGAATCCTGCCCGTGTATGGTTGGACTGGCGCTTGCCGCCGCGCATCCCCGTGCCCTGGGCCATGCGCGAGGTTTTAATGCCGGTACTGCCGAGCGTTACCATCGGCGGTGGCGGCACATCGGTCTTTTTGGCGGCTCTGGCCAGTAGCGGAGCGGTTATGGCCGCCCCGGTCATCGTTGCGAGAAACTCCCGTTGGTTCATCCTTGGCATAATCGCACTCCTTTCGATATCAGCGTTCTAATTCCGGCATTCGATCGTGCCGTTCTTGAGCGGAAGGTAGATGTTTCCATAAGCGGCGGCCATGCCGTCGAACACCGGTTCGGCATCGATCGGAACCTGCTTGAGGATTTTCCCGTCAGCGGGAGCAACCAGCATCAGCGTCGACCCGCTGCCGCCTTCGGGTTCCTGTCCAAGAACCTTCACGGAATCCTTCCAGCCCGCGCCAACGATTACTCCGTCGGTCAGCGCCAGTGTACGGAACTGGAACGGTTGAGTCTGGTCCCACTTGTGGTCATGCGCCGCAAGGGGCGATTTGCTGGGCTTGGCTTTTTTCTGCTTCTTCTTTTTCTTTTTCCCAGCCGGTTCTTCCGCCGCTTTTTCCTGCTCGGACCTGACAGGCCGCACATTGTCCTGTGCAAACAGGCGTGTGCCGATCGGGAAGTCCTCGGGCTGGTAGCGCATATATTTCTGGTGCAGGTGGCCGGTGTGGGTGGCCGGTT
>JAIPIO010000013.1 GCA_021734595.1 Kiritimatiellales bacterium | reverse complement strand
GATGAGCTTCTGTTTGTTGGCTTTGGTCGCCTTGACCAGCGGCGCCATGATCCGCAGACAGGCGCGCGTGGTGGCGATGCCTTCCATGAACAGCTCCTTGGCCTCCTGTAGGTCGCGGTTGTAGCCGGTGGGCGATCCTTTAACCAAGTCGTACACACCCAGCTCAGCGGCCTTGACGCGCGACGCCTTGGCGCGGACGAGTTCGCAGACATCGGGATTCTGCTTCTGCGGCATGATCGAGCTACCGGTGCAGAATTCGGCGGGTAGCTTGAAGTAATCAAACTCCGGCATCGTAAAGAGCATGAAATCCTGCGCGAGGCGCGAGAGGCTCAACATCACCTGGCTCATGGCACCGAGCACAATGGCCTCCATCTTGCCGCGGCCGTTGTTGGCGTAGAGCACATTATGCGTTGGGCGGCTGAAGCCGAGCAGGTCGGAGGTAAGCTGGCGGTCGATCGGCAGCGGCACGCCGTAGCTGGCTGCCGAACCGAGCGGGCACTGGTCGTTAAGTTCGTAGGCGTTGATGAGCATGACGCAGTCGTCGAGCAGGCTTTCGGCATGGGCGGTCGCCCACAGGCCGACGCTGGACGGCATGCCGGGCTGCATGTGCGTTCTTCCAACCATTGGAACTTTCTCGTGTTTTTTTCCAAAGGCTGCAAGCACGGAGATCAGTTCAGCCGCCTCTTCGAGCGTGTCGAGAATCTGTTCCTTGGCGTAGAGGCGCAGGTCCACCGCCACCTGGTCGTTGCGGCTGCGGCAGGTGTGGATCTTTTTACCCAGATCACCGAGCGACTTGGTGAGTGCACGCTCCACCGCAAGGTGTACATCCTGGTCGGCCAGGGTAATTTTGAACGCATCCTGTCTGGCCAGCTCGATGATCTCCACCAACCCTTCAATCACCTTTTTTTTCTCGGTATCGGTGATGAGCTTGGGGTTGACCGGCATCCTTGAAAGCATCGTCACATGCGCGGCGGTGCCGATGCAGTCGACGGTGATGAGCGCACAGTCCAGTTCAACATCGCGCCCGGCAGTGAATGCCAGCACTTCCTTATTGATTTCGCCAACGGTGGTTTTCTGTTTTGCCATAATTCAACCTCATTTTGTTCCTGCTGAATGTACATGCAAGCACATGAATACAGAAGAAATATCCGTGTCAATCCGCGTTCATCCGTGGCTCCTAATCTTTCGTCCGACCGGAGCTTTCCATGATTATGGTAACCGGACCGTCGTTGAGCAGTTCCACTTTCATATCCGCGCCGAATTCGCCGGTCTGCACGGGAAAGCCGAGCGTTTCCAATGCCTGGACATATTCGTTGAAGAGCGCCTCGCCCTGCTCCGGACGCGCAGCCCGGATATAACTGGGTCGGTTCCCCTTGGTGCAGTCACCATAGAGGGTGAACTGGCTGACGGCAAGCAACTGGCCGCCGACATCGCCAACCGAGAGGTTCATTTTATCGTCGGAATCATCGAAGATGCGTAGCTTGACGGTTTTCTGGGCCAAGTGCCGGGCGTCAAAAGGGGTGTCGCCGTGCGACACCCCCGCAAGAACCAACAGGCCGGGCCCGATTTCGGAAATCTTTTTCCCATCGACGGTAACCGAAGCCTGCTTTACGCGCTGGACAACCAGCTTCATTCCTTATTCCGTGACGTGCGATACGCGGAAAGCCGGCAGCCGGTTGAGTGCGGCCGCCACTTCATAGCGCCGCGGACGGGCCAAGTCGCCGCGAACATCGCGCGACAGTGCGTTGAGCCCTTCGTTGCTCAGGTCACGGTCCACCAGATCAAGGATTTCGCGTATTGGATACCCTTCATCCATGTAGCGCAACTTGGCGTAATAGAGCACATAACCGATGGTACGCAGCTGATCCTCGTCCGCCAACTGCGTCACCGCATCCATATCGACGATAGAGCGTCCGAACTGCAGGAAGCAGCCGTCATCCGCATCAATCACCAAGTCTTCACGACCGATGCTCGGATCGATACTGCTCGGCATGACCCAGCGGGAGCGGCTCAGCATCGAGGCGATATTAACCGTGTCGCCCTCCTGCAGGGACGGAGCGATAATCTCCAAGGCCTTTGCTTCTTCCGTAATGTCCGAAATTTTAAAGTTTTCGATTTTCAGAATTTTGTCGGCAATCGGAATATATTCCGCCACCAGGCTGCTGCCGGCAACGATGATTGATACCCCCAGTTCATCCACCATCTGGCGCGCACGCGCCGCCAGCGTATTCCGGGAAGATTCCGTGATCAGCGACTGCACCCGCGTATCGGCGGACAGGAACGTGGATGAGGAGGTATGCTCGTCAAACAGCAGTACACGCGCCCCGACTTCAAGCGCCTCGACGGTCGATGCCGCCTGCGAAGTGAAAGACCCGGCGTTGGCCGAGGAATAAGATGCAACATCCGCGCCATCGGCCATTTCATTCACAAAGGGGGAGATGTCCACCTGCTGAATACTGCGGCCCACTTCGGAGCGGACGCCCACCGCGTCCGCGACGGTTACAATCGATTCGCGGCCATCGCCGGGAACATGGTTGTAGATTCCCTGTGCAATGGCATCCATCAGATCAACGCGCCCTCCGTTCGACTCGCCCAGAATAAGGGTAAGTCCCGTCGGAATACCGAACCCGCGGACGGAACCGGCGTGAGGAACATCCACATCCGTAATCATTTCTTCACCGACCTGCAACGGAACAAACCGCTCATAATCAGGAATATCCATTCCGGAAATACGGGGTAGCTGCGCGCCGTCGGCAACAAAGCACACCTGCCCACTGGCACCAAGGAACTGGCGCAAGCGGTCGGCATCTTCCATGCAGTTCACAAATTCGTCCGCCTCTTTACCGTCGAGATTGCAGAACAACAGGCTGTTGCTGACCACTTCCGGCAGGTCTTCAAAGAAAATCTGCTTGGCCATGTCGCCGTCAACGGAAGCCTGATACTCGCCGTCCACAACCATATCCCTAACTGGCAGGATAATCTGCAGGCGCACTTCGATGTACTCCTTGGTCAGCTGCAGCGCGTTGCGGGGAAGTATTTTCTGGTTCGGAGAAACCGAAAGGATGTGTTTCCGGGCCACGCCGTTGCGGTCATAACGGGCCAGCGACTCGATATTGGCCGCCAGCTTGCGTAGCAGCATATCTTCAACCGCCGTACGGCGAACCGGCGTATCAAACAGGTACTCGGGAATTTCCGCAATCGTCTGCGGGATGCGGACGGTGAAAACCGGGTAATCCGCGTCTTCCTCAAAACTGATTTTGGAACATTTGGCAACATAGCGGGTAAAGTCAAAATCGCCTTCCAGTTGCTGGTATTCCTCGCAGGGCTGACCGTCCAGAGCCGTCAGCACGTTGTAAAATTCCTTCTTATCCTTCATAATCCAATCACCTCGTTTTAGATTGCCAAACAATTCCTGATAAAATCGGACGGCTACTCTGCCTTTTTATTTTCCTTATTGGAAGCGGACTTTTTATCCTTTTTCGGAGCGCTTTTCTCCGGAGTTGCCGACGCTTTTTCCGCCGATGCCGCTTTGTTATAGGCCGAACTGCGGTAGTCCGTCTGGTAAAAGCCGGAACCTTTGAAAAGAACGCCGGCACCTGTTCCCAGCAGACGCTTCACCTTTCCCTTGCATTCCGGGCAGGTTTTAAGCGGTTCGGCGGACATGCTCTGAAATTCTTCAAATTCATGGCCACATTTTGTACATTCATATTCATATGTCGGCATCAGTACTCCCCATCGCAAAAGACCACGGAATTTAACGCATTGAATCTTATTGTCAAAATCATTCTCGACATGGGCAACACGTAAATTATGCTCTCTCTCCAACTAACGGAGACGATAAAGTGAAGTTTGAGTTTGCCACCAGCCAGCGGATTGTTTTCGGCCCCGGTGTAATCGGGGAACTGCCCGGAATCTGCGCGGACTTCGGAAAGAAACCGGCCTTTATCACCGGCAATAGCACGGCGCGCTCCGCGCCGGTTTTCCAGGCATTGGAAAACCGCGGTTTCTCCCCCCGGCAGTTCAGCGTCTGCGGCGAACCGACCATCGGCCACATAACCGGACTCGTGCAACAGATCAGGGAACAGAACTGCGGTTTCGTCATCGCCATCGGCGGCGGCAGCGTGATTGACGCCGGGAAAGCCATCGCCGCCCTGCTCACTAATCCCGGCAATCCAATGGATTATCTCGAAGTGGTCGGGAGCGGACAACCCTTGAAGAACCGGGCCGCACCCCTGATCGCCGTGCCCACCACCGCCGGCACTGGCGCGGAAGTCACCCGCAACGCCGTACTGCTCTCGGAAGAACACAACGTCAAGGTCAGCATGCGCAGCCCGCTCATGCTCCCGGCACTCGCGCTCGTTGATCCCGAACTGACCATGTCCATGCCCCCGGCCATAACGGCATCCACCGGACTTGACGCCCTCACCCAACTGATCGAAGCCTTCGTCTCGGTCAAAAGCAACCCGCTCACCGACGGAATCTGCCGCGAAGGCATCCGCAAGGCCGGCCGCGCCCTGCCCCGCGCCTATGCCGACGGCAGCGACGCCGCAGCCCGCGAAGACATGGCGCTGGCCAGTCTGTTTGGCGGGCTGGCGCTGGCCAACGCCGGTCTCGGTGCCGTCCACGGCTTCGCCGGCCCGCTCGGCGGCATGTTCCACGTCCCTCACGGCACCGTCTGCGCCGCCCTGCTTCCAATGGTTGTAAAAACCAACTTCCAAGCATTGGAAGAACTGGATAAAAATCCTCCAATCCTTGGAAAGTTTCGCGAGTTGGAAACACTCCTTGGAAGCGATGGTTTCCAGACATTGGAAAAACTCTGCGCCGAACTCAACGTGCCGGGGCTCTCTTCCCTCGGCGTCAAAAAAGCCGATTTCCCGCATATTATCGAACAGGCAAAGAACGCCAGCAGCATGAAGGGCAATCCTGTTCCACTTAGTGACGACCAACTGCTGAATATCCTCGTGGAATCTTACTAGCACTGCCAAATACTCCGCACCACCGATCTAATTAGAATTGACGATCGTCAATTCTAATTAGATAATTCATCGCATGAACTGGGTTCGATTCCACCACCCTGACATCTCAATTCCTGTCGTAAAGCGGAAGATTGCCATGGATCTTCTCGAATTGCTGGAGCTCTTGGGCGCAATGGCTGCGCATGGCGCATGGGCCTTTCTTAATCAACGGTCCTACCCCAATCGAAGTGCATATAACAACGCGGTCTATCGACTGAGAAAACAGGGGCTCATTGTATCCGAAAAAGGTGCAGGACAAACTCCTGTGCTTAAAATTACCGATCATGGAACCAATTCTATCGCCGAATATCTCCGTCCTGAAAAATTCTGGAACAGGAAGTGGAACGGACTGTGGTATTTGCTGATGTACGATGTTCCCGAATCGGAACGGAACTACAGAAATGTACTCAGATCGTTTCTTCGTAAACACCGGTTGGGATGCCTGCAAAAAAGCGTTTGGGTCACGCCGGTTGACATACGTCCGGAATTCGACGATCTGACGCACGCCGCCGCCCTTTTTGATTTCGCCTACCTGTTTGAAGCGCGAACCGTGCTGGGCATGCCGTCAGACAAAGTTGTATCCGATGCATGGGACTTCGAATCATTGTACGAGGTGCAGAATCTCTTCCTCGATGTGTATGGGGAAAACAAAGCCAAGCTCCTGTCGCAACCGGCAACCGACCCCACGGATCTGATCGCCCTCGCCACCGAAGAAATAAATGCCTATCGGTGCGCATTGGTCAACGACCCTCTTTTACCCAGAGCATTGTGGCCACAGAACTATGTCGGAGAGCGCGTCGTAACAATGCACCGGAAGCTTGCAGTTGAATTGCATTCCAAGCTGGTTCAATCTAATTAGAATTGACGATCGTGCATTCTAATTAGATCGGCAGTGGAAAAGCAGACACAACCAGGAATCTAAAGAAAGAGAAAACCACCTATGCAAGGCGTTTCATTCGGAGCACTTAACTATGCCGTGCTGGCAATCTACCTGTCGGGCATGGTACTGATCGGCCTGTTGTTTGCCCGGAAACAGGACAGCGCCGAAATGTTTTTCCTTGGCGGAAGGAAGCTGCCGTGGCTGGCCGTCGGCATGAGTATGTATGCCTCGCTCACCAGTGCCGTCACCTATCTCGGGCTGCCCGGCACCGCCTACTCCGAAAACATTTCATTGATCATCGTCTGCATCATGAGCCCGATTGTCGCGCCGTTCATCCTGCTACTGTTCTACCCGCTCTACCACCGCCTGCGCGTTACCACCTCTTATGAATACATCGAACAACGCTTCGGTCCAACGGCGCACTTCGGTGTGGCCGCTCTTTTCGTGCTCGCGCGGCTCGGATGGCTAGGTACCGTGGTCTACGCCCCCGCCATGGCATTGTCGATCGTTACCGGCATTCCGCTGTGGGCCTGCATCTGCATGATGGGCCTGCTCGCCACGGCCTACACAGCACCCGGCGGACTTCCCGCCGTCGTCTGGACCGACGTTGTCCAGTTTGTCATCCTCATCGGCGGCGCCATCTGGGTGGCAGTGAGTCTGGTCAACGGCATCGATGGCGGAACCGAAACCATCATGGCGCTCGCCAGGGAAACGGGACGGTTGCATATTGCCGACTGGAAAATCAATCTATTCGCCATGTCCGGTCCCATCGTTGCGGTTTCGTTTTTCTTCCAGCTCATGCAAGACTACGGCACCGACCAAGTCACCGTCCAACGGCTCATGGCCACCGGCTCCCTGCGTAAAACCGTCAAAGCCGTCAGCTTCAACGCCTGCACCGACTTCTTCCTCATCGCGTTGCTGCTCTTCATCGGCCTCGGGCTCTTCGCGTTTTTCCAACCATTGGAACTTCCCGAATCCATCACCGGCGACAAAGTCATGCCCTACTACATCATCCACTACCTGCCGCAAGGCGTCTCCGGGCTACTCATCACCGCCGTCTTTGCCGCCGCCATGTCGAGCATGGATTCCGGCATCAATTCCATCGCGACGGTCATCATCAACGACTTCGTGAAATCCGCGAAACACAAAGTGCGTCTGGCGCGGATTTTGACGGTGGTGATGGGCGTATTTGCCACGGGAGTGGCTTTCTATGTTTCAACGCTGGGAGGAATCATCAAGGCGTTCGCATCGTTCATGAGCCTGTTCAGCGCACCGGTACTCGCCCTGTTCCTGCTGGGGATTCTGACGCGTCGCGGAAACTTTTATGGTTGGCTCGTCGGTCTCGCGGTTTCCGTTCCCGCCACGCTGTGGCTGCAAAAGGTGGTCGAGGCCCACTGGGTCTACTACTTCCCCTTTTCATTCCTCGTCGCCTTCACGATTGGACTGCTAGCCAGCCGCCTGTTCAAAAACAACGATTAGGAAAATTCCTTCAACCGGTCGGTGAGCGTAGTGACGCGCTCACGGGATTCGGCGCGGGTAATGGCGAGGCCGAGGGCTTTTTTGGTGCCGACGACGATCACAAGTTTTTTCGCGCGGGTGACGGCGGTGTAGATCAGGCTGCGCTGGAGCAAAACATAATGCTGGGTGTGCAGCGGAATTATGACGCAGGGATACTCACTGCCCTGGCTTTTGTGGATGGTGATGGCGTAGGAGAGCACCAGTTCGTCCAGCTCGCGGAAATCATAAACCACCAAGCGATCCTCGTATTTGACGGACAGCTCGCGCTGCTCCTCATCGATTTTATGGATGCGGCCAATGTCGCCGTTGTAGACATCCTTGTCGTAGTCGTTTTCGGTCTGCATGACCTTGTCGCCCACGCGATAGACCATGCCGAACCGCTCGACGCTGTCGCCATTCGGATTCAACAGCTGCTGGAACACCTGGTTGAGATTCCGTGCGCCCAGCTCGCCCTTCTGCATCGGTGTCAGGATCTGGATTTCATCCATTGGGCTAAACCGGAACTTTTCCGGCACGGAACGGCTGACCATCTTGCTGATGATCTTAACCGCCTTGTCGGGGTCGTCCGCCTCGACAAAGTAGAAGTCGCTGACTTCCTTGTCTTCCGGCAATTCCGGCATCTGCCCCTGATTGATCAGATGGGCATTGGTGATGATTTTGCTCTGCGCGGCCTGCCGGAATACCTCGTTGAGGTGCGCGACCGGCACCGTTTCCGAGTGGATCAAATCCTGCAAAACCCGCCCCGGCCCGACTGATGGGAGCTGGTCGGCATCCCCCACGATGATCATGGCTGCATGATGCGGAACGGCCTCGGTCAATTGCGATGCCAGCACAATATCGATCATGCTCGACTCATCCACAATTAGCACATCGCATTCCAGCGGGTTTTCGCCGTTATGGACAAAGCCGCCCTTGTGCGGATTGTACATCAGCAGGCGATGGATCGTCTTGGCTTCCATCCCCGTGGTTTCGGCAAGCGGCTTGGCGGCGCGGCCCGTGGGGGCACAGAGCGCTACGCGCAGCTTCTTGGCGCGGAAAATCTTCAGAATGGAGTTCACCAGGGTTGTTTTTCCAACCCCTGGGCCACCGGTAATCACCATCACCTTCGATTCCACCGCGGTTTTCAGCGCACCGCGCTGCGAGTCGGCCAGCGTGATGCCGGACTGCTGCTGCACCCATTCGACGGCCTTGTCGAACTTGATCTCCGGGCAGGGATGCTTTCCTTTTTCCAATGCCTGGATTTTTTTGGCAAAGGCGATTTCGGCGAAGTATAGTTTAGGCAAATAGATCAGATCGCGGCCGCGCAGGTCGGTCCGTTGGATCAGCCGCTCATTTTGAAGCGAGTGGTCCAGCGCCTTGGCGATAATCTCATAATCGACTTCCAGCATTTCCACGGTGCGCCCGAGCAGGTCTTCGCGCTGGTAGGCCGAGTGCCCGTTACTGGTCAGTTCGCCGAGCACAAATTCAATGCCGGCGCGGGCGCGCAGGTCGGAATCCTTGGCAATGCCCAGCTTCATGGCAATCTGGTCGGCAATCAGGAAACCGATGCCGCGGATGTCGCGCGCCAGGCAGTAGGGATCGCGCTGGACAATCTCAATCGCCTTCTCGCCGTAGACCTTGTGGATACGGAATGCGCGGGTAGTGCTGACGCCATGGCTGAACAGAAAGGACATAATCTGCCGGACGCTCTTTTGCTCGTCCCACGCCTGCTTGATGCTCTCCTTGCGCATCTTGCCGATTCCCTCCACTTTCAGGAGCTTGCCGGAGGAGTTTTCAATCACATCGAATACATCGCGCCCGAAGGTTTTCACCAGCCGGGAGGCATATTCCTTGCCGATCCCCTTGATCATTCCGGAGGCGAGGTATTTTTCAATGCCCTCGAGCGTCTCCGGCTTCGACATCCGCATCTGCTCCGCCTTGAACTGCCTCCCGTGGCGCGGGTCCATCAGCCATTCGCCATCGGCGCTCATCCACTCGCCGGAATTGATGGTCGGCACAGTCCCGGTAACGGTGATGAGTTCCTTGTGGCCCCGCACCTTTACCCGCAATACGCAAAAGCCGTTTTCCTCGTTACGGAAAACGACGCGATCAATCTGTCCATCCAGTTTGTCCATGGGTAACTTCGTCGCTGTTATCGGTTCATCTATTTCTTGAACAGGTCGGCATGGGTTCCCATGCGCTCGAAGATCAAGTCGGTTTCTCCAACCTTGTAGATCAGCAACCAGTCCGACTCGATATGGCAATCCCGTCGACCTTGATAGTTGCCGACCAGTTTGTGGTCACGGTGAATAGGATCGAGTTCCTGCCCTGAAAGCAACGTCCGGGCAAGAATCTTGAACTTCTCCATATCCTTGCCGCGAAGCTGGCAACGCTTGAGATCCTTCCCAAACTGCTTCGTATAAACCGGGGTGTACATCAAATTCCCAGTTGATCAAACATATCGTCCACATTTTCGCATACGACAAGATCGCGGCCCGCATCCGTTGCATCGAACGTCGATTTGGTGGTCGCCGTCGGAATGGCCACGTTAAAGGGAAGCCCGCCGCGAAGCTCGACCTGCTTGTAGAACATCGTAATGGCCTGTGTCGCATTCAAGCCAAGGCGGCGGAAAACCGTCTCGGCGTGATCCTTCAAATCCGGCTCAAGCCTAGCCCGAACCATTGCGCTTTTACTCATAATCCACCTCCGTCCGTTCGATGCAACTGTTCCACAATTGGGGTACGGCGGCAAGTTCTTTCATTGCGGGAGTTCGATGTTCAATGTTCGATGTTCAATACTGTTTTTCGTATTCGCCAGAGCCGAGTTTCTTCAGCTTGGTGAATCCGGCGCTTTTGGCGCGGTCGTCCAGACCGGTCTGCGACGCACCGACGCTCGGAGCGGAGATCTGCCGCTTCACCCTGTTGCCGCATTGCGGGCAGATTGAATTGGCCAGTGTATTGATCGGTTCAATCTGCTCGAACCCGTCCTTGCAGTGCTTGCACGATTTTTTCCGGTTCACGGCAATATATTCACGAATCGGCATAATCCACCCTCTTTCCAACGATTGGAAAACAGAATATCCCATTTTTCCAATGATTGGAAAGAGCAATTCACATTCTGTATCTCGCATCCCGCATCACGTCTCATGCATTATTCTATTTACACCCTGTCGCCCGAATCCTTATATATGTTGCTAACAAAGGAACTTTCCATGCCGATTTTTGAATACCAATGCCAAAAGTGCGGAGCCGAGTTTGAAAAACTTGTTCCCAACGCGGACACCAAGCCCACCTGCGAACGGTGCGGGGCAAAGGATGTGGAAAGACAGCTTTCCACCTTCAGCGCCATGTTCGCCGGGAGCCGCGCCCTGCCCTGTTCCGACGGCGCCTGTCCGACCGGACAGCCCAGCGGCGGCTGCGCCGGTGGCGAATGTCCGTTCAGTTAAGAACTAAAGGTTCCAATGGTTAACATAAACACGTACCTCAAAGAGAAGCAGGCGCTGATTGATACGGCTCTGAAGGATCATCTTCCGCATGAGGGAACGCGTCCGGCAATACTGCACGAGGCCATGCGCTATACGGTGCTCGCCGGCGGAAAACGGATCCGGCCGGCACTCTGCCTCGCCACCGCGGAAGCACTCGGCACCGATGCCGTGAATGTCCTAAAACCCGCCATTGCCATAGAGTTGTTGCACAGCTCCACCCTGATTCATGACGATCTACCCTGCATGGATGACGACGATCTGCGCCGCGGCAATCAGACCTGCCATGTTAAATATGGTGCGGCCAATGCCATCTTGACCGGCGATGCACTGATGATCCTCTCTTTTCAGGTTCTGGCGGAAAACGGCGACCCGCGTCTTGCGCTGGAACTGAGCCAAGCCGCCGGCTCCCAGGGTGTAATCGGCGGGCAGGTGGAGGACCTCGCCGCTGAAGGCTCGGAACCCTCCGCCGACCTTATCGATTTTATCCACCGTAACAAAACCGCCGTACTCATCCGCGCGGCCGTGCGCATCGGAGCCCTTGCGGCCGGCGCCAACAAAGCCGAGCTGGTCAACTTCTCGGTTTTCGGCGAAAACATCGGCCTCGCCTTCCAGATTGTGGACGATGTCCTTGATGAAACCTCCACCGACGAGGTGCTTGGAAAACCGACCGGTTCCGACAGGGACGCGAATAAAATGACCTACCCCGCCGTGTACGGCATGGAAAAGGCCAAGGAAACCGTTCGCGACCTAACCAACGACGCCCTCATCGCGCTCGACTCCATCAACGCCGACACCGAAGTTCTCAAAGCCATCGCGCTCTATCTGGTGAACCGGGAAAACTGAAGATGGCGCACCCGGCAGGGTTCGAACCTGCAACCCTCTGGTTCGAAGCCAGATGCGCTATCCAGTTGCGCCACGGGTGCGTTGAAGGGACATATTGATACCGCTTTGGCCATCGGCGGTAAAGACGATTCACCCAATTAAGTAGTTCTTCGTCATATTTATTGAATTAGAACTTGGACGCGGCGGCTTGGTTCCTCTATATTCCGGCACTTCCCAAACACAAACGGAGCAGGTTTTTATGAATAAACTGGTAATAGGTTTGCCGAAGGGCAGTTTGCAGGAGTCGACGTACGCGCTGTTCAAGAAAGCGGGATTCGCCATCAAGGGCGGATCGCGCTCATATTTCCCGTCGATCGACGACGACGAGATTGAAATCCGCATTCTGCGGGCACAGGAAATGAGCCGCTATGTTGAACACGGCATGCTGGACGCCGGCATTGCCGGACTGGACTGGATCGAAGCCAACGGTTCCGATGTGGTCAATCTGTGCGACATGGTCTACTCCAAGCAGAGCAAGCGCCCCGTACGCTGGGTATTGGCCGTGCCGAACGATTCCCCCATCAGCTCCGTAAAGGATCTGGAAGGCAAGAAAATTGCGACCGAAGGTGTCGGCATTGTTGAGCGTTGGCTCGAAAAGAACGGCGTAAAGGCGGAAGTGGAGTTTTCCTGGGGTGCGACCGAAGTGAAAGTTCCGGACTTCGTGGATGCCATCGTGGACATCACCGAAACCGGCAGCTCGCTGCGGGCAAACAACCTGAAGATCGTTGAAACGCTGATGGAGTCGTACACCAAGTTTTTCTGCTCACAGGATGCCTGGGCGAACGACTGGAAGCGGCAGAAGCTCGAAAAGATCGCCCTGCTGCTGAAAGCCGCGCTGGATGCAGACGACAAGGTGCTGCTGAAACTGAACGTGGAAACCGCCAACCTTGAGCGGGTAAAGGCGCTCCTTCCCGCACTGCACGCTCCGACCGTCAATCAACTAACGGACGACGGCTGGTTTGCCATCGAAACCGTCGTAGACGAAACCGTTGTGCGGGAGATCATTCCCGAACTGAAGGCCAACGGAGCCGAAGGAATAATTGAAATTAGCTTGAACAAAGTCGTAGCTTAGCTACTGTATACCCTCTTTTAGAGGAAATCAGGAGAAAACATGGGTACAATCAAGAAATGGCGTAAGACGAAAATGTCCAATCACAAGCGGCGCAAGCGGCGTCGTGCCGACCGCCACAAAAAGAAATAAATTTTGACGATACAGTCTTTTGACAAGGCCGAAACCCGCGGGTTTCGGCCTTGGCTTGTTTTCACGGTTCCAAGGTCGGGAAAAGGTTAAGACCTCTTTTTCCCAACCTTGGAACTTTTTTTACGCGTTTTTCCAATGATTGGAAAAATGGACCGATCAGTTTCCAATGGCTGGAACTATGCGAGGCGGGTTCCAGGAGGGATGGGATGGCCGTTGAGGAATGCAGCGGCGGGCAGGCGCTTCTTACCGGGAGGCTGGATTTCCGTCAACCGCAGCGCACCTTCGCCCGTCGCCACGAGCAATTGCTCGTCGAGCACGTCGCCCGGCGTTCCCCGCCCGTCTTCCAGTTGCGCGGCCCAGACCTTGAGCATCTCGCCGTCCGGCAGTTCGCAGCAGCACCCAGGCCATGGATTAAAACCGCGGATGCGGTTGCGAATGGTTTCCGCCGGAAACGACCAGTCAATCCGACCATCTTCCTTGATCAGCTTGCGGATTTCCACCGCCTGTGAATCATCCTGCGGTAGGCGGACAACGGTTCCGTTACGGATATCATCAATGGCCTGAAGCAGCAGCTCCGCGCCGAATATGGCCAGCTTATCGTGTAGCGTCCCGGCGGTATCGTCGTCCGCAACGGGATGTTCGGCTTGCCGGATAATGTCGCCTGCGTCCATTTTCTGCGCGAGGCAGATAATGCTGACACCGGTTGTTTTATCGCCGTTGGCGACGGCCCACTGGATGGGCGCGGCGCCGCGGTATTTCGGTAGAAGCGACGGATGGAGGTTGATGGCTTCGTGCGGAGCCAGATTGATTACGCGTGATGGGATATACTGCCCGTACGCCACGACCACGAACAGATCGGGCTTCAGCGCCGCCAACGCTTCCACGGACTCGGGCGCTCCAACCTTCTCCGGGGTCAGCACCGGAATATGTTTCCCCTCGGCGGCGGCTTTCAGCGGACTCGGGCGCAGTTTGCGGTTGCGCCCTGCCGGACGGTCGGGCTGGGAAACCACGCACACCACCTGATCGGTGCCGCGCAGGAGAATTGACTCAAGCGCAGGAACCGCAATTTCGCTTGATCCCATGAAGATAAGGCGCATGAAATGCCTCCTCTATTTTTTTGCGGAGCTCCAGCGGTCGCGGTCGCTGATAAAGATCTGGTCCTGCCGGTTGAGCGCCACCCCTTTCTTGAGCGGGAAATCAGGCGGATAGCGGCCACTCAGGATCGGCAGCCAGCTTTTTTCCGGGCCGTCGAGCAACGCGCGCACAAACGGTTTGTTCTTGGTGAGCGTCGTAATGTAGAGGCCGCTGATGTACTGCTTGTAGTCGTTGATTTCGTAGAAGTCATCCAAGTTCTGGGGGAGCAGGACCGAAACCCGGTCGCCGTACCAGGCCGTGGCCCACGGCATATCGGTGCACATCACCTCGCGGGGAGTCAGCATATTCGACACCTGCGAAATGATCGGCGCATAGTATGGCGGATAGGGATGGTTGCCGTGAGGCGGCAGCAGGGTAAAAACAAGGGGAAGCGCGGCGACCGCAACGATGGCGCATTTAAGGATCAGGTTGTAAAGCCGCAGCCCGAGATCGAGCCGGTCGATCAGGATCGTAAAAAAAGCCAGCGAGTACAAAACGACAAATGGCCAGAATATGTGCAGCATCCGGATGGTCGATTCACCAAAGAACCCGGCAACAATCATCATGAGCAGAATGGACAGCCCGACCCCCCACCGCAAACAGTTCACTTGCGGACGGACAAAATGATAAAGGAACGTTGTCAAGAACAGCGCCATAAGGACGCCGCCGCCCATAGCCGGCAGTCTGTTCTGGTACTCCCCGGAATAGTTCTTGATCCACTTGTGCTTCATGTTCGTCCAAACCGATTTCGCCTTGAATTCCGGTTCCGAAGAACGCTCCAGGGCATTATCGGGATACTTGGAGGTATCGATCATCACCGTATAGGCCGCCATTCCCATTGGATTTCCGCATAGCTTGAAATTCCGGTACAACCAGGGCGAAACAATCACTCCGAACAGCAATACAATCACAATCGCGTAGCGTGTGCCGCCACGGAAGCGCCCTGCCATCAGCCAGGCATAAAAAGCCATGCCGGGCACAATGGCCACCGTGATGTAACGGGTCAGGAATGCACCGGCGGCAAACAGTATGGAAAGAATAAACGGAACCGCCCATGCGGCCATGGAGTCCCTGTCCCGCCGGTTGAGCATGGACACCACAATGCAATAGAACGCCGCCGCGGAGAAAAAGCAGGCCATGGTAATGCCCAACCCTGAAATACTGTCTGCCCAAACTACGTTGCTCAGGAAATAGGTCGTCATCCCCAGGAAACCGATCTCTTTGGAAAAAAGCCTGCCGCCCATCATATAAACAATAAATCCGGTTAATGCGGCAAACAGGTGGTTTATCGGAATCAGCAACCACTGCTCCGCCGGCAATACGGAACCACCGCGCTGGGAAAGCGAAAATATATCCACCCCCATCAGATCGAATATCTTGAACCCAATGGCCAGTACGGCAGGATAGGCGGGGGCGTGGAGGATATCAGGATGGTTCAAAATCCGTGGATTGCCTTCCGGGGTCACCTGGCTGATTTTCCACATGGTCAACGGACGCACACACTTGGTCTGCATGCCGCCCTGTAGTGTAATGTTGCGACCCACCTGCGCCAAATCCATCGCCTCCGCGTCTTTCAATCCGCGAAACTGCGTGGCCGTATAGAGCAGGATCAGGACAACGAGGAAAAGCGTGTAGAGCGACGCACGAATGATTTTTAATCCGGTGCCCGTATCAATACTGTATACAATATCGTGTAAGGATGATTCAAAAGATCTGTCTTGCGGCATTCTCTGTTCCCCAATCGTCAGTTTTCTATTTCACGCTTAAAGCAACAAGTATCCACACAATCGGAACCATTACAAGTTTCCTACTATTGGAAAACCCTGCTTAAAACTTCCAATGGGTGGGAAATCAGTCGATATGCAACGGGGGCATCATGGGCTGCTCGCCGCGGAGGAAGGCCTCTGTTTCCGCTTTTTCGCGGACATCCCACACCTCCGGGTTCATGCTGGCGGGCGAGCAGTATTCAATCCGGTACGGCAGAATGATGAGTAGCCCGTAGCTGGGATCGTCCGGCCCCTTGAAAATCTGCGCCAGTCCCGGATTCCAGAATGCGGCCCGCTCCGCCTGGTCGGTGGTGAGCGCGGCCACCGCCTGTATCTGCAGGTACGGCTTGCGCAGGTTCAGATCCGTGACGCCGCAGGTCAGATGCACTTCCGGATTCTTCTTGATCTGCGCCACCTTGCGCGCGTTGATAAACGTGGCACAGCGGATCGTCATGTCGTCCTGGCCCTCAATCATCACATACCGCACCCAGGGCAATCCGCCTTCCGTAACGGTCGATAGCCCCGCCAGCTGCGGATGGCATACAATTTCAACAACCCGGTCCATGAGTTCACTCATCTCATTCCTCCCTTTGCTTCATATCCATAAAATGCTCAAACGCCCGTTCTTCCAATGTCCGGAGTGTGCCATCCGCCGTGCGCAACTGCAATACCTGCTTCTGCTCGGTAACGGTTCCTATCATTGGAAGTTTTTCGCCAAACTTTTCCAGCCATTGGAAATTCAACTGGGCGGCATGTTCCGGCGAAACGGTCAGCAGCAGCTCGAAATCCTCGCCGTCGTACAGCGCGTTTGCGAGCTTCTCGTTTTTTGGGATCGCCTCGGCATCGAGAATGGCGCCGACCCCGCTTTGCGAGAGAATGTGCCGCAGGTCGGTCGCCAACCCGTCGCTGATATCCATCATCGCATTCACCAGCCCGGTTTCGCGCAGAAAGATCCCCTCCTCCACCCGCGGAACAAAGCTGAGATGTTTCCCCTTGCTGCTGCCGCCCAGCGGCCCGGTCACAAAAACATGATCCCCAGCCTTCGCGCCCGAACGCAGCAGTGCGCTTCCAGCAGGCAGGGTGCCCGTTCCGAACACATGCAGCTCCAGACACGGCCCCTTGGTCAGATCGCCGCCGATGACCGTTGCGCCGAAGCGTTTTCCAAGGTCTGTAACTCCGTCGTAGATTTCTTCCAATGCCTGGAAAACCTGATCCGCAGGCGCGACGACGTTCACCAGCAACCACTGCGGTCTTGCCCCCATCGCGGCGATATCGCTCAGCACCCTGCCGACGGCCTTGCTACCAATCAGATACGGTTCGTCGGACGGCAGAAAGTGGACGTTTTCGATGACGGGATCGGTGGTGAAGACCTGGTCGGTTCCAGACCCTGGAACTTCCGCCACCGCGCAGTCGTCCCCCGCCCCGGTACGCAGATAGGGATTGGTGCCGAGCTTTTGCGTCAGCCGTTTAATGGCTTCGAGTTCGCGTATGTCTCCGAGTGTTTCCATGCGTTTACTCCCGGTTTTCAAGCGCGGCCAGCCGCCGCTGTTTTTCGACCTGCCGGGTATACCAGCCTTTCTCCTGTTCGCTCCAGCCGTTGGCCTCGGTGTAGTCGCCGCAGAAGGGTACAACCAGATCGATCCAGCAGGCAAGTTTTTCATATTCCTCAACGGTGATATCCACTTTCTGGTGCCCCTTCCTGAGCATGGCGAGCATCGGGCTTTTTGCAGCACCGAACGAATAGGGTTCCAGCATGACGGGCCCGGACTGCGGCGAAATCCAGTTGATCATCTTGTTCGACTTGGCATAGCGGGTTTTCTTCCCCTCGGCCTGCAGCAGGCTGATGTACGACTCCGTCCATTTCCTTCTGCTTCTCTCCTCGTTAACGGGGCGACCAAGCAGGCTGAATTTCTTTTTTCCGTTGTGGCACTCGATGCACTTGGCATCGAAGATCGGCTGGACCTCCTTCAGGAAACTAAATCCGCGCACGGGACCGTAAAACGGTTCCAGTTCCCGCGGCCCCGCCTTCATGGCCATGGACAGCCGGCCAGAAGTGACCGGGGCTGAATTCTTGTCTTCATGGCACCCCACGCAGGAAAATGTTTCGCCGGGCTGGAGCGTTGACCAGCTCCGCATGGACTGAACGGCGTGGCCGTTGGCATCCATTGCCTGGAAATAGACCGGGACGCGGGCGGGAACCTTGAAGAAAGCGGAGCCGTCCTCATGAACCTTGGTGTCGCCCAGCACTTTTTTTACGTCCCATGCACCGGAAATACTGACCGGCGTGCAGACGCGGGCCTTGCCCGCCTCCCCCTGGTTGCCACTCAACCCGACCGCCGCCGGGCGGAACTCCAGCGCAATCACGCGCAGCCGTTTTATGGTTCCTTTCGGCACGCCTTTGAGTCCAGGACCAAAGTAGACGTTGTCAACGTAGAAACGGCCGTGCTTCTCAGCCGGGTTCGCTACGCCGCTGCGTCCTGCAACTTTTTTTCGCGGCATCAGCGGAACAGGATGGCGCAAGGCGTTTTCCGGATCCCATGCCAGCAGCTCGCGCTCGCCCTTGCGGTTCATCCAGTAGATCCCGAAATGCGTGCTTTTCTTTTTTCCAAACAGGGAACAGCCGGTCAGGAATTCATCGCGAGTGAGTGGATAGGGATACTGAAAAACAACATCATCCTGATCCGCCTTGTCCTTGCGCTCATACTTGATGCTCCGTTCCGGTGCCAGCAGCTTGACGCCCCGCCCCTCCTCGCGCCCCTGCGCCACCGAAACAAGCGCAAGCTTGCCGCAGGGCGGCGTGTGATGACCGGCGGCGATTGCGAGCAGATCAGATGTTCCGGGGATGGAGCGTGCCTGGATCAGCGAGGTGGGATACCACGAATTGTTTCCATACAGCGCCGTCTGCTGGGTGCCGTCCATGTTCATCGTGAACAGCCCCTGCGTGTAGATTTGCCCCCGGTCGTTGTAGTCCCAGCGCGTGTAGACAATGCGCCCGTCTGCGAGGATGGATGGGAACTGCGTCGAAACCTGGTCGTATGTCAACCGGGCAATATTCCCGCCATCCATGTCGCAGGTATAGAGATTCACCACGTCGATCTTTTCGTTGCAGTCCACCACGTTCACACAACGCGTAGAGTGGTAGAGGATGCGGTTGTCCGGCAGGTAGCGCGCCTGGATATCCGCCACGGCATTTTCCTTGGTCACCTGCCGCACCTGCTTCGTGGCAACGGTCATTTCATAAATATGGTAGTCATCGCGCTGGTTTTTCTTCCACGAAAAGAGAATCCGATTGCCGTCAAAGGAGACATCCAGATCGCGGATCATTCCTGCCGGGGCGTCCAGCAGTGTTTCTGTTCTGCCTTTGCCGTCCGTCGCGAAACTGTACATCACCACCGCCGCCCCCTCCTTGAACGGTTTTCCTCCGTAAGGGCCGTCGCTAAGCGACATCGCGAGCCGGGGCGCGTTGCCAAACTCCGTGTTTTTCAGGAAGACGATGGATGGGACGGCACCCATAGTCCTGCGCAGCCGCTTTTGCCTGCGCTCGGCGCACGCACGCAAATAGTCGCTGTCCGCCGAGATCCGACTATCCTGCGCCAGCCAATCCTTCTCAATCGCAACGGAATCCTGTGCGGCGAGTCCTCCCGCCGAAAGGTGCAGGCAGAGACATGTGGCTAGGCATATGATTTTCATACGCCGTCAGCTTACCAGCCCACTTAATTGAATTTCGACACAATTATTGCGTGCGGATAGGGGTACTGTTTTTGATATGCAAGATAGCCTTGTCCAACAGTGATAAACCGGTATCGTTTTGTCTGAAATGGGTTTAAAGGAAAAATGAGAACAAACGGCAAACTGAATGTTTGGATGTCGGTGGGCTTTCTGGTTGCGATGGGTGTCTTGGCGGAGCCGTTTTCGATTGTTTCGATGACGCTGCACGACGAGGCGTTGAGCGGCGCGCACGATGTGGCGCTATCGGGCAATCTCGCCTTTGTGCCGGGCAAGGGACAATCGCTTTCGATTATCGACATCTCCAACCCGGCCAAGCCGGAAATCCTGTGGTTCAAGAACGGCGAGGAAATCCCGGATTCGGAAACGGTCCTTCCGGTCGGCGACCACCTGCTGCTGGGAACGCGGGATTTCCTGTCACTGGATGTAAAGGATCCACGCAACCCGTTTATCCTGAAAACGATTTCAGACCGTCCTCGTATTGATTCGATTAATGGCATGGTCAAACTGGACGATTATGTATTCGCTGCGTGCAAATCTGGATATATCGATGCTTTTGATATAAGCGATATGAAAAACCCAACCCTGTTCGGTACGTTGGAAACGCACAAACGGTTTGATTTTGTCAAGCCGCACGACATCGACCGCTATGGCGACCATCTCGTGATTGTTGATCCGGCGGGTTTTACTCCCCCCGTTGGCCGAATGGGTGTCATCAAGGTTTTGGGAAACGGGAAACTACTTCCGGTCGACCAGTGGAAGCTGGTTGGCATGGCGGAGGCCCAAGAGCTGATTGGCGCCAACCGCGTGCAGGTGAAAGGGCATTATGCCATTATCGGCGGAAGCTTCAGCGTAAAGGCACGCCTGACGGCGGGACCGGGCACCGCCAACATGGTGGTGGTGGATATTTCCGACCCGGCCATCCCAAAGATCGTGGCCGCGCTGCCGGTTTCGGACGTGCGCGGCCCCAACGGACTGACCATTGCCGGCAATGTTGTTTTCTGCGCGGGTGGCCAGAGCATCGACGCATACGACATCACCAACCCCGCGAAACCGGTGCACCTCGCCGGGCAGAGCTTTCCCCGCTATAATAAAGACGCAAAGAAGACAGACAACTACCACGATCTGATCTACCGTGATGGCTATCTGTATGTGAGTGCCCAGACCGACAACGGACTTTTGATTTTAAAAGTAAATGGCGAAGGTATCCGTAAACGGGCCGAGGAAAAGCAAGGGAACCCATGTGTACGATAAAATATGCAATTGCAGTTCTGATGATAGCCGCTTCCATTGCAGGATGCACTTCGACGGGAAAAACAAGCGAATGGATCCAGCTCTTTGACGGAAAGACGATGAACGGATGGAAGGCGCTGGATAGAAAAGGCAACATCGACACCAACGCGGACATCAAGGTCGTAGGTGGAATAATCGAGATTCGCGCCACGTCGAATGTGTGGGTGCTCAACGAGAAAAAATTCAAGGATTTCGAACTGGTCGTTGAGGCGCTGATGCCTGAGCCCCCGTACAATTCGGGCATCGGATTCCGCTGCACGGAAGGCTCCAGACAATTGGGATACCAATGTGAAATCGCTGGTCAGAAAAGCGGGTCGATCTATGCCATCGGTTCCGGATGGGTCTGGCCAACAGATGACAAAACCGGAATGGATGCCTATTTTAAAAGGGCCGGGAATTGTTACAAAGAGGGTGAATGGAACACCTTCAAGATCCGCTGCGAGGGCAGTCGCATACAGACGTGGGTCAATGGCAAACAAACGGTTGACACGATTCACGATGTCTTTACCGAAGGTTCAGTAGCGATTCAGCACCACGGCAAAGGCGATGCCTACAAGTTCAGGAAAATCCAGATCCGGGCGCTTTAACCGAACTGCAACCTGCTTTCGCAAAGCTTAATTTCAGCAAACAAGGAGAACGTATGAAAGCTGCCGTCAACAGACAAAACTTCATCAAAACCTCAACCGCGGTTGCCGCCTTCAACCTGCTACCCTCCGGCGTCTGGTCGAAGTCGCCCAACAGCCAGCTCCATGTCGCCTGCATCGGATGTGGCGGCAAGGGAACGGTCGACCTCAAGAATGTTGCCGCACATGAGAAAACCGAAATCGTAGCGCTGTGCGATCCCGACCTCGCAAAACTCTCCGTCGCAGGCGACGGAAAACCGGGCAAGAAAAAGAGAAAAAACAAAGGAATCGGCCATCCCGACGCCAAGCGGTTCCAAGACTACCGGGAAATGCTTTCAACCATGGCAGGCCAGGTGGACGCCGTAATCGTTGCAACCCCCGACCACGCCCACTACAACCCAACGGTCGACGCAATGAAGCTCGGCAAGCATGTGTATGTGCAAAAACCGCTCACCCATGAAATCTCCGAAGCGAAAATTTTGGCAGCAACGGCAAAGCGAACCGGAGTGGCGACCCAGATGGGAACGCAGAATCAGTCCAGCCTTGCCTACCGGCTGGGCAACCACGTCATTAAATCCGGCTTCCTCGGCAAAATAAAAAAAGTCTACGTATGGTCCTTTAAAAACTGGGGCTATGACGGCGCACCCTACACCGGAAGCGATCCGGTGCCGAAAACCCTCGACTGGAACGTCTGGCTTGAAACCGCCCCGAAACGGCCGTATCTGGAGGGAAAATACCACACCATGGAATGGCGCAGAATGATTGATTTCGGCTGCGGCACCCTCGGCGATATGGGCGTACACATCTACGACACCCCGTTCAATGCCCTCGGCCTCGAACCAGCCGAGTGGGTGATTGCCAAGTGCCGTGCCCCAACGGGATTCGGCCATCCTGAAGCAAACAGGATTGATCTGGGATTTGCCCCTACCGAGCTGACCACCAAGGATTTCACCTGGACGTGGTTCGACGGCGACCTCTCCCCTCTGAACAAAATCCCTGAGCGCGAATTGCTGGAAGAACAGAGCTTTCCCCAGCAAGGTGCCTTTGTGATCGGGGAAGAAGGGACCATGCTTCTACCCCATGTCGGCGGCCCACAGTTCTACCCCCGGAAGCTCAACGAAAAGTTCTACAAGGTGAAGCCGGATCTTCCGGCAAATGTCAGCCACTATGACAACTGGATCAACACGATACTGGGGACGGAGTCCGGCACAACGGCCCACTTCGGGTACGCATCCAAAATGGTGGAAACCGTGCTGCTGGGCGTGGTTGCCAACCGCTTCCCGGGCAAAAAGCTCAACTGGAATTCCAAGGCGATGCAATTCACCAACTCGCCGGAAGCCACCAGGCTCGTCACCCGCAACTACCGCAACTACTAGGCTACTTCCAACCATTGGAAACATCCGCCAATACTTTTCCAATGGTTGGAAAAATCAGGCGGCCACTTTATATTTGACCGATCAATATAAGTGTGTCCAACATGTGGCATTGCTGTCGTTACGTATCTAAACGAATAGAGAAGGAGGAACATGAAAACAAACATCAACAGACAACATTTTATCAAAGCCTCGACCGCCATTGCCGGGTTTAACCTCCTGCCGTCGGGTGTTTGGTCGCAATCGCCCAACAGCAAACTCAACGTTGCCACCATCGGCTACGGCTCGCAGGGGAAAGGCAACACCCGAGCGGTTGCCGCCCATCCCAAAACCGAAATTGTCGCCCTGTGCGATCCCGACCTGCGGGAGCTCAACAGCACCGGCAAAAAGAAAAAAAAGAAGAAGGGCAACGATGATCAAAAGCCCCAACCGCTACCCTTTGCCGAAGCCAAGCGCTACCAGGACTACCGCAAAATGTTCGCCGACATGGGCAACCAGATCGACGCCGTCATCGTCGCCACCCCCGACCACGCCCACTGCCCCGCCACCATGGCCGCCATGAAGCTCGGCAAGCACGTCTTTACCCAAAAACCGCTCACCCACGACATCTACGAATCCCGCCAGTTGATTGATATGGCAGCAAAAACCGGCCTCGTCACCCAGATGGGCATCCAGTGCCATTCCGGGCTCGAGTACCGGATGGCAACGCACTTCCTCCGGCAAGGTGTCATCGGCAAAATCAAGAAGGTCTACGTCTGGTCCGGCAAAAGCTGGGGCTACGACGGGGCGCCCTTCCCCGGCGCCGATCCCATCCCCACCGGATTCGACTGGAACCTGTACCTCGGCACCGCCCCGAAACACCCCTACCACGAAGGCAAGTACCACCGCAGCAACTGGCGCAAGTTCATTGACTTCGGGTGCGGCACCCTCGGCGACATGGGCGTGCATATCTACGACACTCCCTTCAACGGCCTTGGCCTTGAGCCGCCCAAATGGGTGATGACCGACTGTCGCGCGCCCAACGGCTTCGGGCACCCGGAAACAAACACCGTCCGCCTTGGCTTTGCGCCCACCGAACGCACCACCTCGGACTTCGAATGGATTTGGTACGATGGCGAGGGCGCCGGCCCCGGCAGCGCCCCGGACATCAATCTGCCGGAAGGCCAAAAACTACCCAAACAGGGGGCCTTCATCATCGGCGAAGAAGGAAGCATGCTGCTGCCGCACATCGGTGCTCCGCGCTTCTATCCGCAGGAAATCCATGCCAAGCTTGAAAAACCCGACCTCCCCAAGAGCATCAACCACTACTTCCAGTGGGTGGACACCATCCT